>CAUUKU010000100.1:0-7300 GCA_963545665.1 uncultured Campylobacter sp. | reverse complement strand
ATTTTACCGAACGATAAGGCATAAAATTTTAAAATCCTACTCGTAAAATTTAGCACGAGGCGGGTTTTGCCGCAAAGATTTATTAAAGTAGAAAGTGACGGGCGATCTGTCGAATTCTCAAGACGCACGGTAGCAAGATGCGCCGTATCCCGATACGAAATTTATTAAATTTTCGGGCGACTTTACGCGGCGGTTTTTGCGCTGCTCGCGATCACGGCGCTTAGCGTATTCGTGCTGCCCGAAAATATTTTAGACGCAAGCGCGGCATGCGCGGACTTCGTTAAATTTATGAAGCAGTTTTTTCCAAACATCGCCGCAATCGACAAAATAAGCCTGCATACGCAGCTTGCGGAATTTTACGTCGCGGCATTGCGGATCAGCCTTGCGGGATTTTTCGTGATAAGCTGGATATTCATACCGATAAGTTCGTTTTTATACGAAAAAAGAGAGCCCGGGACATAAAGACGCAGCTGCTCTGTTTTTTCGGCATATTTATAGGATATTTAGGGATTACTTTACCGCCGATTTTGCCGTAAACGGCATCTGTCGCAGAGCAGGCAATGGTCGGACATTCCCGAAATTTGAAAGCAGAGAGCCTGTTTGGCCAGATGTCGGTCGCGGGGATATTTTTTCATGTGCGACCGTTTTTATTACACTTTTCATATCCAAGATCGCTCGCGGAATTTATATATCGCGGAATAAAAACGACAAGCAGTCAAGCGGCGATTAAATTTAAACCGCAAGCGGCCGTTTTCAAATTTTAAAATTTTACTAAATTTTGAAATTTTATTCGCGCCACGTAAGGCGGAAGGTCGTTATCTCGCCCGGCACGCTTTCGTAGCCGACGTCGATTTTGTATTTTTTGCAGATCGCCCTTACGATGCTAAGCCCGATGCCAAAGCCGCCCTCGCTTGAGTTAAAGCGCGCGAAACGCTTAAAAATTTCGTCGCCTGCTTTCTTGTCGATCCCCTCGCCGCTGTTTGAGATCTCAAAATGTCCCGCACTGAGCTTTATGCGCACGAGCCCGCCCGCGTCGGCGTATTTTACGGCGTTGCTGAAAAGATTATCGATGAGGCGCGAAATTTCATAGCCGTTGGCTACTATCGTCGCCTCGCCTAGGCTCGATTCCAAGCGAAGTTTGCGCTTTTGTATAAAGGGCGCGAAATACTCGCTTCTAGAGGCGATCAGCTTTTTTAGGTCCAAAAGCTCGCGCGGCGCCTCCTTTTTCAGCCCGAACGTCAAAAAGACGAGGTCCTCGTAGATCCGAGAGAGGGTCTTGGCGGCCAGATCGATATTTTTGATCCGCTTGGCGTTGTATTCGCTAAGCTCCTCCTTGCACGTCGTCTCGACGCTCATCGAGATGATGCTAAGCGGCGTGTTGATCTCGTGCGTGCTGTCTTTGATGAAGCGATTAAGCGTGTCGATCTTGTCGTAAAGCGGCTCGGTACCGAGCTTGACCAAATAAAACGCAATGCCCGTGATCACGCTCAAAAGCAGCGCCAAAAGCGCGATCATCTTCGCGCGTAGCATCATGATCTGTCCCTGCACGTCGCTGCCTAAAAGGATGATTTTGGCCTTGGAAAAGGCGTTTCGCTCCTCCATGTTTTGGAGATTTTCATAGATCGCGATCTTGCCGTCTAGGACGAACTCGCCCTGTAAATTTGACGGATTTAGCGCGGATAGCTCGCCGTCGCATCCGTAAATTTGCTTACCGTCTTGTGAGATGATGCACGCGCGCACGCCCTTTTCGCGCTCAAAGTTATCGAGGCTATCAAGCCCGTCCATGCTCGCTTTCATATACATCATCATCTTGATCTCTTTTAAATCTTTAATCTTCGGATCAAGCAGGCTTTGCTTTTTCATCTCGTAGTGGTTATTAAAAAAATAGCCTAAAAATAGCGCGCTCGTGATGAGATAAAGAGATAAAATTTTTAAAACCAGAGCGTTTTTTTCAGACATACAGATAGCCTGCGTTTCTGCGATTGACGATGCGCGATTCGCCTAGGACGCGGCGTAGATTTTTGATGTAAGTTCGCAGCGCCTCTTCGCTCGGCGTCTCGTCGAATGTATAGATCGCGGAGAAAATTTCATCCTTGCTCAAAAGTCTGTTTTTATTTTGCAAAAAAAGCGCCAGCAGCTCGCGCTCTTTGTTTGAAAGCGCGACGGGCACGCCCGATCTGCGTAGCTCTTTGCTTGCAAAATAAAATTTAAACTCGTCGTCGATAGTCACGAAATCATCGAAATTGTGGCTGAAATTTCGCTTTATGAGCGAATTAACGCGCAGCATAAGCTCTTTTAGTTCATACGGTTTTTTGAGATAGTCGTCGCAGCCGCTTTTAAAACCGACCTCAAGGTCATCGAGCGTATTTAGCGACGTGGCGAATATCGCGGGGGTGCGATCGCCCGTCTTGCGCAGGTCTTTTAAAAGTGAAAATCCGTCGCCTTTGGGAATTTTCACGTCAAAGATAAATAGGTCGAAATTTTGCTCGTAGGCGAGATCTGCGGCGCTTTGAGCGTCGCTGCAAACGCACACGTCAAAGCCTGCGTTTCTTAAATATTCGCCGATGAGATCGCAAAGCGTCTCGTCGTCTTCTACGAGCAAAATTTTATTCATTACATCACCGGTTTGGTCTCTTTTTTAGCGTCGTCTTTCATGTCGCCTTTTTTCATATCGTCTTTCTTCATCTCATCCTTGTGCGCATGCTCGCCTTTTTTGTGGTTGCATGTGCAAGCAGAGCCGTCTTGATGCTTATGCTCGGTGGCCATCTTATCGTCCTTCTTACCCATGTCGCCTCCCATATCGGCAGCTACGGCAAAAGTGCCTGCTAATAGCGCGCCAAGCGCCAACAATGTTAGTTTTTTCATACATACTCCTTAAAAAAATATAGCGGAATTATACTTCCGCAAAAGTGAAGCATGCGTGAAATTCCAAAAAATTTCACATTCAAATTCAAACGCCCCGTAAAGCGGCTTAAATTCGGTCTTTCGGCCGCAATCCCTGAAATTTAAATCGCTTACTACGACTAATCAAAATTTACGCTCAAACCTAAGCCGCAGATGGCGTACGCCGACCGTGCATCGCCGCAATTATATCGAAATTTTAAAGCGCTCGCTGCAACCGATAAAATTTTATAATGCCGCGGCGCAGTCGTTAAATTTCACGCGTTTAGCCTTCGAGCTCGCAGTGTCGCGCAAGCTTTTAGATCCGCCTGCCGCGGCGACCAACAATTTTAAAAACGCTCGCCGCAACCGATAAAATTTAAAGCGCAAATTTTAAATTTTAAAGTCGCGACTGCGCCGAAGTAAAATCTCGCGCTTAAAATTCCACGCGCGGCGAAGCAGTTTAAAATTTCACGCCTTCAGATACGTCGCAGAGACGAAATAAAATTTAACGCAGCCTGCGCAACGACAAAATTCCGCGCGCCGAAATGCAGCGCCGAGACAAAAAGCAAATTTCGCGCCGCGCTTTTGAATTTTGATGCTTGGAATTTACACCTACGCGCATTCCTGCTTCACGCCGCAAATCAAAGCGCTTTGAAATTTTGCGCTTCAAACCTCCGCGCGTCGTCATTTTCCTTCAGCGCGAGCCCAAGGTAGCCTTTGAAATTTCACGCTCCGAGCTTCTGCGACGCGAATTCCATGCTTTAAAATTTCGCGCCATAAATTTTGCGCTATAAAACACTGCGCGAGGACGAGATAAAATTTCACGCCTAAAATCCTGCACTATAAATTTTACGCCCCGAAACGGCATGCCGCAGAATTTAGGTTAGATAGTCCGAGTCGCTGCGCACGCAATCTTCTTCTAAACGGCATGCCGCAGAATTTCGCGCCTTAAAATTTCGCGCCTTAAAATTCTGAGCCTAAAAATTTCACGCCCCAAGATGCGGCGGCCGTGCCTACGCCTGAGATAAAATTCTGCACGCCGTTTCGCGCTATGTGCACTCGCGCGCCGTCCGCACGCTATCTCGTGCTATCCATACTACTACCGCCCGCGCGGCGGAATTTAATGCGAGTGCGGCGCGGCGGATTTTGATGCCCGCGCGTTCTCGCGTCGCTCGCGCTCTTCGGCGCCGTTATAAATTTCAGGAGCCGTCATAAATTTTATCCAGCGCGAGCGCGCAACAAACCCGCAAAAAGGTAAATTTAACGCCCGCAAAAGGCGACAACGCCGCGATGTCCGGTGCTGCGAGCGATAGCAAAAATATAAAATTTTACGCCTACGAAAGGGCGCGATCTTTGATCTCATCCTCGCTTACGATCTCGTAGATCACGCCCGCGTTTTTGATAAACTCCTCCACGCGCGCGACGTGTGCGGGCTCTACGTTGATCACGAGGCTTCCGACGACGTTTTTATCGAGGCGCTCGAGCTTGCCCCAGACGATATTAAAATTTATCTCCAAAGCGCGCGCCATGTGCGTGATCACGCTGTCAAACGCAACTGCGGGCGGGAAAAAGAGCCTGATATTCACGCCGTTTGCGGGCAGCACCTCCTCCTCGCCCAAAAACTCCTTCATATTCTCATCCGGGTGCAGAAACAGCGAGACGATATCGCCCGAGTTGCTCACGCGCCCGCCCTTAAGCAGGATCGCCCGCTGCGCGATGCCCTTTACGACCTCCATCTCGTGCGTGACGAGCACGATCGTAATGCCTAGCTCGCGATTGATGCGGCGCAGAAGCGATAAAATTTGAGCGGTGGTGTTGGGATCAAGCGCCGAGGTCGCCTCATCGGAAAGCAAAATTTTAGGGCTCAAAGCAAGCGCGCGCGCAATCGCCACGCGCTGCTTCTGTCCGCCGCTAAGCTCGCTGGGATAGGCATTTGCTTTATCTGCAAGCCCCACGAGCTCCAAAAGCTCGGCTACGCGGCGCTTCGTGTGATCATTCGAATAGCCCCAAAATGCTAACGGCGTGGCGACGTTTTGCGCGACGCTGCGGCGGCTCATCAGCGCGAAGTGCTGAAAAATCATACCGATATTTTTACGTAGCTCGCGGATCTCAGCGGCACTTAGCTCTCGTACCTCCCTGCCCTCTACTTTAAGGCTTCCTTCTTGATAATCCTCAAGCCCGTTTATGCAGCGCAGCAGCGTGCTTTTACCAGCGCCGCTGTGGCCGACGATGGCAAAAATTTCACCCTGCTTTACCTCTAGGCTTACATCGTCGATCACGCAGGCTTTGCCGTAAAATTTCTTTAAATTTTCTATCTTTATCACTCAAAATTCCTCGTTCGTAATTCCGCCGAAACGCCTCCTGAAATTTATAAAATTTCGCGCCTTAGTTCATCGGCGCTCTTTGGCGAAAGAAGCGCCGGAGCGATGTCAAATACGCTAAATGCGCCGCTTTGGCCGCTTTGTGCCAGACGATACGCCGCGCGGGCGTAGGCTACGAGCACGCTTGCGGTAAATTCTGGATTTGAATCAAGCTTTAGCGAAAACTCGATCAGGTGTTTATTTTCGCCGCGCTCGCCCGTCGCTCCGCTTCGCAAGACGAATCCTCCGTGAGGGATGCCGCCGTGCTCTTTTTTAAGCGTCGCAATATCGATAAAATGCACGCTCGTGTCGTAGTCGGCGAAGTAGTTTGGCATCGTTTTTATCTCTTGCTCAATGCGCGCTTTATCGGCGCCGTCCTCGGCTACGACGTAGCACTCGCGCAGGTGTTTTTCGCGCGTGCTAAGTCTCGGGTTTTCGCCTGCGCGAACTCGCTTCAAGGCGCTTTCTATCGGCACGGTGTATTGGCGTGCATCCACGACGCCCTCGATCCTGCGGATGGCGTCTGAGTGACCTTGGCTCACGCCTTTACCCCAAAATGTATAACTGCTGCCGTTTTGTAGCACGCTCTCGCCGAACAGTCTATTTAGCGAAAATAGCCCCGGATCCCAGCCTACGGCGATAATGCCCACATTTCCGCCCGCTTTGGCGGCGGCGTCCACAGCGGCGAAGTGCTCCGGGATTTTTGCGTGCGTATCGAAGCTATCGACGACGTTAAAGCTCTGCGCAAATTCGGGCGTCTGCGTCGGCAGATCCGTCGCGCTACCGCCGCAAAGCACCAAAACGTCAAATTCGCCCTTGTGCGATAAAATTTCATCCGCGCTAAATACCGGTGTGCCGCACGTTTTCACGCTGTGCGGCTCGCGACGAGAAAACACCGCCGAAAGCTCTAAATCCTTGCTATTTCGCGCGGCAAGCTCCACGCCGCGACCTAAATTTCCATATCCCAAAACCGCTATTTTTATTTTTCCGCTCATCTTTCATCCTTCAAATTTTAAAATTTAGCGCGTAAAACGGCGCGCTGCAGGTCAAATTTAACCGCTCAAGGCGCCGTCTGGGTCCGCCAGGTCCTAACGCTAAATTTTATCAATCCGCCGCCCCTAAGCTTGCCAGCTCGGCGCAAATTTTTTGCATCTTTTCCTGCGCGGAGGCCAGGCTTTCGCGGTTTGCGGCGACGACGGCGGCAGGCGCGGAGGAGATAAATTTTTCATTGTCGAGCATCGCAGAGAGCTTTTCGATCTCTTTTTGCAGCTTGGCTTTTTGCGCGTTAAGGCGCGAAATCACGCCGCTAAGATCGACCCCTTCAAGCGGCACGAAAGTTTCTAGCCTCTCGCTTACGTCGCGGACGGAATTTGCGATATTTTGCTGCGTAAATTCCACTTCATCGACCTTTGCAAGCGTTTTGATGTAATCCGCAGCAGCGCTTAGATCGACTGCGGATTTGACGTAGGCTTTGGCTACGCGCGCATTGCCGAGCTCGATCGTCGCCTTTGCGCGGCGAATGCTAACGATCGCTTCTATAAGAAGCGAAAATAGCTCCTCGATCCGCTCGTCGCGCCCACCTGGCTGCGGGTATCGCATCACCATGATAGAGCACGCATCTTGCAGCTTCGTGCCGCTTAGCTCCTGATACAGATACTCGCTTAGAAACGGCATAAACGGGCTTAGCAACTTCATCGCTTCTTTAAAAATCATCCCTAGCTCGCCAATCGCGGCCTTGTCCGCCTTGCTAAGCTCGATGCCCCAGTCGCAAAACTCGTCCCAAAAAAACTTATAAAGCTCGGTCGCAGCGTCGTTGAAGCGGTATTCGTCTAAATTTTCCCGCACCGCGCCCACGCAGCAGTTAAAGCGCGAAAGCATATATTTGCCGAGGCTCGTTTTGATCCGCGCCGCGTCCAAATCGTCAAATTTAGAGGCGTTTAAAAGCAAAAATTTGCTCGCGTTATAAAGCTTATTCGTAAAATTTCGATAAATCAAAAGCTTATCGTCACTAAGGCGCAGATCGCGCCCCTGCACGCACAAAATCGTAAGGGTAAAAC
>CAUUKU010000099.1:0-7576 GCA_963545665.1 uncultured Campylobacter sp. | reverse complement strand
AATTTTCATAAATTTTCCAAAATTCGTTATTTTTCATCAATTTTTTGTTAAAAATTAGCTAAAAAAGATGAAATTGCTGTTATAATAACGAAAATTCAATTTTAAAAGGATTAAATGATGAAAAAGTTTTTGCTTCTAGCATCTGTTGCACTTTGCAGTTTTTTGCACGCGGACGTCGTGGCAAATCAAGAGGTTACGGCAGCTACTAACGTCGTTAGATCTTTCGTAGCGGCTAACAACTTCGGCATAGACCCGAGGTATCTCACCAGCGCTAAAGCGGTCGCTATCCTAACCGACGTAAAACGCCTAGCTGCAGGCGCGTCGCTACAATACGGCGATGGAATTTTCAGCGTCAAAGGCGATAACGGAGAATGGAGCTCGCCGATTTTTATCAACTATAAAGGCTACGGCGTGGGCTTGCAAGCGGGTTATGAGACCAGCGACATCGTGATGATCTTCCACACGACTAAGTCTTATCAGGATATTTTCACCGGCGAAGAGACGCTGGAAGCAAATGCAGGCGCGGCATTCGGCGGCGTAGGCAGAAGGACGGGCAGAGCTACCGATCTACCGGACATCTCCGCTTGGATGGTAACTCCGGGCGAGCAGACCGGCGTATATTTGGGCATTTCGATCGATCACGGCAGGATCACTATCAACGATCAGCTAACGAACGATTTTTACGAGAGGATTTACGACTACGAGGACATTTTAAACGACTCGCCTCGCGCTAACAAATATGCGAAGAGATGGAAAGAGACTATGCGTAAATACTTCACGAACGGCGAAAAATACGGCGCTAGCAGCAATGCTTCGATGCCGATGAGCCACGTACAGAAAAAATATCCTGACGGCAAACCGATCATCTCAAACCGCTCTCCTAGGGCTCACGGAAAAGCAAAAGCTAAAAAAGCCAAAAAATCTATGTAATATTTAAGCCCCGATCTCGGGGCTTTTTATAAAATTTCGTAAACTCAGGTAAAATTTAATCACTTTACATTTTTTTCAAACAACTCATCGTTTTGATAGCGGGCGCAAGCGAAGTGCGTCTGTGCGCAAGTCAATTTCTTTACAGTTGCCGCTCAAGTGTGAAAAAGCGCCTTTGTTCTCGATGTCTACTCCGGCAAAATACATTTTGATCCCCGAAAATCGCCCTGCAGATTTCGCTGCGGTGTATTTGCCGTCCGTTTTATTTAGGATGATATTTACCCGAGACGTCATCTTTTAGCAACAGTTTGCCCAAGCCGCCTTTATACCAAACGAAATACCTTGCAAACAAGATGCTTTTTAAGAGTCTTTGATGTGATCGGTTTTGAATTTATCATAAATCAGCACTGCGAAGGTGGAGATCATAAGCCCTAGCACTACAGATATAGCTAAGATTATTAATTTTTTAGGCCTTGCCGGATTATCGGAAGCAATTATTTCTGCGACTATATGAGTATTTTGATAATTATACGGCTTCAACGAAAGCTCTAAAATGGTTTTTTGCTCAAGAAGTTCACCAAGCTCGTTAGTTTGCAAATTTATCAAGTCGCGTTGCAACTCCGGTAATCTATCGGGTATTATACTATCCTTGCCTTTACTAAATAAGCGTCCAGGATATTTTTATGCTCTTTTGAGAGTTTATCTTTTAATAATCCTATCTATCAAAGCCGTTGTTTTATACTGCGGCATGGCAAATAGCATGCACAAAAGCCTAAGCGCAGTAAAATTTGTAAACCGCCATACAAATTTGCTTTTATATTTACATATCTTTTTCACTAAATTTAGTAAATTAATCTTATAGCTTTCATAATAATTATACTGTTATATTTTCTCCAATTTTGCAATCTAGCTTGCCCCTTCGCGCGCCAAAACGACCTTGAAAGTTTTTAAAATAATGACGATGTCGTTCCAGATCGACCAGTTTTTCATATACCACGTATCCATGCCGGCTCTGGTCGCAAAATCCACGTCGCTGCGCCCGCTCACCTGCCAAAGCCCCGTAATGCCGGGCTTGACGGCCAGGATGAGATCCGTATTATTCTTAAACTCGCCCTCCTCACAGGGTAGATACGGTCTAGGCCCAACAATACTCATATCACCTTTTAAAACATTGATAATCTGGGGCAGTTCGTCTAAAGATGTCTTTCTTAAAATTTTACCAATTTTAGTAATTCTGGGGTCATTTTTATACTTTTTAAAAATAGCGTAATGTTCGACTTCACCTGGATTATCATTTAGCCACTCCTCCATAAAGCTCTGATCGGAATGCATGGATCTAAATTTAAAACACATAAACTTTTTGCCATGTAGTCCAAGCCTTGGCTGTAAAAAAAATACTCGCTCATCGGGGTCGTCAAATTTTACCACGAGCGCAGTGAGTGCGAAAAGAGGCAGCCAAATTGGCAGCGCAATTAAGATTAAAAATATATCTAGCGCGCGCTTAAGAGCAATATTAAATTTATTTTTCAAAGAATTTCGTATCGCAAAGAGGCTCGTGCGTGAGGCAAAAATGCTATAAATATCCGTCTGCGTGAAATCATATGAGCGCAGCACGGGGGTGAATAAAATTTCTTTATTCACCCTGATGTTGCTCTCGATGAGCTCGTTTAAAGCGCCCGCTTCAAGTCTACTTCCGCCGATAAACAGCACGTCGTAATCCCTGCCCAGCGCCCTTACGTATCCTAAATACGCGCTTTCTAAGACGGCGCTCTCAAACTCCTTGCCCTCGCCTAAAATTTTCGCCCTCTTCTGCCATAGGCCAAATTTAAAAAGTTTTCTTTTCGTTATGAGCTTAAAAAGCGGCAAAACCACCGCCATAAAGGCAAAGCTCAAAATAAAGCTGGCGCGCGAAAATTCGTAATTGACTTTGATCAAAGCAAGCAGCGCAAGGCTTAGCAAAAGCCCCAAAAAACAGCTTTTTACTAAAATTCTACTCTCGTGCCAAAAATCATACCGCCTCGAATAGATCCCCTGATAGAAAAACAAAAATATCATTATGACGTAGGATGGCGCGAAGCCCTGATACCTGCCGATGTCCAGTAACATGCTATCGCCGTAGAGCAGATTTTTAAGCACCACGGCAAGGCCGAAGCAAAGCCAGATGCCGAAAATATCGACCGCCAAGATTATCAAAACGCAGAGTTGCTTTTTCATCCTAGCTCCTATTAAAATCATCTTGCAGGCGTACGATATCGTCCTCGCCGGTGTAGCTGCCGACTTGAGCTTCGATTAGCACGACGGGGATTTTGCCCTCGTTTGCGAGGCGGTGGACCTCGCCCATTCTAATGAACGTCGATTCGTTCTCGCGCAACAAGAAATTTCGCTCGCCTACGGTCACAGTCGCAGTGCCGCTAACGACGATCCAGTGCTCGTTGCGATGGTAGTGCTTCTGCAGCGATAGCCGCTTGCCGGGCTTAACGACGATGCGCTTGATCTTGTAGCCGCGCTCATCTTCGAGCACCGTGTAGCTGCCCCACGGACGATGCGTCGTTACGTGCACGTGCGCCAGATCGCTATCCCTCAGCCGCTCCACCACCTGCTTCACCTTTTGGGTAGAGCCTTTTTTACACACGAGCAGAGCGTCTTTGGTATCGACGATGGCGAAATCCTCGACGTCTATGGCGGCAATCTTGCGGCCCGAGCCGATGATGAGATTGTTTTTAGAATTTAGAGTGATGTTTTGCTCGCTTGCGGTGTTGCCGTTCGCGTCTTTAGGCAATTCGGCGTCTAAACTATCGAAGCTTCCCAGATCGCTCCAGCCGATATCTGCGGGCACGACTTTAGCAAGACTCGTGCGCTCCATAACCGCATAATCGATGCTATCTGCTGGGATCTCTTGCATATCAGGAAGTTTAATTCTAATCGGATTTTCCGCGCTAGAATTTTCGTGCGCACGGACGCAGGCTTCGTAAATTTTGGGGCTGTGCGCCTTTAACTCGCTCAAAAATACGCCCGCTTTAAACATAAACATGCCGCTGTTCCAGTAAAAATTCCCCGCCGCTATGTAGCTTTGCGCTGTCGTAAGCTCAGGTTTTTCGTGGAATTTTAATACGTCCTCGCCGCTTGCTTCGATATAGCCGTAGCCCGTATTTGCATCCGCGGGCTTGATGCCGAACGTTACCAAAAACCCCTGTTTCGCAAGCTCGCGTGCGCACAAGACGCTGTTTTTATACGCCGCCTCATCTCTAATTAGATGGTCGCTCGGCGTTACGAAAACGATCTCCTCGGCCTTTAAGCTCAAACACGCAAGCGCGATCGCAGGAGCCGTATTTCTGCCGACGGGCTCGAGTAGAAATTTCACGCCGCGCGCGCCCAGGGCCTCAAGCTGATCGAGCGCCAAAAAATACTGCTGCTCGTTCGAGACGATGAGCGTGCTCTCGCATAGCGGAGAGTTTCGCTCGTAGCTCATCATAAAAAGCGAGCGGTCGTCAAAGAGGCGCACGAACTGCTTGGGCATAAGCGTGCGGCTGATAGGCCATAGCCTCGTGCCGCTGCCGCCGCTTAGGATCATATTAGTCATTTAGGCCATCCTTAAATTCCTCATATTTTTTCTCGACGTAGCTTTTAATCTCGGTCTCAAAGCGCGCGCGCGAAAATTTTAAAGAATTTTCTCTGATTTTTACAGGTTCAAATTTATCATAATTTTGCTCAAATTTAGCTACGGCGGCGAGTAGCTCCTTTGCGTTTTGCTCCATAAAATACAGCCCGCTCTCGCCATCGCGCACCGTCTCGCGAGCGCCGCCGCGCCCAAAGCAGATCACCGGCGTGCCGCACGCCTGCGCTTCTACCGGCGTAATGCCGAAGTCCTCCTCGGCGGCAAAAACAAACGCCTTTGCCCGCCCCATGAGATCGGCCATCGTTTCATCGCTCGCAAAGCCCAAAAGTTCGACATTTTTGCCCGCTTTTGACTTGATTTTCGCCATATCAGGCCCGTCGCCGATAACGAGCAGCTTTTTATCCGTCTGCGAAAATGCCTCTACGATGAGATCGATCTTTTTATACGGCACCATGCGCGAGGCAGTGAGGTAAAACTCCTCTTTGGCTTCGCGCAGCGTAAATTTATCCACGTCCACGGGCGGATAGATGACGTCGCTGGATTTGTCGTAGGTTTTTTGGATACGGCGCGCAATGCAATGGCTAATAGCAATAAAACAATCAACTCTATTTATAGTAGATAAATCCCAAAGGCGAATTTTATGCAAAAAATACCTCGCCAGCATGCCCTTTAGACCGCGATCTAGCCCACTTTCGTGCAGATACTGATGATATAGATCCCACGCGTAGCGGATAGGCGTATACACGTAAGCAATATGAATTTGGTTGGAGTGCGTTAGCACCCCCTTTGCTACGGCATGTGAGCTGGACAGCACGATGTCGTAGTCGCTTAGATCAAACTGTTCGATCGCCATCGGAAATAGCGGCAGGTAGTTGCGGTATTTGTCCTTTGCGAAAGGCAACTTTTGGATAAAGCTCGTGTGAGCGTGCTTGCCTTTTAAAATTTTATCTCGTTCGGCACCCTTTAAAAAGTCGATGAGGCTGTAAATTTCAAAATCATCCCAGATATCGGTAAAACTCTCGATGCATTTCTCCGCGCCCGCATATACGCTAAACCAGTCATGAACAAGAGCCTTTTTCATTCCTGCTCTCCATACATCCAAATTAAAGTTTGCTTTAGATTGCTTCGACATAAATCTATGCCGTATTTTTTAAGCCTAGAGGTATTGCAGATGATTTTTTGCGCTTCATCGTTTCGCATAAAATTTGGGTTTTGTATAACTTTTATGTCATGTCCTGAAATTTCTCTCATTAAATCGAGTATCTCGCTTATACTGTAACCTATACCGGATCCAATATTAAAAATTTGTTCGTCGCAATTTAGATAGAGTAGTTTTTCATAAATTTTAATCACATCCAAAATATTATTATATTCACGCTGCGGAGTTAAATTTCCAAGCTCGATAATCTTGCTTTTTTGCTTAAAGTGTGAAACTATCTTAGGTATTAAAAAATTACTATTTTGCCCGACACCGGTATAGTTAAACGGACGGGTTATTAAAATGTCAAAGTCGTATTCTTTTGCTATTTCCTCCATCTTCCACTTGCTCTTTGCGTATGAAGATAGCGGGTTTGGATTTAGATCTTCAGACAAAATTTGCTCTTTTTGCACACCATAAACCGAAGCCGAACTCGCCAATATCACTCTTTGCGGTTTAATTTTTAATTCACTTATAGCATCAAGTAAATTTTTACTTCCAGCAAAATTTATATTCTCTATCAGTTCGGGATTACTGGGTGCGAAAGCGACGGCAGCTAGATGAATGATGAAATCGGCATTAAATTTTAGAGCATTCTTTATGCTATTTGCGTTACGAATATCGCAGTTATTTGTATCTACTCCAAAAATTTCATAGCCTAAATTTTCTAAATATTTGCAAAGATAGCGCCCGGTAAATCCATTTGCACCCGTGATTAAAACTCTAGAACTCAAATCCGGCCTCTACTTTTTTAAGATCCGCTTTTATCATCATCTCGCAAAGAGCTTTAACGTCAGCGGTCGATCGCCATCCCAATTCATTGTTTGCCTTAAGCGGATCCCCTATAAGCAAATCCACTTCGGCGGGGCGATAAAATTCCGAACTAACCTGCACCAAAATATTGCCATTTTTATCACGAGCGATCTCATTCTCGCCGCGGTCTTCAAATTTTAACTCAATATCAAGTGCTTCAAAGCTCAGTTTTACAAAATCCCTAACCGTAGTCGTTTTATTTGTTGCGAGTACAAAGGTATCGGGCTTGTCGTGCTGTAAAATTTTATGCATACCCTGAACATACTCATAAGCATAACCCCAATCACGTTTGGCATCCAAATTACCAAGAACCAATTTGTCGGCTTTTTTTAGGGCAATCTTAGCGGCTGTATTGGTGATTTTTCTCGTTACGAATTCTAGACCTCTAAGCGGGCTTTCATGATTAAATAATATGCCGCTAGAGCCAAAAATACCATAACTCTCACGATAATTAACCGTCATCCAGTGTCCGTAAAGCTTTGCAACTCCATACGGCGAACGCGGATGGAACGGCGTAGTTTCATTCTGGGGTACCGCTTGAACTTTACCGAACATCTCCGACGTACTGGCTTGATAAAATTTTATATTCTTATCTACTATTCTTATAGCTTCAAGTAGATTTAATGCGCCAAGGCCGGTTACGCTCGCAGTATGAAAAGGCTCTTTGAAGCTCACCCCTACAAAACTTTGAGCCGCAAGATTATAAATTTCATCGGGCTTAGTTTGTGAAATTACGCCTAAAATATTAAACGGGTCGGTTAAATCCATCTCAATAATTTTTAAATTTTTATCATTTATGATGCCAAGCTCGTTTATGCGCCATAAATTTAAGCTAGCCGTCCTTCTGCAAGTACCTACAACCCTGTATCCAAGCCCTAAAAGATACTTTGCGAGATACGCCCCGTCTTGACCGGTTATGCCTGTGATCAATGCCGTTTTCATTTCTGCTCCTGAATTTTTTTTATATTTTACAGTTTATTAACTAAATTTATAATTTTTTGCGCCGATACTTCCAAGCTAAA
>CAUUKU010000098.1:0-7676 GCA_963545665.1 uncultured Campylobacter sp. | reverse complement strand
TAATATTAATTTTTATATCATTACGAAATTTTTTAAGGAGAGAATTATGAAAAAGTTTCTATTGCTTCCGCTTGTGTGCGGAGCACTTTTCGCCGCACCTGGCTGCGACGACCCGCAAATCAAGGCGGCCGTGGACGGCATCAACAAAAGCGTACCGATGCGAATCGACGAGATCACCACGCTAACGGGCGCAGAGTGCAAGGACGGCAGCTTTGTCTACAACTACGAGCTAAACGACGGCATGGGGATAACGTTCGACAACGTTGCAGATTCGCAAAAGACCGTGATGCAAAACGTCATAGACAGCCAAAATAAGCAACTTTTTTGCAACCAGATGAAGATCATGCACCCGCTAATAAACAGCGCGGTGTGGAGCTATAAGATAAAAAGCGGCAAAGAGTTCATAAGGGTAGAATTTAAGCCTAGCGACTGCAAATAGGGCTTGCGCGAGATTTATAGCGCGAGGCTGATTGAAATTTGACCGCCATTAACCGCGGCGGCGCCAGCGAGAGTTTGAAGCTTTATAGGCTCGCCGCACGCCGCCTAAAGTATGCCGATTTTAAAATTTCGACATGCCCGATCCGCCGATTTTATTCTGCATATTTTTTGCTTTTTAAATTTAATAAACGGTCTGGTTTTAAGTGGATTAAATTTTTAAAAATGCTTCAAAAACGCGGCGGAAATTTCATTATGACGCGCTTGGTCGCGTAAAATTTATCGCGTCGCTTTTGAAAAACTGCCGCTTCACCGAGGATGCCGCACTCTGCGACATTTATTTAAAACGCTTTTTTGATTTTTAGGGCCTTTTGCGCCGAATATTTGCATTTGTAAAATCCCGCCGCCGCGCAAGTTGCGCTATTTTAAAACACTATCTCGTTTTGCTCGCGGCTCGCTTTGGAGCAAAATTTCAATAAAGCCTCTCTCAAAAGTGCTCTATCAGTCGCGAGGGACGGCATGGGCGGCGCGGAAACATCAAATTTAATCCGACGAACCCGCGTCTTAAAAAAACGCGATAAAATTTATCGCGAAATGTTTGAATTTCGCTTCTGAATTTCACCCCGCCCCGCCTTTGCATGCCTTTATGCGCCGAGCATTAATTTCACGAGGAGATAATCTCGCGCCGTCGTAAATAGCGCTCTTTTCACAAGATCCTGCGCAGACTGCGATCGTAGCAACGGCGCCTGCACGCGCCATTGCGATACTTTGCGCCGTTGCGGAGACAAAATTTTGAGGCACTGCGGATGAGCTTTGCGCCGCTAGCCAAATTTTATCTTTGCAGCAAAATTCCGCCCCCGCTGCGGATAAAATTTCATCCCAGGCGCGAAGAGATCCCCGCCCCGGCGCAGATAAAATTTTATATCGCGACGTGCGGGATTCCACCATATCGCGGGCGAGCTTCTCTCCGCTGCGGATAAAATTTCACTCGCGCGCGCTAGAGTTCGTAGCCGCGCTTGCGCAAAACGACGCCAAAAGCAAATTTCACGCCGAGCCTGCTTCTATCGCGACCGCGCAGTATTAATAGCCGCGATAAAATTTGGCGCCGACCTAAACCGCGATAAAATTCCGCTTAGGCGGAAGCGACAAAATTTCACGCCCGAGTTTAAATCCGCACTTTTGAAATTTAGCCGTTCATCGCGGCGCGCTGGTCTCACCGCAGATCGTCGCATCTTGAGGCGGCATTAAGGCAGCACGAACCGGCCGCCCCGCCTTTGCAATCGCGCTCGCTCCTTAGCTGCGCTCGCAGCACAGCAGCGTGTGTCCGACGCCGAGCCCGTCGTGGATATTAGAAATTTTAAGCCCGGCGCGCTGCGCAAATTTAATCATATCGTCCGAGTGATAAATTTTACTATTGCCGTTTGCCATTGCGGCGAAATACACGCTGATCTGCGTCATGCTATACGCAGCGGTTTCGTAGCGCTGTCTATCCCAAAACGGCTCCAAAATATAAAGCCGCGCCTCCGCGCTCATCGACTCCGCCGCACGCGCAAGGATGCTTACGATCTGCTCCTCTGCGAAGCAGTCCAGAAACTGACTGAGCCAGATCGCGTCAAAGCCGCGCGGAAAGCACGTGGCGGGATCAAGCAGATCGGCCGCAAGCCCCTCTATGCGCCCTGCGCCCTGCGCGCCTGCGACGGCGTCTTTCATCAGCGCGATCTGCCCCGCAAGATCCATTATCGTGACGCGCACATTTTCGTCGTAGCCTACGCACCGCTTAGCAAAGCGCCCCGTATTGCCGCCTACGTCTAAAATTTTATCCGTCTTGCGCGAGAAAATGATCTTTAGCGCGGGCTCAAACGCCAAATCCGAATAAAAATGATCAAACGCGAGCCAGCTTTTGCGCACGTGCGGCGGCAGATACGAAAGCGCCTCGTAGATCGTAGCCCACTGCCCAAAGACCTTTAGCCCCTCGGGTTTGCCCGATTTTAGCGTCTCTTCGAGCCTAAATAGCCCCTCGTAGCACACGTCGTGGATGAAATCCATATCCACTCCCACCATCTCGTCGGTGAGCAGAAAATACCCCGCCTTGCTGAGCCGAAATTTCTCGCCGCACAGCAGTACCGTGCCGATGCTAAGCGAGCTTTCCAAAAGCAGCTTTACGGCGTATTCGCTAAGCGAGGTCTTCTGCGCAATCCCCTCTATGCTTAGCCCGTCCCGCGCCTCATGAAGCGCGCTTAAAATTCCAAATTTTTTCATCAGTCGCGAGACTTGAAAAACCACCGGCGCGAAGGCGATCGCGTTCGCCGTCCGCTGCGCCTCGCCCGCACTTTGATGCTCCGTGGCGTAGCGATCTAAAAGCTGTTTGGGAAGATTCATATTTTATCCTGATTTCGGTTTTAAAATTCTTGCCGAATTCTAGCAAAAATTTTGAATTTTTCCTACGCTAGGCCTCGATTTTACGCATATTTTTAAATTTAGCGGGCAAAATTTCAAAACAAAGCCTTAAATTTTATGAAATTTTCGTTAAAATCATCTTTTAGCTTCGCGCAAATTTCGCGAAAACGTCAAAATTTAGGAAAAACTTTGAAATTACAGATGTCTTTGATCTCCGTCGCCTGCGTCATGATCATCCTAGCGGGCCTCAAAGCCGCACAGGCCATAGTCGTACCGTTTTTGTTAGCCATTTTCATCACGGTGCTGGTCTCGCCGCTAGTGCTCTACGTCCAAAAGATCCGCGTCGGGCGCGTCTTTAGCTTTCTCATCATCACTTTTGCCTTCGTGGCGATCATGATATTTTTCGGCGCGGTCATCTTCGATGCGATCAGAGAATTTTCGGCGCGCTTGCCCGAGCTACAGGCTAGATTTAACGGCGTCATGCAGGGCGTAAGCGATAAGCTCACGCATTTCGGCGTGCAGTTTGATGTCCAAAGCCTAGGCGTCGATCCTAACGAGGTCGCAGCGCAAGTCTCGGCGCTGCTTCGCAAGACGGGCTCGATCATTTCGACGGGATTTTTTATCTTCATAATGGTCTCGTTCATGGTATTTGAAAGCTCGGTGATGGATGAAAAGATCCGCTATTTCTGCCAACGCAGCCGCGCGACGCACACTTTCGTAAAAAAATTCGCTTCAAATTTAAAAAGATACCTCCTCATTAAAACTATCGCTTCGGCATGCACCGGCGCGCTCATCGGGCTCGGGCTGTGGGCGCTTGGCGTACCGTATGCCGCGCTGTGGGGGATTTTAGCTTTCGTGCTAAATTTCATCCCCACCATCGGCTCGATCGTGGCGGTCTTTCCGACGCTTTTCGTAACGCTATCGACGATGGATATGAGCGTGAGCGTCTGGGTCGTCGCGCTGTATTTAGCCGTAAACGTCGCGATCGGCAACGTCATCGAGCCGCGATTTTTAGGGCAAGGGCTCGGGCTTTCTACGATCAGCGTGCTTGCGGGGCTGCTACTGTGGGGATTCGTGCTCGGCATCGGCGGACTGTTTTTGGCCGTACCGCTTACGATGAGTATTCAGATCGCGCTTGCCTCAAACGACAAAACGAAGTCTATCGCGACGCTGCTCGGCAACAAGGTAGAAAAATAGTAAAATTCTAAGGGCTTGAGCGCGCTCAAGAGTATTTTTCTCTCTTTTAGATAAAATCGCTTCGAAGGATCAAAGATGACGAGCGAGAAATTTATCTACGAAGTGACCACCGTGACGAAATTTATCCAGACCTACTGCGACGACAAGCATGCGGACGCTATCAAGACGGACGGCGCCGCGCTTCACGACTATAAAGAAGATAAGGGCTTGGTGCAGACGCGCTTTCATCTCTGCGCGGACTGCGAGCGGATGCTGCGCTACGCTTATGCGCGCCTACGCGCCTGCCCACATACCGTAAAACCGCGCTGTCACCACTGCCCGCATCCGTGCTACGAGCGCGAAATGTGGGTAAATATGGCTCGCATGATGAAATATAGCGGTATGAAGCTGGGGTTTACGAAGATCAAAAAATTTTTCTCCTTCGCAAAAAGTTAGAATTTTACGGCGCGGGCTAAATTCAGACGCATTTCTCATATCCGCGCGGCGATCCCTTTGCGGTCTTGACGCCGCCCGGCGCTTCTCGTATTTTACGCGATGCAAAATAGATGGGCCGTGGGGCCCGCCTTCGCGGCGGCAAGCTCGGCGCAGATTTAGCGTTTCGGTATTTTCTGCGCGGGACTTGCTACGGCGGCAAACCTGACGGCTCCGCGCAGATCGGCACCTACGGATAAAATTTAAACGATTTAACTCGCGCGAATATTTATTTGCCGCGGACGAATTGTTGCGAGCAGATCGGCGCAGGCTAAATCAAACGCGGCGAAATTTTAAAATTTCAGATCGTTTTGCGCGGATCAATCGGCCGCGCGGTATAAATTCGTCGGATTAAATTTTAAATACGCTTCGTGTAGCCCTCCGTCGAAGGCCTTTTTTGACAAATTTGTCTAGCAAACTCGGCGCGGCATTCAAGCCCTCCCGCGCCCCGCTCGCCTCAAAACGGCCGAATTTAAACGCGCCGTGCGGCGGGCCGCGCTAGGGCTCGGTCGGGTTTCATGATAATAAATAATTAAATTTGAGTTTATGTTTTTGAGTTAAAATTTCGCGCAGCAAAGGAGAGATCATGAAGCTCATCACCATCGCGATCGTAGACGGCAGGGTCGTAAACGAAAAAGAGCTGATCGCGGGCATCATCGACTACGACGATTTTACGGCGACGGCCGAACAGCTTCGCAAGGCGCTAAAATCGAAGTATTTTACGGCTAGCGAACACGCGAGGATCTACAAAAAAATCAGCACCGAAACGGGCTTTAGGCGCGTGCGCTTCGACTACAAGCCGTATAAAGATAAAATTTCAAACCTCATCGCGCAAGGCTACACCGTCAAGGCGATTTTAAATAAAATCGGCGAGGAGGACGAAACGTTTAAAAGCTGTGTCACTGCAGCGGGGCTTACGCACTTCATATCCGTGACTTTTAAAGACGAAAAAACAAGACTGCGCGCGATCGCCAAAAAAAGCGAAGATTTTTTATACGCGTATCGATTTGAGATCAAAAAGCTGCACTTTCAAGGCGTGAGCAACAAAGACATCCTAAAGCAGATGAAAACGCTGCACGAAATGGATTTTGCGAAGGTAAGCGAAAAGGATCTCGCCTCTTTCATCGAGACGAACGCCGTTTTGGATACGCGCCGCAAACTCTCGCTGTATAAAAAGCCGAGCCTTTACGACACGCATTTTGAGGAGATTATGAATCTTTACGCAAGCGGCATTCGGGTCTATGACATCTGGAAGACGCTTAAGGCCAAATACCCCGAGCTAGCGAAGCTTCAAGCGCCGAGCCTTTATCAATTCATCGCAAACAACGCCCTTGGCAAAGCCAAATATATGCAAAAAGACTAAAATGACGACCTTTGCGTTAAGCTCAAAATTTAAAATTTCGCCGCGATAAGATCGATGAGGGCCGGTGGAATTTCGATGAAAACCTGCGTCATCCTCTGCGGCGGCAAAAGCTCGCGTTTCGGCAGCGATAAAACGCTATTTCCATTTCGCGGACACGCTTCGATGACGCATTTTCTTTTCTCGCGCTTAAGCTGCGAGTTTGAGCGGGTTTTCGCCTGCGCCAAAACTTCTAAATTTAACCCTCCGCTTCCTATGATTTACGACGAATTTGAAGAATTTTCGCCGATGGGCGCGCTGTATTCGGCGCTAAAGCCATTTAACGGCGAGCGCGTTTTTATCATCCCCGCCGATATGCCGTTCGTCGAAATTTCTACCATCCGCGCTCTTAGCGAGCAAGAGGGGCAGATCTGCGTAGCGGGCGACGATCTGCGCAGACACAGCCTGTGCGGGTTTTTTGACGCGAGCCTTGCGCCGCTAGCGCTTGAGCTTTACCGCGCAAAAGATCATAAGATCGGCTCGCTCATCGATCGCGTAAATTTCAAAGTGCTAAATTTCAAAAACAAAGAGCAGTTTTTAAATATAAATTATCAAAAGGATTTAAATGAAATATAAAATTTTAATGCTCGCGACCTGCACCCTAAGCCTAGCCGCGCAGGATCCGTCCGAGCTCTACGCAAAGGCCAAAGAGTATGAAGCCGCGGGCGATTATAAAAACGCGATGATCTATTACAAAAAAATCGCGACGGCTAGCCTAGAGCAGGGACCGCATGCGGGGCGAAATTCCACGCCTAGGGGCTCTGCTGAGCGGGACCTTGCAGCGCAGAATTCCGCCGCAAAAAATTCTATCGCGGCAAATTCTACGGAGGCAAACTCGGCCGCGTCAAATTTAGCATCGTCGAATTCCGCCGCGCTCTCGCAAAATTCTACGGCGTCGAGCTCTACGGCGCAGGACGAACGGAATTTCTTAGCGCAAAATTCGGCGGCGCAAGGCGAGCAAAACAGCGAAAATTCCAAAAATTTAGGGATTTTAGGGCTTAAATACTACGAGCCGATCTACATGCTCTTTACTCACGATTTTAGCAAAAAACCCGATCGTAAGGCGGATGAGCTGCATTTTGAGTTTAGCTTCGAGCGCCCGATTGCCTACGACGCGCTGGGCCTTGGAGAGAAATTTTCATTCGCTTACACGCAAAATTCCTGGTGGCAGATCACGCAGGATAGCGCGCCTTTTCGCGAGAGTAACTACCGCCCCGAGCTCTACGTTAGCGCGCCGGTACCGTTTGCGGATGAGCTAAAAATAGGCGCTCTGCACGAATCGAACGGCAAAGGCGGCGCAGAATCGCGCTCGTGGAACAAAGCCTACGTCCAAAGCACGTGGAGCGCGGGCGGATTTTCGATCACGCCTAGGGCGTGGTATGCGTTTTGGCTGGACCGCACGAACGAGGACATCGCGGATTATATGGGCTACGGCGATCTGCGCGCGTCATACACCTTCGGCAAGCAACGACTTAGCGCTCTGTGGCGAAACAATCTACATTTTGACGGCAGCAACCGCGGCGCGATCGAGCTGAACTACAGCTTCCCGATCTTTAATAGCGGATTTTACGGCTATCTACGCTACTTTAACGGCTACGGCGAAAGCCTCGCGGACTACAAACGCAGCGTCAATAAGATCGGCGCGGGTCTTTCGTTCGTAGAATTTTAAGGCCGCAGATACCGAGCCGCGGGCTAAATTTAAACTCGCGGCTCGGTCGCGCGCCTTAAAATCTGTCTCTTATACACATCTCCGAGCCCACGAGACCGATCAGTATCT
>CAUUKU010000097.1:0-7684 GCA_963545665.1 uncultured Campylobacter sp. | reverse complement strand
ATTTCAGATTTCGTAAAATTATATTTTAAGAAAATTTACATTACAATTACAAAAAATTTAGAATTCTCAAGGAGGAAATATGAAAAAGTCATTTTTTCTTGTTCTATTATCGGCGGTCTTTGTTTTCGCGAATTCTTTAAGCGAAATCAAACAGAGTAAGCTCATTAGAGTGGGCGTATATGAGAGCGAGCCGCCTTTCAGCAAGCTCGGCGAGAAGGGCCTTGAGGGTTTCGAAGTCGAGCTGGCAAATGCTTTGGCGGGTAAAATTTTCGGCTCCGCCGGAGGTCGCATCGAGCTCATACCCGTGACGAACGAAATGCGTTTTCCGATGCTTCAAAACAATCAGGCCGATATGATGATCGCAGCCGTGAGCGTCACGGAGGATCGCAAAGGCAATGCGGATTTTTCGATGCCGTATTTTACGGTAAATCTAGGAATTTTGACCAAAAAAAGTTCAAATATCCGCAAAATAAGCGATCTTGCGGGCAAAAAGATCGGCGTCATCCGCAAAACCACGGGAGAGGCGTATATGAAAAAGGATGACGGCTACAATCTAACCTATTGCAATGACTCGGTCGATTGCTACAAGCGGCTAAAAAACGGCGAGATCGACGGATACTGCAACAACAACCTTTTCGTGATGGTCTATCCGATCGTGGATTCTAACGTGGAGGTAAATATCAAAAACCTCGGCGATAACGTATTCTTGGGCGTCGCAGTGCAAAAAGGCAACGCAGAGCTGCTAGATACGATCAATAAAGGCTTGATCGCGCTAAGCAAGGAGGGCTTTTTCAAAAAGGCCTACAATAACACCTTCGAGCCGTTCTACAAAGGCACCGTCGATAAAAAATACTTCCTTCTAGACGACATATACAGCTTCTTTTAAAATTTAAATTTGATGCGGGGTCGGGGTTTGAAGCTTCGCGGCTTTAAATTCTAGCCCGCGCGGTCTTAAAATTCCGTCTCGAAATTAGCTTTAAAATTTCGCTTAAATTTTGTTGGTTTCGCCGCCGCGCCTAAGCCCGGCGTGCACACGGCGGTCGAAATCTTCAGTATTTGCGACCGTTTACGGCGCGCAAAATTAGATCAAGCTAAGCTTTAAAATTTTACTCCGAGCCCTTGGAATTTTCCAAATCCCCCATGCGCTCCTGCTGCGCCTGCACGAACGCGTCGTATCTGATAAAAAGATAATCTTTGATCTCAAAAATCATCAATGTAAAAATCGAAGGCAGCGTGAAAAATCTAATCGTCATAAACACCAGATCAAGCGCGTTTAGCTCGTCGCTGCCCGCGCGATACCCTCCCGCGCCCGCGATTAAAATCCCGTGCAGCGTCTCGTAGTTGTA
Organism: uncultured Campylobacter sp.; assembly: GCA_963545665.1. Classification (GTDB taxonomy): domain Bacteria; phylum Campylobacterota; class Campylobacteria; order Campylobacterales; family Campylobacteraceae; genus Campylobacter_B. The sequence goes on along the minus strand of CAUUKU010000097.1, from coordinate 6,338 downwards.
AAGGATGAAAATCGTCACGAAAAGTGTGGAGAGCTTCGATACGATCTTATTCATGATCTGCGCCACGTCCTCATCTGCGATCACCGACATCGCAAACCACACGATGGTGAAAAACAGCGGAAAGACGATGTTGAAATTTAGCGAGTTATCAAGCTTCTCCGCGCCCGTCACCGCGATGATCGCAAACACCGCCGCAAAGGGGATCACGAATAGCGCGAAGGTCATCGCCGATTTTATCGCCTTAAAAAAGCCATACGCAAGCAGGGGCGAGCCCAAAGCGAGCAAAAAGACCGTCAGCGCGTAGTTGGCTTTGGCAAAATCGTATAGATTAAACAGCGCAAATACCGATGCTGCGGCAAGTAGCGGCACGCTTAGCTTAAAGAGCGCCCCGTATTTGGCGTAAGCGCGCGATACGATGGCGTCTAGCCTGCTAAATTTGACGTTTAGGCTGCGGGCTTTGATGAAAAATAAAATGACGAATTTGACGATTACGTTTGGGCTCATACGCACCTTTCCGTTTAAATTTATGAAATTTTATCCACGCTAAATTTGCGAAATTTTATCCGCGGAGCCTGTCCGTAGAATTAGGCTTTGCCGACGGCTTATGCGGCCTGCGTTAAAATTTCATCGCGCTCTCGCTGCGTTGCTATCTTGCCGCCTTGTAGGCTTTGTCTTTTGGCTACGTGAGGCGGACCTGCGCGCTTTGGCTTGCGTAGCGTCTCGTTAGCAAGCCCCCTAGGTTGCAGCGTGTCGCAGCAGCGCTCATTCGGCTCGGCGCGCGATACTTTTTGTGGTATCTGCACCCGCGCATGAGAGCTTGGCGCCGCTAAAATTTTACCGGCTCTTGGCCCCATGCGATATGTCCTGCGCGCCGCGATAGAATTTTGCGCGACGCAAGGACCTATGGGGCTTGGCTTTGCGCCGCATTGCGGCAAAATTTTAAAATTTGCGCCGCAAAGCACTCGCCTTGTATTGGCCCGGGATGCGGCGCGAATGATTAAATTTTAACCGCACCGTCGCCGAGCCGTTTTAAAGCTCAAACGAATTTTTGAGCCGCTACGATACGTGAAATTCCAAAAATCGCGCCTTAGCGATCAAGCTCATTTGCGCTTGCTTGCGAGCTATGCAAAAAGCGGCGCACTTGCGCCCTTCGCCGCGCCCATGCAAAAGCAACGCGTCCCTTGCTGCTCAAAGTCTATTTCCGCTCGCTCGTGCCGCCCGCCAAACCGAGGCTAAGAAGCGCGCCGTCTCACATCCAATCTAAAATTTGCGTGATCTCCGTGGCGTGAAAAATTTTAAGCCCCTGCGCGTTTTGCGGCTTCATCGGGACGATCGCGTTTTTAAATTTCTGCATCGCGGCTTCCTTCAGGCGCGCATCGAGGTTGAAGATCTCTCTGATCTCGCCGTTTAGGCTCACCTCGCCGATGAAGACGCTCTCTTTGCTGATCGGGCGGTTTTTGAAGCTGCTTACGATCGCCGCGACGACGGCTAGATCGCACGCCGTTTCGGTGATCTTTACGCCGCCGCTTACGTTTACGAAGACGTCGTATCCGCCAAGCCCGATCTCAAGCTTGCGATCAAGCAGCGCCAGAAGCATATCGAGGCGGTTTTTATCAAAGCCCGTGGCGCTGCGCTTCGGATAGCTGCTCTCGCACACGAGCGCTTGGATCTCCACGACGAGCGCGCGCGTACCCTCCATCGTGATCGTGATCGCTGAGCCGCTTACCGCCTTGCCTCGCGTGAAAAATTTACTCGCGACGTCCTTGGCGCTGACGAGCCCGTGCGGTCCCATCTCGAAAATCCCCACCTCGCTCGTAGCCCCGAAGCGGTTCTTAAAACCGCGTAAAATTCTAAGCTGCTTGCTCGCATCGCCCTCGAAATACAGCACCACGTCCACCATATGCTCTAGTATGCGCGGGCCCGCGATCGAGCCCTCTTTGGTGATGTGGCCGATGATGAAGATCGAAATCCCGCGCGCTTTGGCAAGTCGCATCAGCTCGAACGTGATCTCGCGCACCTGCGTGATCGAGCCCGGCGCGGAGGGAGCTTTGTCGCTAAAAAGCGTCTGGATACTATCGATGACGATAAACTTATAATCCCTGCGCTCCACCTCTTCAAGCACGGCGCCCAGATTTATCTCGGTGAGCAAAAACAGCTGCTCGCTTATCGCGCCAAGCCGCTGCGCGCGCATTTTGATCTGGCTGGCGCTCTCTTCGCCGCTTACGTAAAGCACGGCGCGGTCGTCGCTTGCTAAATTTGCCGCGATCTTAAGCAGCAGCGTGGATTTTCCGATGCCCGGGCTGCCGCCGATTAGCACGAGCGAGCCCTCCACGACGCCGCCTCCGAGGACTAAATTTAGCTCGCTATCCTTGGTGTCGATGCGCGAAATTTGCTCGATTTCTATCTCGCTGATCGCTTTGGCGCTTGCGGACGAGGCGCGGGCTAGCTCGCCCTCGATCTCTTTTAGCGCCTTAATCTGAGCGGGCTTGAGCTCGACGAAGCTATCGAATGCGCCGCAGTCTGGGCATCTGCCGAGCCATCTGCTTTGCTGATTGCCGCAGTGCTGGCACTCAAAAATCGTGGTTTTAATCTTCGCCATCTTTATCCCTCACTCATTTTCGCTTAAATTTAGCCTCAAGCTTTGCGAAATTATACTTAAAATTTTTAAAATTTTGACTGCCTCGTGCGCTGCGTGTCCGCCAAAAAATCGTAAAAAAGCTAATTTTTAGCTAAATTTCGGCTAAATTTAAATATGTTTTAAACATTTGTAACTACAATATAAGTTTTAAATCCAGCAAGGAAGGTTTTAAGATGAAGGGCAAGCTAAGCAGAAGTCAGTTTTTGACGATATCGCTTACGCTATTTGCGATGTTTTTCGGCGCGGGAAATTTCATTTTTCCGCCCAATCTCGGCAAAGAGGCGGGGCAGAATTTTTATATGGCGATAATGTTTTTTTGCGCTACGGCAGTGCTTCTGCCGGTGCTCGGCGTCGCAGGCATCGCGCGCGCTAAGGGGCTTCAGAGCCTGGTTCGCCGCATAGATCCGGTATTTGCGATCGTTTTTACCGCGCTTTTGTATCTTACGATAGGGCCGCTTTTCGCGATACCGCGTGCGGCGAATATGCCTTTTGACATCGCTATCAAGCCGTTTGTCGGGGGCGATCATCTTCAGGCTTGGCTATTTGCGTATTCTGCGGCGTATTTTGCGCTGAACTATTACATCTGCATGAATCCTTCAAAGCTCGTCGATCTGCTCGGAAAATACCTCACGCCGATACTTTTGGCGCTTATTTTGCTACTTTTCGGCGCGGGATTTTTATTTCCGATCGGAAGCTTCGTCGCCCCTAGCGGCGAGTATATCCATCATGCCGCGGCAAAGGGCTTCGTAGAAGGCTATCAGACGATGGACGCGCTTGCGTCGCTGGCGTTCGGCATCATCGTGATAAACGCTATAAAAACGACGGGGGTAAGCGATGAGAAGCACCTCGTCTCCTCGACTATCAAAGCAGGGATGATGTCCGGCGTCATACTGATGATGATATATTTCATGCTGGGCTATTTGGGCGCGACTTCGGCGGAGCTTTTTAAAGATACGCCCGAGATCAACGGCGCGATGCTGCTTTCGCGTATAAGCGATCACTATTTCGGCAGCATAGGCGTCGTGATCCTGGGCAGCGCGTTTTTCCTAGCGTGCATAACCACGACGCTAGGTCTTATAAGCTCGGCTAGCGAATACTTCGAGGAGCTTACCAGAGGCAGGGTTAAATACAAAACGTGGGCGATCGCTTGGTGTTTAATCGGCTTTGGGGTCGCGAATTTCGGCCTTACGACCATCATCAAAGGCTCCATCCCTGTGCTCGTCGCCATCTATCCGATCGCGATCATGCTGATAATCCTCTCGCTGATCAACCCATGGATAGATTCGAGCAAGCTGATTTATCGCGCCTGCGTCTATGTTTGCGTAGTCGAGGGAGTTATAAACGGGTTTGACATTTTGGGGCTTAGCATACCGCTAATCACGCCGTTTGTGAAGATGATGCCGTTTTATGACTCGATGCTCGGCTGGATCGTGCCTAGCACCGTGACCTTTGCCGTGACGTACGTGCTGCATCTGATCTTTGAAAAAAGAGACGATAGCTTTTAAATTTCAATTCAAAATTCTGCCGGATCCCGTGCGGTCCGGCTTTTGCTTCCTGCTTTCTGCATCGATTTATTCGTGCGGCTTCGCTTGCGTAGTCTTGCTTTTAAAATTTTTACCGAATTTCTAATTCGCGCGCTCGCTTTGCGTCGTATTTGCGGCTCGCAGATCTCTTGTCACAGATGCGGGACCTATATACGCCGCGCCGCGGCGGGCGCATAGCACGGAGACGGGGCTTTCGGCGCGCGAGCGCGCTTTATCGGTTTTAAAATTAATCTGATACGATTGGATTTTTAAGAGATGAAATTTTACCGCGCGGTGTTCCCGGCGAGCGCGGGGCAGATCAATACGGCGCGAAATTTAAAAATTTAAAAATTTCAATTCGGCGGCGATTGCCGAGGCTGTCTAAAATGGGCATGAGCTTTAAAATTCGATCTAAACGGCGAGCGCCGAAATGCCAAGGGCAGATGGTTTTAAAATTTGATCCGACGCTGCCGTCAAAATCGCCGAGAGCGCGTAGAATTTAAAATTTTATCGAAGGCCGCCGCCGTAAACGCCGCGGTTATCGCAGGAAGCGGGCGTAGGACCGTCGTAAATCATAAAACGGTCGTAAAATTACAAAGCGGCCGCGAAGTAGAATTTTAAAATTTGCGGCTTAAAGGCTAATCCTCGCCGTAAATTTCATCCACCAGCGTCTCTACGAACTGATCCGAGTTAAATTCCGCCAAATCCTCCATTCGCTCGCCCACGCCGACGAAAAGTATCGGCAGCCGCAGTTCGCGCGCTATGGCGAAAAGTGCGCCGCCCTTGGGCGTGCCGTCGAGCTTCGTGATGATGATGCCGTCGAGCTTTACGATCTCGTTGAACGCCCTGGCTTGCGCGACGCTGTGATTGCCTTGAGTGGCGTCCAGCACGATGATCTTGCGGTGCGGTGCGCCGCTTTTTGCGCGGTCACATATTCGCACGATCTTCTCTAACTCCGCGGCTAAATTTTTCTGATTTTGCAGGCGCCCGGCGGTGTCGATCAGGACGCGATCGATGTTTTTGGCGCTAGCCGAGCTTACGGTGTCAAACGCCACGGCTGCGGGATCGTGCCCCTGCGCGGTCGCCACGATCGGCAAATTTAGAATCTGCGCCCATTTTTTTAATTGCTCGACCGCTCCCGCGCGAAAGGTATCGCATGCACCTAAAATTACGCTTTGGCCGCTGTTTTTATATAAATTTGCAAGCTTTGCGATGCTGGTGGTCTTGCCCGCGCCGTTTACGCCTAAAATAAGCTCGACGAACGGTCTTTCATCCGCAGCTCGCGCAATCTCGTAATCGAAATAGCTTTTCAAAACGCCCTTGAGATCATCTTTGGCGACCAGTTTTTTTGCGGGCAGTTTTTCTAAAATTTCCTCCACGAGCTCGTAGCCTACGTCGGCTTCAAGCAGCATCTCTTCTAAAATTTCTTTTGAAATTTTATCCTCGCCCTTCGCGTCCAGCATCGCGCCTATGGTCTTGCTAAGCCCTTTTTTAAAAAATTCGAACATCAGAAAATTTTCTCCAATTCGGTCATTAAAATTTCTTCCGGCATCAGTCCGAAATACTGCGCGCTAAACTCGCCCTTTTCGTCGTAGATCGCTATATACGGCACTTCGTTTATGCCGCCTAGCGCCTTGATGAAAAAGTCGTTCGCCTCGCCGTAAGCGATCGCGTAATTTACTTCGTGCGCGCTTGCATAGGCCTTGGCATCGTCTAGGCTCGCGTCGCCGATCATCACGCCGATGATCTCAAGCTTGCCCGAATAAGCTTGTTTGGCGGCATTTAGAGCGCTTACCTGCACGGCGCAGGCGTCGCACCACGGCGTAAAAAACGCAAATAGCGTCACGGTGGAGTTGTTGTCGATGCGAAAGCCCTGTTTCGTCTTTTGCATATTTAAAATTTTGCCGTTATTCAGCTGAAGAGAAAATGGCGCGGTGTAATCGACCTGGATCACGGCTTCGGTTTCGGGCTGCGGCTGCGTGGCGTTGCTCTCGACCTTGCTTTGTTCCTCGTCGCTACCGCAACCTGTTAAAAATAAAAAAGCAGTAAAAAGTGCTAGAAAAAAATGAAATTTCATAATAAACCTTGAGAATTTTATCGCAAAATTATACAAAAAATAGTTAAAATAAGCGTTAATATTTTATTCGAAGAGATCAAGCGATGCAAAAGAATGAATT
>CAUUKU010000096.1:0-7766 GCA_963545665.1 uncultured Campylobacter sp. | reverse complement strand
CGTTTGGATATTTCTTATTCGTTAAAAAGATGAGCGTAGTTAGACCAAGCGGTACTATCGAGGCTGCGGTCGGTGAGAAACTGGCTCGCGGCTGGCTCGGCGTACTTATCGATAACTTCTATATCGTTGCGCTAATCCTTGCTATGGGTACGAGTCTAGGCCTTGCTACTCCGCTTGTTACGGAGTGCTTCGAGTGGCTTTTCGGTATCAAAAGAACCCTGGCGCTTGATACTATGATCATATCTTGCTGGGTCGTATTTAACGCTATTTGCGTGGCATTCGGCTTAAATAAAGGCATCAAGATCGCCAGCGACATAAGAAGCTATCTGATGATCATTATGCTAGCTTGGGTACTTATCGTAGGCGCTTCTACATTTACGATAAACTACTTCACCGATAGCGTCGGACAGATGTTTAACAACCTAGGCCGCATGCTATTTCACACCGATGCGATCGGTCAAGGCGGTTTCCCTCAGAGCTGGACGGTATTTTACTGGGCTTGGTGGGTTGTTTACGGTATTCAGATGTGCATCTTCTTGGCGCGTATCTCACGCGGTAGAACAGTGCGCGAGCTTTGCGTAGGTATGGTTGCGGGTCTAACTGCCACTACGTGGATACTTTGGACGATCTTAGGTAGTAACACTATGCACCTTATGATCACAAAGGCTATCGATCTACCAAATATCATCGCTACGCACGGCCTTGCTCGCGGTATTATCGAGACTTGGGCTGCGTTGCCGCTTTCAACTATAACCATTTGGGGATTTTTCATCCTATGCTTCATCGCTACGGTTACGCTTATCAACGCGTGCTCTTATACGCTTGCGATGAGTACTTGCAAAGAGGCCAGCGGTTACGATGAGCCGCCTCTATGGGTTAGAATCGGTTGGTCTATCTTGGTCGGCGTCATCGGCGTTACATTGCTTGCGCTAGGCGGACTAAAACCTATCCAAACGGCTATTATAGCGGGCGGTAGCTTGTTGTTCTTCGTAAATATCCTAATCCTTGTTTCGTTCTTTAAAGACGCGAAAAAGAATAATTGGTATTAAAATTTGACCCCAAACGGGGTCAAATTTGTCGCTTTGCCTTAAATTTGAGGCGAAGCCAAAATTTTAAAATTTAAAAAAACAAGCGGAAAATCGCATTATCAAAGCGAGACGACGCGCGAAAGGAAAAATAATGATGGATTTTAAATTAACCGACGAGCAAGAGCTTTTCGTAGCAGGCGTTAGAGAACTAATGGAGAGAGAAAACTGGGAGGCGTATTTCGCTAAATGCGACGAAGCGCACGAATATCCGATCAAATGGGTAAAAGAGCTAGCAGAGCTTGGCGTAGATACTATGTTGCTTCCAGAAGAGCACGGCGGTATGGACGCTAGCTGGGTAACACTAGCAGCTATCTGGGAAGAGCTTGGCAGATGCGGCGCGCCGACATACGTGCTCTATCAACTTCCGGGATTTAGCACTATCCTAAAATACGGCTCACAAGAGCAAATAGATAAAATTTTCGCTTTCCGCGGTACCGGCAAACAGATGTGGAACTCCGCTATCACCGAACCGGGTGCCGGTTCAGACGTCGGCAGCCTAAAAACTACTTACACTAAAAAAGACGGCAAAGTTTATCTAAACGGACAAAAATGCTTCATCACTTCAAGCGCACACACTCCGTACATCGTCGTAATGGCAAGAGATAGCCAGAGCGAAAAACCGATCTTTACCGAGTGGTTCGTAGATATGAGTAAGCCCGGCATCAAACTAACTCCGCTTGATAAACTAGGCCTTAGAATGGACAGCTGCTGCGAGATCGTATTTGATAACGTAGAGCTTGAGGAAAAAGACGTATTCGGCGAGTACGGCAACGGATTTAACCGCGTTAAAGAGGAATTTGACGCAGAGAGATTTTTGGTCGCTTGCACAAACTACGGCATAGCTTACTGCGCATTTGAAGACGCTGCAAAATACGCAAATCAGCGCGTACAGTTCGGCGAAACTATCGGCAGAACTCAGCTCATCCAAGAGAAATTAGCTCACATGGCGATGAGGCTAAACGCTATGAAATATATGGTTTATAGCACCGCTTGGAAGATGGATCAGGGCCTAAACGTAACAGGCGAGAGCGCTATGTGTAAATTTTACTGCGCGAACAACGCATTTGCGGTAGTAGACGACGCGATCCAAGTGCTAGGCGGTATCGGCGTAACCGGACACAGGGTATCAAGATTCTGGAGAGACCTAAGAGTCGATAGACTATCTGGCGGATCAGACGAGATGCAGATCCTAACTCTAGGCCGAGCGATCTTGAAGCGATACAGATAATAGGCGTAAATTTTAAAATTTACGAGTTTAGCTCGCTAAATTTAAATCAAATTTAGCGAGCCGTCTTAAAACAAGACAAAGCAAAATTTAAAACAAGCGGAAGTATCGCGCGAGCGAGAATAAATTTGCTTAGACTTGAGCGGAAGTATTTTGGAGGGATTTTTAGGGTTGCGATGAATTTTTAAGGCAAGACTAGATAGGTAATCTGTCGCAGCCTTAAAAATTCAAGCTCCGTAAAAATCGCCCAAAAGACGACGCTTTTAAAAAGAAAGGAAAAAAGATGAAATTTAACACCCCTAAATTTGGCCCCCTCTCCGGCGTCAAAGTAGTATTTTCGGCGATGGAGATCGCAGGACCGTTTTCGGCGCAAATGCTTGCCGAGTGGGGAGCGGACGTTATTTGGATAGAAAATTCAAAATATCCGGACACCATAAGAGTTCAGCAAAACTATAAAGAGCTTAGCCGCAGAAATTTATACGCTCTTTCTCTAAATATCTTTAGCGAAGAGGGCAAGGAAATTTTCTACAAATTAATAAGCGAGTGCGACGTATTTATCGAAGCGAGCAAAGGCCCTGCGTTTGCTAAAAAAGGAATCACCGATGAGGTTTTGTGGCAGCACAATCCAAAACTAGTCATCGCTCACCTTTCAGGCTTTGGTCAATACGGCGATCCGGAATACACAAATCTTGCCGCTTACAACACGATCGCGCAAGCCTTTAGCGGATATTTGATCCAAAACGGCGATCAAAACCAACCTATGCCTGCATTCCCATATACGGCTGATTATATGTGCGGTATGTGCGTTACTAGCTCCGTGCTTGCGGCTCTTTACAACGCTCAAAAAACCGGCAAGGGCGAGAGCGTCGACGTAGCGATGTACGAAGTAATGCTAAGAGTCGGCCAATACTATATGATGGACTACCTAAACGGCGGCGAAATGTGCCCGAGAATGATCAAGGGCAAAGATCCGCTTTACGCAGGTTGCGGCCTATATACATGCAAAGACGGCTATATCGTATTTGAAATCGTCGGCTCATATCAAGTAGAAGAGATGTTTAAACTACTTGGCATCAGCGATCTTTACGGCGGCGATGACGTACCTGTCGGCACTCAGCTAATCAGCCGCAAGATGAAGGTAAACGATAAATTTGAAGCCTCTCTTGATAAATTCTTCGGCGAAAGAACCATCGAAGAGTCGCTTAAAATTTTAGCCGATCTAAAAGTAGCGGGCGCAAAAGTGCTTGAGGTAAGCGAGCTACAAAGCAACCCTCAATATATCGCGCGCGACAGCTTTACTACATGGAAAAACGAAGCGGGTAAAGAATTTAAAGGCCCGAACGTAATGCCTAAATTTAAAAACAATCCTTGCAAAGTATGGCGTCCGATGCCAAGCTACGGCGAGGATACGGCCGACATCATGGCTCATCTAGGCTATACGAACGAGCAGGTTCAAAAGCTAAACGACGAAAAAATCATAAGGGTAAAGAAATAACATGGATATGATAGGCAAGAAAAACCTGGGCGCGTATTTTCGCGAGCTAGCTTTAACCCACGCAGACAAAACGGCGATCATTTGCGAAGACGCCGAAGGGCGAATTTCAAGCCTATCGTATAAAAATTTGGATGAGCGCATCTGCCAAACGGCAAATTTGCTCAAAAGCCTGGGCGTCAAAAAGGGCGAGTTTGTAGCGATCCACTTGCTAAACAGCATAGAGTACGTCCTAGTCCTAATGGCGATAGCAAAACTAGGCGCGATAGCCGTGCCGATAAACGCTAACTACGTTTACGCTGATGCGCTCTTTATCATCCAAAAAACAAAGCCCGTAGCCGTAATAACGCAAGGCGAGTTCGTTAAAATTTACGAGGAGATCGAGGAGAAAAACTATAAATTTAAGAACGGAATCGTTCTTATAAAAGCGCAGAGCAGCTCCCATGGGCACGTAGATTTTGATAAAGAGATAAAAAAGCAAAGCACGCAGCTTAAAGAGGAGGAGTTTAGCAATCTATGCCCGGCCGAGATTATTTTCACCTCGGGCACCTCGTCCTTTCCAAAGGGCGTGCTGATAACGCACTACAATCTGCTTTTTGCGGGATTTTATACCTCTTGGCAGATAAATTTAGAAAGCAGCGATATCTACCTCACCGCTATGCCGCTTTGGCATATAGACGCGCAGTGCACCGTTATGATGCCGACGTTTTCCAGAGGCGCAACGCTCGTGATTTTGGAGAGATTTTCGGCTCGTAAATTTTGGGATCAGATCCTTTATCACAAGGCTACGATCACCGAGTGCATACCGAAGATGATCTGCACGATGATGGTGCAGCCCGTTAAGGCGAACGAGAAGGATCACTGCCTAAGACAGATGCTTTTTTACCTAGGTATCGCACAAAAGGATATGGACGATTTCTTGCAAAGATTCGGCGTAAAAAGCGTGCTAAGCTCGTACGGAATGAGCGAAACGGTCGTAGGGCTCATCGGCGATAGACCGAGCGAAAAGAGAAAATTCCCATCTATCGGCAGAGTGGGCTTTTGCTACGAGGCAAAGATCGTGGATAAAGACGGCAAGGAGCTGGGCGCGAACGAGAAGGGCGAAATTTGCGTAAGAGGCGAAAGAGGCAAAACCATCTTTGACGGATATTTCGAAAACGCCGAGGCAACGAACAAAGCCATCGACAAAGACGGCTGGCTGCATACGGGCGATATCGGATATTTTGACGAGGATGAGTATTTTTATTTCGTCGATAGAGGCATAAATTTGATAAAGGTTGCAGGCGAGAACGTCTCTAGCGTAGAGGTCGAAACCTATCTGCAAACCCACGATAAAATTTTTGAAGCGGCCGTAATAGGAGTGCCGGATAACTTTGATAATGAACTGATAAAAGCATGCGTAGTGCTCAAAGAGGGCGAAAGCCTAAGCGAAGACGAGGTCAAACAATACTGTGCGCAGGGGCTTGCTAAATTTAAAGTCCCGAGCATCGTGCGGTTTTATTCGTCTTTGCCCAAAACCTGTACGGAAAAGGTAAAGAAAAACGTGCTCAGAAGCGAGCATTTGAACGAAAATTTAAAACAAGGCTAGTCGCGCCGGCGATGCACCGATCGACGAATTAAGTCGTCTCAAACGAGATAAAGCAAAATTTAAAACAAACTAAGCGGAGGTAGCGTCCGGCTTAGACGAGGCGATTTTAAAATTTTAAGCGGAGCATACATAAAAGTATGTGAGCATTAAAATTTTAAAATCAACGAAGTATAAGCGGGCGATGCGACGCATGAAAGGTAAACAATGGCGGATGAAAAATTTGACGCGATTATCGTCGGCGGCGGCATCGCCGGCTGCATATCGGCGTATCTGCTGGCAAAGGAAGGGCTTGAGGTGTTGCTCATCGAAAGAGGCAACTTTATAGGGGCTAAAAATATGAGCGGCGGCAGAATTTACGCGCACAGCATCGAGCCGGTGTTTCCAAATTTTGCGGAGATTGCGCCGATCGAGAGACTGATAACTCGCGAAAAGCTATCCTTTATCACCGCAGACGACAACGTCACGATGGAGTACGCTCTAAAGCCTAGCGAAAACAAAGCCGATCTATCGTATTCGGTTTTGAGGGTCAAATTTGACGCGTGGCTGGGCGAAAAAGCCGAGGAGGCGGGAGCTTCTATAATAGCGGGCATCAGAGTGGACGATCTTATTAAAGAGGACGGCAAGGTTTGCGGCGTGATCGCGGGCGGCGAAGAGATGAGAGCCGACGTCGTGATCGTAGCGGACGGCGCAAACTCGACCATCTGCTCAAAATACGGCCTAGGATACGAGCTAAATCCGCATACCTGTGCGGTCGGCGTAAAAGAGATCATCGAGCTTGGCAAAGATAGGATCGAGGATATCTTTAACGTAAGCGGCAACGAAGGCGCTGCGTGGTTATTTGCCGGAAGCGCGTCAAACGAGCATATGGGCGGCGGATTTTTATACACCAACGAAACCTCTATATCTCTGGGCGCGGTTTTCGGTCTTCATAACTCGCACGTAAGCGATATGAGCGTGCCTGCGATGCTGGAAAATTTTAAAAACCACCCAGCGGTTAAGCCTCTTATCAAAAACGGCAAAACAACCGAGTATTCGGCTCACATCGTGCCTGAAGGCGGGTTAAATTCGATTAAAAAGCTAAGCGATCACGGCGTGATAGTAGCAGGCGACGCGGCAGGGCTTTGCCTAAACGTAGGATACTCGGTGCGCGGCATGGATCTAGCGGTAGAAAGCGGCGTTTTAGCAGCCAAAGCGGTGCTAAAAGCTAAAGCTGCGGGCGATTTTAGCGCAGATAGCTTGTCGTACGACAAGATGCTTGACGAGAGCTTTGTGATGAGCGATCTTAAGCTTTATAAAAATCTGCCTGAGTTCTTGGGCAATGAGAGAATTTTTGATGATTATCCGAAGATGATGAGCGGCATTATGAAAGATCTTTTCGTTATAAACGGACCTAGCCAGCCGCTAAGAAGTAAAATTTTGCCAAGACTCAAGAAGGTCGGCTATATGAATCTCATCAAAGATGCATTTAAGGGAGTGAAATCTATATGAAAACCGTAAACGTTGATGCAAAACTAAGTTTAGATAAATTTTTCGTAGATGAGAGTAATGCGCATATCGAGCTTGTGGAGGATATAAATGCGAGCGAATTTGCAAAGTTAGAGGTCGCATGCCCGGCAGGACTTTATAAAAAGGACGAAAACGGCTACCACTTCGACTACGCGGGCTGCCTAGAGTGCGGTACGTGCAGGGCGCTCTGCGGTAACACCATAATCAAAAAATGGGAGTATCCAAACGGAACTTTCGGAGTCGAATACAGAGAGGGCTGAGAGAGCGAAACAAGCCGAATTTATTCTATGAATTCGGCTTGTTAGATTTTGAAAAATGAGCGATTTGCTTGGATAAATTTTGAGTGGGTTAAAATTTTTTAAAGGAAATTTGAACTACAATCCATTTTTCAAAAAAGAGAAATATTGAAAATCGTAAAATTTATTTAAATAAGGTTTTGTTATGGACAAGGATGAAAGAGAGAATATAAAAAGATCGCGCATGATGAAGTATTTCATCGACGCGGCAAACAAAATCATAAAAAAGAAAGGCATCGACGCCGTCAATATAAGAGACACCGCAAATTTGGCGGGGTATTCTAGCGCTACGCTTTATAATTATTTCGATAATTTAACGCATCTGGTTTTTTTAGCTACGTTTAATCAGCTCGAGGAGTATAATAAAGCCCTGGCGATCTGCATCGCAAAGTGCAAAAACTCCATTGAAGTCTATATGCGGATTTGCAGGTGCTTTTGCGATTTCGCTTACGAAAAGCCAGAAATTTATGAAATTTTATTTTTCTCGCACAACGACGGCAAGTTCGATAACTACATAGAGCAATATTACAAGCCTGTCTCTTATACACATCTGACGCTGCCGACGACTAGT
>CAUUKU010000095.1:0-8048 GCA_963545665.1 uncultured Campylobacter sp. | reverse complement strand
GTATAATAAAAAGCTATTAATAATTAATATTAGGATTAAAATGTTCGAATACGTACAAATCGGCGGCGCGTTTATGTGGCCGATATTTTGTCTATCGGTGCTTGGCGTTGCGGTGCTACTTGAAAAGGGCGCGTATTTTTTATTTACCGAGATAGACGCCACGAGCTCGTTTAAGATCAAGCTTTGCAACCTCATCTTAGAAGGCGACTACGAAAAAATCAAAGAATTTTGTAAAAAATACAAAAACTCGCTTGCCAAAACAACACTTTTCGTCGTGGAAAATTTAGGCAAGGGCGCGAGCAAGACGCAGATAGACTACATCGCCGAGGAGGCCGTCTCTATGCAGCTGACCTCGCTTGAGCGGCGCACGTGGATACTGGGCCTTTGCGCGAGCGCGAGCCCGCAGTTAGGGCTACTTGGCACGATAGTGGGGATGATCAAGGCTTTTAACGGCCTTAGCGGCGGTACGGACGCTCCGCTTGTGGCGGTGGGCATCTCCGAGGCGCTTTACACCACGGCGTTTGGGCTTATCGTGGCGATTCCTTGCGTGATATTTTATCTGATGATTAACAAGAAAATAGATTTTATCCTAAACGATCTAAACCGCATCATGAGCCTGTTTGGGCGAAGTTTTGAGAGGAGAAACTGTGAAGTATGTCCGCAGGGATAAGGGCAAACACGCCGGCATCTCGATGCTAAATTTGATTGACGTTATCTTCGTGCTTTTGCTCTTTTTTATGGTGACGACTTCTTTTAACAAGCTTGCTCACATCGACATCACTCTGCCTCAAAGCAGCTCCAGCCTAAACGAAGAGGAGGATAAAAACGTCGAGGTTTTTTACCTACTTAACGGAGAAGTACTTTTGAGTATAAGCGGCGAGCAAAAAAGCTTAAATTTGACGAATTTGAGCGGCGAGATCGCAAATTTAACCCCAAAGCAAAAAGAGAGTATAAAACTAAACGCCGACGAAGCGATCAACTACGGCGACGTGATAAATTTGATCTCGATTTTAAAAGATAGCGGCACGCAAAACGTCGAGCTAAACATCAAGAAAAAGTCGAAAGGATAAGCGGTGAGTTTAAATTTTACCCGTAAATTTCGTCTAAGGAAAAACGATGAGCGCGAGATCGAGCTTTAAATTTATCCCACTTTCGCTAAAGGATCCGAATTTAGCGGGTGGGGGCATGATGAAAAATCAGTCGCTGAAGGAAAATTTTAAAAAGATCGACGCAGGCGGCTACAAACACGGCGCGAAAGAAAAAGACGATGCGCCGCGGACCAACTATCAAATTTCAAAAAATCAAAGCTTATCCAAAACGCCGAATTGCTTTGAGCTGAGCATTGCACCGAGCGACCTAAGCGCACGGCAGTCGGATGAAAACGAGCACGGCACGGGCATTAAAAATTTGCTCGATAAAAAATACGATCTCTCCGCGAGTAATTACAGAATAGACAGAACGATCGGACAAAGATATATGCCTGCCGCTGCGCGGAATTATTACGTAGAGTTTAAGTATGCTTACTAAAAATAAAATTATCATCATTTTAGCGATCGCCACGGTTGTGCTCTGTATTTTCTCTCTCAGTCTCGGCGGCGCGGACATCTCGTGGCAAGAGATAGTCAAATTTGCAAGCGGCAGCAAGATCGATGAAATAAAAGAGACGATCTTGCTTGAAATCCGCCTACCACGTGTCATAATGGCCTTTTTGATCGGTATGCTTTTGGCTAGCTCGGGCGTGGTTGTCCAAAGCGTATTTTTAAACCCGTTAGCAGATCCATACATCATCGGCATCGCTTCTGCTGCGACGTTTGGAGCGGTCGTAGCGTATCTTTTAAAGCTGCCCGATTTTTACTACGGCATATTTGCTTTCATCAGCGCAGCGGTGCTTTCGGTGGTGATTTTTAAGCTTTCTAAAAAAAACAAATCCATCGCCACGCTTTTAATCATCGGTATTGCGTTTTCGTCTTTTTTAGGCGCATTTACGAGCTTTGCGACCTACCTCATCGGCGAGGACAGCTTCAAGATCGTAGCGTGGATGATGGGCTACGTAGGCTCGGCAAACTGGGATAAGATCGCCTACATCATCCTGCCGCTCGCGCTGTCGATGGCATATTTTTATATAAAGCGCTTTGAGCTAAACGTCATCTTAAGCGGCGATGAGGAGGCTCAAAGCCTGGGCGTGGACGTCGAAAAGATCAAAAAACGCCTGCTCATCGTCTCTTCGCTCGCGGTCGCGTTTTCGGTCGCGTTTACGGGCATGATAGGCTTTGTGGGGCTGATCATCCCGCACACCTTGCGTATGCTGCTACGCACCTCGAGCAACGTTGTTCTAATCCCCATCAGCACCTTTGCGGGCGGGTTTTTTCTGCTGGCATGCGATACTATAGGAAAAAGCATCCTAAGCCCCACTGAGGTGCCTATCGGAGTGGTTACGGCATTTTTCGGCGCACCGTTTTTTCTCTTTTTAGCGATCCGCAGCAGCAGGAGTATCTGACGTGAAAATTAGCGAGCTTTACTTCGACTACGGCAAAAAGCAGATACTAAAAAACATAAGCCTAAGCTTTGAAAACGGCGAATTTATCGGCATTCTCGGTTCAAACGGCTGCGGCAAATCCACGCTTTTAAAAAATATTTTAAAAATTTTATCGCCTAAAAGCGGCATCATCGAGCTTGAAAGCAAAAGGCTGGAGCAATACTCGCTTAAAGAGCTTGCCAAAATTTTAGGCTTCGTGCCGCAAAAAACGGTATTAAGCATGCCTCTTACGGTCGAGGACATAGTGCTAACTGGGCGCTTTTGCCACTTAAAAAGCCAGTTTAGCGGATATGATAAAAACGACGTTAAAAAGGCTTACGAGATAATGGGGCTTCTTGACGTGGCGCAGTTTGCGAAACGAAACGCAAACTCGCTAAGCGGCGGCGAATTTCAGCGGGTGCTGCTCGCGCGCGCTTTGGTGAGCGAGCCTAGAGTTTTGCTGCTTGACGAGCCTACGAGCGCGCTTGATCTAAACTACGCCGTGGAGATGATGAAAATCTGCGAAAAGCTCACAAAAGAGCTAAATTTACTCTCCGTGGCGGTGATGCACGATCTGAATTTAGCCGCGATGTTTTGCGACAAGATCGTGATGCTGAAAGACGGCGAGATACGCTACGGCGGCGGCGTCAAGCAGCTTTTTACAAAAGAAATTTTAAACGAAATTTACGGTCTTAAGTGTGAAATTTTACAACACGGCGGCATGCCCTTCGTCGTGCCGATAAAATAGCGCGGCGGTATTTTAAAGGGCGGAGCGGCGTTTTGGTTAAATTTGAAAACGCTTTTGCAGCGCTGCGGATCAATTTTATCGCTCAAGCGGCGCATCAAATTTGATCCGTTTGCGAAACGAAAAACTTTGTAGAGTAAAAATAATTTTCAAAGGAGATACTATGAAAAAAATCGTTGCATTTTTACTTACTTTAAGCTGTTTTTTGGCAGCTTCCGCTAGTGCCCAGGTGCCAAAAAAGCTCGTCGTACTAGACCCTTCGATCGTTGAGATGATCTATATGCTAGGTGCTGATGATCAGCTCGTAGCCATCTCGTCGCTTCAGTTTTCTAAAATTTGGCCCGAGGAAAAAACGGCCAAGCTAAAAAGCGTAGGCACCTACACCAAGCCCAACATCGAGCAGATCGTCGAACTAAAGCCCGATCTGGTAGTCACCAGCTTTCACTCCGCAAACGTAAACGAAAGTCTGGCTAAATTTAATCTAAAAACGCTCACGCTCAAAGCCGATAGCGTGGATGACATATACAAAAACATCGAAGAAATCGGCAAAATAACGGGCAAGGAGCAAAAGGCCGCCGAAGTGATAGAGGGTATAAAGACGAAATTCGCGTCATTTAAAAGCAGCGGGCTAAAGGGTAAGAAAATTCTAGCCGTGTTTTCATCCACTCCGCTTACGGGATTTAGCAAAAAGACGCTTCCCGGTGACATTTTTAACAAGCTCGAGCTTAAAAATATCGCGGACGACGTCGAGGGCTCAACGCCTATCGTTTCTACAGAGTTTATCCTCTCGCAAAACCCTGATTTCATCCTCGTTATCGGCGGTATGGGCGGCGGCAATAGCGAAAATTTCTTAAAGCAAAATCCCGTGCTTAAAAAAACAACCGCCGCAAAAAACGACAAAGTTCTTAGCGTACCCTCCTCGTTGCTACTTCGCGGCACGCCTCGCATAGGCGAAGCGGTAGATAAAATCTACGAGCTGCTCAGCAAATAATGCGCTATTTTCTCGTATCGCTACTTTTAAATTTGGCGCTTTTGTTTTTGCCGCTAAACTCTCGTTTGATCGAGGATCCGAAAAAGGACGAAACGATGAGGATCAAGTTAAGCTTAAGCGAGGATACGAGCGAAAAAGACGAAGCGGCGGACGAGACACAGCCTCAAATTTTACCTGCTGAGCCTATGAATATCCCGCAGCCGCAAGAATTTGCGCCGCCGCAGATCCCGTCCGAGCCTGAGCCGATCAAATTTCAAGAACCCGAGCCGGTAAAGCCGGAGCCTCCTGAGCCAATCAGGGAAGAGCCCGTCAAAAAGGAGCTTCCGCCGCCAAAGCCCGAGCCTAAAAAGGCAAAAAAGCAACCGCCCAAGGAGATCCCGCCCAAGCCTAAATTTCAAAATTTAGCCGCGGCGCAAAGCTCGCCCGCGCAAACGACGCCCAATGCCCCGAGCGCAAAACCCGCCGCGAAAAGTAACGCGTCTCAAAGCGGCGGCGATCAGTCTTTTTGCAAAGAAGGCGTGGGCTTTAAAATAGAGCGCGAGCCCGAGACGAAGTATCCCAAAAAGGCCATTATGCTGCGGCTGGAAGGCAAATTTAAAGTCGAGGTGGATTTCAAATTTGACGGCGAGATAAAAATCCTGGCCGTGCGCGGCGAAAATAAAATTTTTAACGACGAGGCGGTGAAAATAACGAAAAATTTGGAGATCAAAGTATTAAAAGACATCTCTCATTGCGTCATCACCAAACCTTACGAATTCCAAGCGGAGGATTGAAATGTTTAAGACAAGACAAAAGGGGCACGCAGGCCCTTCGAAGGGCAAAAAACCGCAGGCGGCGAGCCGCGCGGAGCTGGAGGCGTTTTTGCAAACGGAGCCCTTGGAAAAAGACGGCGTGATCTACATCCACGTGCCGTTTTGCGATAATATCTGCTCGTTTTGCTCGATGAACCGCACCAAGCTTAATGACGAGCTGGACGATTACACGAAATTTTTACTGGGCGAGATCGAAAAATACGGCAAATTTCCCTATCTGCAAGGCAAAAATTTCCGCAGCGTGTATTTCGGCGGCGGCACGCCCACGATACTGAAAGAAAAGCATCTCAAGCCCGTAATAACCGCGCTTAGGGCAAATTTTAACATCTCGGACGACTGCGAGTTTAGCCTAGAAAGCACGCTGCATAATCTAAATTTAGGCAAATTACGCCTGCTAGAAAGCCTCGGCGTCAATCGCTTCAGTATCGGTG
Source organism: uncultured Campylobacter sp. (assembly GCA_963545665.1). Lineage (GTDB taxonomy): Bacteria > Campylobacterota > Campylobacteria > Campylobacterales > Campylobacteraceae > Campylobacter_B. The sequence continues at coordinate 2,554 of CAUUKU010000095.1, read as the reverse complement.
TGCAGACGTTTTCGGACAAAGGCCGCAAGCTGTTAAACCGCGTAGGCGGCAAAAACGCCGCAATAAAACGGCTAAAAGCGCTACGGCAAAACTTCGACGGCATGCTCTGCACCGACATCATCTTTAACTACCCAAACCAGAGCTTAAACGAAGTACTGCAAGACGCACGCCTCATAGACGAGTTGAGCATCGACAGCACAAGCTTTTACTCGCTTCAGTTTTTCGAGGGCTCAACGCTCGGCAAAACGATCTCGCAGGATTATTACGACGTAAATTACGAGCGCGAGCTGCATAACGCCTTCGCGCGCGAGCTGTTTAGCACGGGCAATTACGAGGTGCTCGAATACACTAAATTTAACCGCAAGGGGCGCGACGAATACCGCTATATCCGCTTAGGACACCAAGGCGCGGACGTCCTGCCTCTGGGCAAAGGCGCAGGCGGGCACATAGGAAATTACGGCCTATACAACGTCAAAGAAAATATGCAAATGATCAGCAAATCTGACGATAAACAAAGAGCGCAAGGACGCTTTAAAAGCCTCTTTCAATACGATAAAATCGATCTGGCGCGAGTAAAAAACTTCATTGGCGATGAAAGCTTCGGCGAGCTGATGGAATTTTTCAAAAAATGCGAAGAAGCGGGCTACCTAAAGATAGAAAACGGCTTTTTAAACTACACGATCGACGGCGTGTTTTGGGGCAACTCGATCGCCACGGAGGTATCGAATATCACACAGAAGGACTTTGAGTAAAATTTGTCGCACAAGCGCGGCAGCGAGCGGCGCAAAAACTCGAGCGCAAGCGATGAAATTTGACGAATTGAACAATATATCGGGGCAGAATCGGCTCAAATTTAAGCGGCAAGCCCCGTCACGTTTAAATTGCACGCAAGCAGTGGCGCAGGGTCGCAATTTAGCTTTAGGCCCCGCTCGCGCATCTTCTCTCCTTAAGCTTGGTCCGACCGCCTCTTTTACGGGCGGCGCGTTTTATGAAATTTTAGCAAAAATGGCTAAATTTAGAGATAAATTCCGAGCATGCAAAGCGCTTAAATTTAAGATCAAAGCATCGAGGCTGGCCCGCGCTCTGCGATAGACGCTACAAATTTATCGGTGCTGCGAAAAACTCCGGATAGAGATAAGCGGATGCGCTCCGCGGCACGACTTTAAAGCATAAGGCGAATGAGCGGCGGAACAGAGTATAATTACGCGCAATTCAAACGCTTAAGGGGAAAATATGAGTAAATTTACGCATATTTTAACGGGCTGCTTGCTTTGCTGGAACGCGGCCTTTGGCGGCGATATAACGGCGGGCTTTAGTAGAGACGATGTTAAAAACGTAGTTACGGATAGTGTTTACAAACTTATGTGGCAAGACGACAAGGATATATTTGAGGGTACTTATGACGAAGCCGTTAAATACTGCGAAAATTTAAATTTCGCGGGCTATTCGGACTGGCGGCTACCGAGGATAGATGAGTTAATAAGCATAACGGATAAAACTAAATTTAGCCCCGCTATAAATTCCGCTTTTAAAAACATAGCAAGCGGAGAATTTTTATGCTACCAAAGCTCTACAAAATATATCAACGACTCGTCCAGTGCGTGGGTCGTGGATTTCGTAGGCGGCAACGACGGCTGGGATAGCGTTTTTGCTCGCAGTTTCGTGCGGTGCGTGAGGCGGTATTGATTTTATAAATTATAAAGGATGGATAGATGAGAAAGCATATGGTTATTTTAGCGTTATTTTGCGCGTTCTTAAATGCAGACGCGATAAATGCGACTTGTTATAGAGATAATGATAAAAACGTAGTGATATGCGACGAAAGCAAACTCCGCAAGCTAATGTGGCAGGATGATGAGCGGGTTTTTATCGGCGATTGGAAGCAAGCGAAGGAGCGCTGCGAGAGGCTAAATTTTGCGGCTTATTCGGACTGGCGGCTGCCGAGTATAGATGAGCTAATAAGCATAACGGATAAAACTAAATTTAGCCCCGCTATAAATTCCGCTTTTAAATACGTAAAGTCCGATTTCTACTGGAGCTCTACAAAATTTGCCGACGGCTCGTCTCGGGCGTGGTTCGTGCATTTCAAAAACGGCTACGCAGACTGGAGCGGCATTTCCGATCGCCTCTTCGCACGGTGCGTTAGAAACGATTAATTCGGCGCCTCGCGCGGCTAAAATTTGATTTTGTCTCATTAAATTTGAGGCTAGAATTTGACTAACCGCTAAATTTTAGCGCGTCACGTCAAAGCCTACGCGCTCAATCAAAATTTTATGGTAAATTTAAAAGCTCGTCAAAATTTGACGCAAAATTAGGCGCCGAAAGCAATTGATTTCAGCTTCACGCCTATGCGACAGCGCGCGTTTTTCGTTAGGCAAGTCGCCGTTTATCATAGCCTTCTAGGCGAACTCTTTGGCGCGTATTTCGTGCCGTTTCGTTGCATTTAAAGCCTATGCTTTCGCGGGCAGAGTTTTAGAAATTTAACGAATGCGGGGATCTCAACGCGCGCTTGAAATTTTAGTCTCGAGAGATGATTTTGATTTCATCCGCGCAA
>CAUUKU010000094.1:0-8230 GCA_963545665.1 uncultured Campylobacter sp. | reverse complement strand
CTACACTCGACTAGTCGTCGGCAGCGTCAGATGTGTATAAGAGACAGCGCGTGTATCGCAATCAAATCGGCTAAATTTAAAGGGCCTGATTTGCGCTTCGGCGACGGTGCGCGTAAAATGCCGCAAATATCAGACAAAGTATCCGTAAATTTAGCCAAAACGCAGTAAAATTTGAGCGGCAAATTTAACAAAAGGAGCGATCGGTGGAAAATTTATTACTAGCGCAGCTGTGCGAAGCGCTACCGCAGGGCATGCGCGTGCCGAGCGAGACCCAGGCGCTTTATGCGTGGATCGAAGCAAACGGCTTTTATGACGACGCGGGCGGGCGCAGACGCGGCTATCTCTACCCGCAGGATCGGCTACGGCAGAGCTGGAGCGACGATGGGCGCGAGGGCGGCACGGACATCGTATTTTTCACGGATGAGCCAAAAAATCGCGACGAGGAGCTAAGGTATTGGTTTTACGGCGAGGATCGCAAGCTTGCCGCGGAGATCAAGCAGCGGCTTTGCGTATTCGCAGGCAGCGGCTCGGAGGGCTCGATGTGCGCGCTGTGGCTGGACGATGCGGGCGAGACGAAGATCGTGCACATGGGCTCCGGCTCGGGCTCGACGATGACCTGCATTTTGGCTCATAGCGGGCTTGATTTTTTGCGATTGCTTGCGATCGGATACGACGAGATCTGCTGGGACGAGGATTTTAGTGCGCCGCCAAACAGCGAGGATGACGATTTTATCGTGCATCCAAACCTGAAATTTCAGCAGTGGGTAACACAGACGTTCAAAACGACGATCCCGCAAACAGCGCTTGAGCTCGTCACGCCCGCGCATCTAGACGACGAGAATCCAAGCGATGAGTTTTTGATCTGGGTAAATCGCGTCGCAGAGCGAAATTAATATAAATTTGACGCACTTTGCGGCTTCGGTGGCAAATTCGGCTTGCTTTTTGGCTCGGAGCGACATTGCATATTGGGCCTGAGCGACGCTGCACGCATGAGGCTCGAACGATTTAACAGATCGCTAAAATTTTACGCCGAAGCAGTTAAATTTAGCATGCCACGCCGCGGAGGCGCTAAGACGGCAAACGCGGTGAAATTTTAACGATTTGCCGGGCCGTCTATCCTTTGCCGTCTCCGCCGAATTCGCGCTCGCCGCAAAGTCCTCCTTTGGACGTCGTCGCGCCGCGGTCGGTTTTGCACGTAGTTTGTTTGCGCGTCTTATTTGGCGGCACGCGTCGCCCGGTACAAAACTGCAGGTCCGAATGCTTTTATAATTTTACAAAATCATTGCCGCTTGCGCGCAAAATTTCATACAGATCACGCTTTTTTTGGACAGAAAGGAAGGCGGCAGTTTGCTTTGCAGTGCGCTAAAGCGCGGCTTATTTTTGCGAGCGGCGCTTTGAATGAGGGTATTTTGTTTTGCGTTTCGCGCTTTGGCGGGCTCGGTCTTGCTGCGGAACGTTTTAAAGGCGATAGCTTGCCGCAGCTTGCTTTGCAGGCTGTATCAAAGGGCATGGTTCGCTTTGCGGGCGGGGATCGGTTGAACTGATAAGGCTTAAAAAAGCGATGAGATCGATGGGGCTTGCGGGATCGATAGGCCGATGCAACCTAAGATCGATAAGCCGATAAAATTCTATGCGCGAGCGAGCAAAACCGCTCGGCGCGAAATTTTAAACATCGGGCTTCGCGGCCCCGATAATCTTAAACTCCGCATTTTTAGAAACGCCGCCGATTCGTGCGCCACGCGATGCGCATCGCTCATGCGGCACGGCTTAGGCTATTAAAATTTTACGAAACCGCCGCAAATCCCGTCTCGCGTCTCATCTGCGGCAGTTTCGTTTAAGGCGCTAAAATTTATAGTCTAAATTTAGACGCAAAGTCCTGCCAGGCGCAGGATTAAGCCCCATATTGTTCGCGTCTAAATAATATCTATTCGTGAGATTATCCAGCGTCGCCGAAACGATCAGGTCCTTTGAAATTTTATAGTTGGCAAACAGATCTACTAAGGCGTAAGGCTTCCACTCGGCGGAGTTCGTCTCGCCTATGCTGTTGTTCGTCGAAAATATCGAAACCACGCGCTTTGAATAATAGCTGTGTCTGGCCCCGAGCTCGAGCTTTTCGCCCCAAAATCTAAATCCGAGCGTCGTCGTTATCGTGGTTTTCGGCGGTAGGGTATTTGCGATATTGCTTCCACTCACGCCGCCGTTATAGCACTGCGTTTTGTCATTTACCAGCCCCAGCTGCTCGGGCTTGCGGCAAAATCTCGTCCTTATGTAGTGCGTCACGCCGATCTGCGTGTAGAAGCTTCTCATATCAAAATACGCCGAAGTCTCGTATCCGCGGTAGAGAGCGGACTTTATATTGACCGTTTGTAATCTGCCGCGCGTATTGGTCCTAGTCAGATAATCCTTCGTAAAATTTCTAAAATAGGCAAATTTCAAACCCAAAACATTATCGCCGCCGCCCACGTCGTCAAATATCAAATTCGTTCCTAGCTCCCAGTTTTTCTGCCTTTCGGGCTTTAGCTTGTAGGTTTGATAATCGACTATCTGCGTGCTAAAGCCGCGCGATGCCTGAAACAAGCTCGCCGAGCGGACCGCTTGGGCGTATTTGACGTAGATCTGCGTGCTGTCGTGCGGCTCGAAGGTAAGCATCACGATAGGCGACGTGGCTTTTACCTTCGGCGGTTGCGGCCATGAATATATGCGGCATCTTTTTTGAAACGGATTGCGAGGGACCGGCTCGCAGATGGAATTTTGCGGATCGGGCGCGTTTTTATTGAAGTATCGATCCTCGACCCTAGGCTGATAGTCGTGGATCTTAGCGTTTATATGGCGCAAGCCGAAATCCAGCTTCAGCCAATCGATTAGCGGATAGTTGAGCGAGAAGAAGGCGCTTTTTTCCGCGCGTCTTGCGTTTCTTATGTAAAACGGCGCGACGGCATTATCCGGATAGCCCTTTGCTCTGACCCTGTCCGCCATATTTTTAGGCGGGTAAATTCTTTCGCGAGAGTAGCCTATGCCGTAGTTGAGCGTTAGAGATTTGTCAAAAATTTGCGCTACGGAGGTGTTGCTTAAGTTCGTTCCTTTTTGCTCGGAGATCGTAAAGTGCGCGTGGCGGGAGCTGAAATCGACTAGATCTTCGATGAAGGGGGTGAAGCTTGAAGTATCGCTTTTCGTATAATATCCGCTTAGCGCGAGCTTTATAAACGGATTTTCGGGGTCGAAGATATACTTTGCGCTGTAGCTATCGGTCTTTACCTCCGTGCCCTCTCCTTGTAGCGCCCCGTCGCCGCGAAAGCTCGTGATAGATGGCATTAGCTCGCCGAATTTACTTCTGTAGCCGCGGTAGGTCAAATTTAAAGCATGCGTGTCGTTGTAGGTGTTAAGCTTGGCCAGATAGGATTGGTTGTCTTGACTAGTATTTAGCACTTCCTCGCCGCCTCGAAAGTAGGTGTAGCCGTTTTGCTCTTTAAATTTTAACCTGCCGATCCTAACGTCCTCTTCGTACGTCAAAGGTCTGCCAAATCTATTCTTTAACTTCGGGTCTCTATAGACCTCGAAATCCTCCTCGTCTTTGTACTCTATCTTTTCTATCACGGGTACGGCACCGTGGCGCCCTACGAAATAATTGCCCTGCTTTTTCTTGGCGTACGCTAGCACGACGTCGGCGTTTTCCCATTTTTTAGAAAACGCGATCGAGTAGTTGTAGCTTTTGCCTATGTTATGAAAAGGATTTTTAGACGAGTATTTCGCATCGGGGTTGTAGGTTTGCTTCGGGCATTTGCCGGAGCGGTTGGTGTAGCATTCGTCTATCCATTTCGTGCGGTATCCGCCGCGCGTATAAAGGGCGGGCTTGTTCGTCGTATTGGACATCGTGCCGAGCCTTAATCGAAAGCCCCAGTCCTTATCCTCGGGGATGATGTCTTTGTAGCCCACGGTATTCATCCTTACTACGCCGCCCGTAGCGCCCGTAGCATCGGCTTTTAGAGATGGACCTTTTTCTATTTCGACCTTTGAGATGAGATCGGGATCGAGATATGTCCTCGTGCTAGATCCCGCATAGCCCTGCCATGAGGGGACCGACTGAAGCGAATCATCGATTAGTACGGGTACTCTGTTTTCGTTGGCTATGCCTCTAATGATCGGCGTTATAGCGCCGCTATTTCGTTTGTTACCTGCCATGACGCCGGGAATGCCGCTTAAAAAATCACCCACGGACGAGCCGCGGAAGCGCTGGATTTTCGTATCATCGAGATACAGGTACGAGCCTGATTTTAGATAGCCCTCCAGCTCGGACTCATCGTAAATTTCTCGCTTCGCCGTGACGTTTATATCTTGTAAGATCACGGTATCGGGGGCGGCCTTTATGCTTTGCGGCGCGCAAAATAAAGCGCTCAAAACGATCAACGAAAGACCGCCTTGAGCGCTCGCCTTGAAATTTTTAAATTTAAAGCGCATGCTTCTCCTTTGAGATTTTTTAAAAATGTTGATTATAATTATTATTTAATTAATATCGGATTAAAATTTTATTTTACATCCATATTTTTGCTTGAAGGCGGCTCGTCGGATTTATATTAGCGCCGCTAAAACGCATCGGCTACGTAGCTACTGCGCTGCTTGGAGGATTGATCTCGCAAGAGCAAACCAAACCGCCGCCGAAAAAATCAAAACGAAATGGGGCAGAGCGATTTTAACGGGGCTTTGAAGCGAGCATAGCGGCGCAAAGGCGTCTTTCGCAGCAAAATTTCTTATATCTGCGGAGCGCGGCTTTAGAACAGGGCGGTCAAAATTTTACGCGCTAGATACTGCGCGAGAGGCTACATAAAATTTAACGCGGCTTTAAGAATTTCGCCATTTTACTACGCTCGTCGTTAAATTTAACGAGTGCTCAAAGCAGACGGCGTATGTTTTAGCAGCGTCGTTATCGATAAAATTTGGCGCGAGACGCGATAGCGGGCATAGGATAGAATTTTGATAGTTTGCCCCCGAACGGATAGTTTGCTCGGGGACGGAAAATTTGCGTTAGATCAGCGCGGGAGCTACGATAAATCCTAGCGCGACTGAGATACCCACCATTAGGGTACCCGGGATAAAAAACGAGTGGTTAAATACGAATTTACCGACCCTCGTCGTACCGGTATCGTCCATCGCGATAGCACCCAGCGTCGTAGGATATGTAGGTAGCACGAACAAGCCCGAAACGGCTGCGAACGATGCGACCAAGATCCAAGCATTTTGTGCATTTTCAGGGCTGGTCATGCCCATAGCAGCCGCAACGGCAGGCATCATGACCTTCGTAGTCGCAGCCTGCGAGTATAGCAAGCAGCTTAGGAAATATAGAGCGATAGCGAGTACGAAAGGATATTTAACGACGATATTTTTCGCAATATCAGTAATTTGTCCCAAATGCCCTTGCACGAAAACCGTACCCAACCACGCTATACCCAGGACACAAATGCACGCGTTCATACCGCTTTGGAAAGTACTAGTAGATAGCAATTTGGACGTATCGACTTTACAAAGCACGACTATAAGGAAGCCGATCGTAAGCATAAACGTCATGATAGCGCCGTCTCTATCAAGAGTTAAAACCTTGCTAGGCTTTTCTTTATCTTCAACGTATTTTGCACTAGTAGTTTTATCTACACCAACTTCGACGTTAGGCATTGAGGCGATTTGTTGGAATTTTTCAGGGTTTTTGACCTCATATACTTTTTCGTAGCCGACGACATAGCTTGGTTTTATGATACCTACGTTTTTAGAAATAGCAAGAGCATAAAACACCACGGCAAAAACGCCGATAGCAAAAATCGCAACCGAACGTTTTGCATAAGGAGGAAGTTCTTTGCGTCCCGATTCGCCTTTAACGTCGGAAACCAGTCCTTGAGCTAGCCTTTGCTGATATATCGGGTCTTTTGAAAGATCGAGATCGTAGAATTTATTTACGATGAAAGCCGTGATGATCATAGCCACGAAGGTAGTAGAGATGCAGATAAACAAAAGCTTAGGATAGCTAACGCCTAATTTTTCCATTACGCCGGTCATTGCTACAAATGCCGCGGCAACTGGGCTGGCAGTAATCGCTACTTGAGAGGAAACGACCGAAAGCGCAAGAGGCGCACTAGGCTTAATGTTTTGCCCTTTTGCGACGTCCACAATAACTGGGATCATAGAAAACGCAGTGTGACCGGTACCTGCAAATATAGTAAGCATATACGTAACGATCGGCGCCAAGTAGTTGATTTGTTTTGGATTCTTACGCAAAATTTTCTCTGCTTGCTGAACCAACCAATCAAGTCCGCCAGCGACCTGCATAGCCGAAATCGCAGATATAACCGACGCGATAATCAAAATAACGTCGGTCGGAATATGCTTCATCTCCGTTTTCATTCCCAAAACAAGCGTTAAGATAATAACGCCTACGCCGCCGGCGTAACCAATACCCATACCACCTAGTTTAACGCCCAGGTAGATGCCGCCTAGCAAAACGATAAATTGCAATATAACCATAAAGTCCATATGCAAAGCTCCTTTTTCAAAAATTATCGAAATTTAATATTCGGGCGCGCCGAAATTCCCGTAAATTTTAACAAACTTACGGGATAAAATTTCGACGCGTCCGAATTGTGTTTATCTCGCGAAACCTTATTTACCCATATGCGGGTCGAGCATAGATTTAGGCTCTAGAATTTTATCTATCTCCTCTTTTTTCAAATATCCGCGTTCTAAGCAGATATCGCCCACGGCTTTGCCGGTTTGCAGCGCCTCTTTAGCGATGCTTGCAGATTTCTCATAGCCGATGTAGGGATTAAACGCCGTAACGATACCGACGGAATTTAGCACCGATTTTAAGCACGCTTCAGGATTTGCTTTTAGATGTTTGATTGCTTTTTCGGCTAGCGTATTCATCGCGTTTTCCAAAAGCACGATCGAGTTAAATAGCGCATATGCAATGCCCGGCTCGAACGCATTTAGCTCAAACTCTCCCCGCTCGGAGCAAAGCATGATCGTAACGTCATTTCCGATTACCTCATAGCATGCCTCGCCCACGACCTCGGCGATGACCGGATTTACTTTGCCCGGCATGATGGAGCTGCCCGGTTGCATCTTAGGAAGCTCTATCTCTCCTAGGCCGCATCTAGGGCCCGAGTTCATGAGCCTTAGGTCGTTTGCGATCTTGCTTAGGCGGACGGCTGCCGTTTTTAGCGCGCCGCTAACGTGGACGAAATCCGCCGTATCTTGCGTAGCGGCGATGAAGTCGTCTGCAGGCTTGAAATTTACGCCCGCGATTTGGCTTAAAATTTTATGAACGGCCGCTTTGTAATCAGGATGGCAGTTGATGCCCGTTCCGATCGCTGTAGCGCCCATATTTAGCACGGCCATAGACTCTCTTGCGGCGGTGATTTTTTCGATATCGCTTTTGATGTAGCTTGCAAATGCGTGAAAGGTGTTTCCAAGCGTCGTAGGAACGGCGTCCTCAAGCTCCGTCCTTCCCATTTTGATAACGTCTTTGTAATCTTTGGCTTTGATTTCAAGCTCTTTTTTCAAATTTTCCATAGCCGCAAGCAGATCGGTTAGCTTCGCATAAGCGGCGACTTTGATCGAGCTAGGATAGGTGTCGTTGGTGCTTTGACCGAGGTTTGTGTGGTCGTTTGGATGGAGGTATTGGTATTCGCCCTTTTTGTGTCCCATGCTCTCTAGGGCCACGTTGGTGATGACCTCATTGGCGTTCATATTGGTAGAAGTGCCCGCACCTCCTTGGATCATATCGACTACGAATTGATCTTTAAATTCTCCCGCGATGAGCCTGTCGCAAGCCTTTGCGATCGCATCGGCTTTGTCTGCGTCCAAAACGCCTACTTCTTTGTTGGCTAGTGCGGCTGCTTTTTTGATCTGTGCAAAAGCCTTGATAAAAAACGGATAGTCTTTAAGCGCTCGTCCGCTTAGATGAAAATTATCTAGCGCTCTGAATGTCTGTACTCCGTAGTATACGTCGTCGGAAATCTCCAGCTCACCGATAAAATCGTGTTCTTTTCTAGTTCCTGCCATATCTGGTCCTTTCGTTGAAATGTTGGTCGAATTTTAGAACTTTTAATATTAAAACATACTTAAGAAGTAACAAAAAGTTAAGAGCGATAAATTAGTTATGATTTTTAAGCTAGCAGCATGCAAAGTCATTTAAAAATAGATTATAGTGCCGAATTGATCATAAAATTTTATCTTAAGTTTAAAG
>CAUUKU010000093.1:0-8241 GCA_963545665.1 uncultured Campylobacter sp. | reverse complement strand
GTGTAAACGTACAATCAAAAATTTATCTACTTAGTTTTTCTATAAATCTAGCGCTTTATTCGCAAGTAAAATTTCCTCATCTATCCCTCGCCCGATGAAAACCAAAAAATTATCGCAGCGTTTGCGGTCGCTAAAAGGCGTTATCTCAAATTTACCATTTACGAACTGCACGACGTATTGTGCTTCATCATCTTTGAAGCTCGCAAGTCCCTTGATACGGTAAAAATTTTCCGGTATGTCGCTCATAAATTTGATGAAATTCTGCCTATCGATGCCCTCGGGAAGGTCCTTTTTAAACGAGACTATCCCTTCATCTTCGTGCGTAGCATGCATTTTGCCCTCAAGCAGGACGGACGCCATATAGGAGGTGTCGCTCTGGCGGTAGAGTAGGTAGTTTGGATTGAGCTCGGCGCCCACCGTCTCGAAGATCTCGGCGCAGCGGTTGTTTTGGATCAAAGCTTGTCGTATCCGCTCCTTCTGCTCGCTCGAGATCAGATCGATTTTATTGAGCACTATGACGTCGGCGGCCTTGATCTGCTCGAGCATTATTTTTGATCTGCCCCGCTCTTTTAAAAAATTCGCTCCATCCACGACTGTGACGATGGCGCATAGATTGACCGCATCTTTTATCTCGTTTAGCTCGCTTAAGATATTGAAAGGATTGGCGACGCCGGTAGTTTCAAGCACGATGCTGTCGGGCTTTTTGGGCTTGAGCTGCGAAATCGCAAGCTTGATCTGCCCTGCCATTGAGCAGCAAACGCACCCCTCGTCAATCTCTACGAGCGCGTATTTGGCGTCCAGCAGCGCGCCGTCGAGACCGATCTTGCCGATCTCGTTTTGGATGATGCCGGTAAATCTATTTTGCGCCGTTTCGTGCTCGATGAAATTTTGTATAAATTTCGTCTTGCCAGAGCCCAGATAGCCGGTAATGATAAAGAAATTCGGCCGCTCGCCGCCTTGCATAAAAATTTGCTTTTTATCCTCCTTTGCTAAGCGCAACAAAAATTTAAACAAAGGCGCCGAGCCTGGCAGCTTCTTAAAGGATTTATCGTTAAATTTAAAGCACGCGTCGTCCGCATCCTCGCCGTAGATTAAATTTACAAAAATTTCGCCACAGAGCGGATCTTTTTTGCTTTCTAAATTGCGGTCTTTGTCGTAGATCACCGCGTGCGCCGCTTTTTTGTAAATTTCAAAGCTCTCGTAGCACGGCTCGTAAATTTTACAAAGCGCGATATGCAAAAAGTTCATAAACGCAAGCGATACCCTAAAGCAGGGGAAATTTTTATCGAGCCCCTCTTTTGCGATGATCTGCTTACCCTCTACGCAGACGCCGTCCTTTGCGTACGACCTATCTCTGAGCTTTGTTTTAAAAGATAGCGCTATGCCTCGCTCTTGCGGCTTTAAGTAGATCGTAGCGACGCAGAAATTATTTAAAAGCTCCTCGTGCGCGGAGAAATTTCGCACCTTCGTCAAAAACTCCGACTCTCCGGCTAAAACGGCTTCAAAAAGCGAGACGTTGTCTAGCAGCTCGTCATTTGCGGAGGGGAAATAATAAAGCTCAAATACGCCCGCATCCTCTTTCACCTCTCGTAAAACGATACCGTAAATTCCGCTGTAAAAGCCAAATTTGATGCTCCAGCATTCATTAAAATAGTTTCCCTTATACATCCCCTGATACCTGCTTGAGGATTTTACGTCGCTATCGTAAAGAGACTTCATCAATATACATCTCATAAGCGACCTGTAATCCTCAAATGAGTATTTAAATTTCAAAGGGAAAATATCTTGAAATTCCATGCTTCTATCCAAATTTAACCTTATCGCCGTTGCCGAGATAATCGGACGTTTTGGTTCTAAATCTAGCCGTGCCCTTTACGATCGGATAGCCCTCGCGGACGAATTTTTGCACGGTCAGAAGACCCGTGCAGTGGTTGCACGCCATGACCTGGTAGTTCCATCTTTTCAGCCCGATAACCAGATCGTCGTATTTTGGATCCCAGTCGTCAAACGGCGAGATATGAAGTCCGCCGTAAAGACCATAGAGCTGATCGTTATCGTACTTGAGCTCCTTGTGCGCAGAGTCCGAGAAGGTAATGATACCCTGATGGCAGCAGCCCGTGATACTCACAAGACCTTTGTCTTTAACGTTTACGAAGATCGACTGCTCGCCAAAAACCCTCGTAATGATAGGGCAGTCGTAGCAAAACGTACACATTCCAGGCTCAATCTCGTTTCTACCCTTTTTAAACACTACAAGCTCGCCTTTATGGCCTGAATCTTTGATATATTGTCTGCCCTCCGGGTAAAATCCTTCGTGTATGATGATCCTGATGTCGGGCTTATACTTTAAAACGACGGGTAGCGCCCAAAAGTGATCGTAGTGCTCGTGCGACATTATGAGGGTGTCTATTTCGCCGCTTTGTAGCATCTTATCGATCCCCTCCCGCTTAAAACACTCGTGCATCCACTTATATGACCAGCCGCAATCAAGCAGATATTTTTTCTTTTCGCCGTTTAGCCGCTCTATCTCTATCAAAGCGGAGTAGCCGCCCGCGTTATCGGGATTTACGGAAAGTTTTTTGGTTACCTCCCACGCCTCATCGATTTTATCGGGTAGAAGATGCTTGATTTGTGAAATTCCCTCTTCGTAGCTGCCTTTGGCAAGCCCTTTGCCGTTACCGAACGGCGGCCAGTTAAATAGATATTGATTGACCAGCAGTCCGCCTGCGCCTTTAATATCTCCCATCAGCATCGAGTTGTCAAACCAGCTCGTTTCGGAGATATTGGTAACTTCAACGCTTTTAATCGCGCCAAAATCGGTCATCTTTCGCACTTCATCCGGAAGAAAAAATTCCCTCGCAGGAGAGTATGAAAATACCCCCATCGATGCAAGTGCGCCGAGTCCTATGCCCGCTGCGCCGCCTTTTATAAAATCTCTTCTAGCTTCATTCATCTCATATCCTTTATTTAAAAATTGTAAGCATATTGCCCACGACAGGTGCTAGATAGACTACGGCTACATAGATGATCACGCCTATGATAAAGCCCACTACCAAGCCTTTGATGGAATTTTTATTTCCAAAATCATCTTCCTCGCCTGCTTCCTCTGCTTCCTCTTTCTTGCCTGCAAGCTTCCAGCCCGGCCAGCCGTCCATAAACCAGTAATTTATCAGCATGACGTTGATAAACCAGATCATCGGGATCATCGGGAATTGCTGCGGGTGCGAAAAGCCTTTTTGAGTGCCTAGCAAAAAGTGCGAGACCTGATAATAGACGTAGTATAGGGCGATAGCCGCCGCCATGCTTATGATCGTTCTAAGAAGGATATTGACGGGCTTTGAAAATTTATTGACCGCGTTGTTGCAGTAAAATTTAATAAATAGCACCGGCACGAGCCAAAATATAGCTATCTCGCCTACGTGCAGCCATCGCCAATCGGGCGCGAAGAGCCTCCTGTCGCCTCTAATATGCACGCCCCAGATGAGCTCTTGCAGATAGTAAAAGAAGAATGAAAAGCAAAACGCCATCGCTATAATGCCGAAAAACGACGCCGTCCTTCTAAGCCAGTTCGTCTTAATAAGGCTAAAAGGATACCTTTCCCAGATAGTTTCATACACCCACACCATAACAGTACAGCACATGATCCATGCGATATTGAAATTTCCGTGCACGGTATCGGCGAAATTATGCCACCAAGGCGGAGTGATGGATGTGTATTTTTGCCACGGGTCGAATAAAATTCCCATTTGCGAGTGGAAAAATACGAAATACACGATCATACTTAGCAAAAAGGTCCAGATAAAAACTGTAAAGCCTTTAACGGGCTGCTTTAGCTTCTGCCACGGCGAATTATCCGCAGCCACCACCCAAGAAGGACTTAGCCACGACGCGATAGCGGCAAACATCAAAATGGCCTGAGCCGAATACTCAAGCGCGTAAAAATCGGTTATGCCAAGCTCTGCAAGCCTTCGCGGGCTAAAATACGATATGGCAAGCTCGCCTAGAATAAATTCGAAGAATATCTTTAAGAATACGAAGAAGGTAAAAAATACCATCACCGTAAAGATAATGCCCTTTTTCGCCGGTCCCGCCGTATGGAGCCACTCCCTTTTAAATGGCCAAAAATCAAAAATATATGCGATCCAGATGATGACCACGAGCAGCCATCTGCACCACATATATCCCACGTATGGAGTATACATCCTCATCAGTCCCCTAGGGTCTTGAAAGATCCACCACGACGCGTAAAATACGACAAATAAAAATAGGGTATTTGCAAGCGTCGATGTGAGCGGAGAATACTTTCTAACAAGCTTCCGCTCCTCCAGATAAATTTTCTCTTCAGGTTCGCTCATCGCTTCCTCCTTACATAAAATTTAATCTTTATTAAATTATATAAAAAGAGTGCAGCTCATTTGTAGCGTAAATTTGGATTAAATTTTAAATTGTCTCAGAAAAGCTTCATTTTGGAAGCTTGATTATGAAATTTGAACCGCCCTTTAGGCTCTCTACGGCGAGCGAGCCCTTGCAGTGATCTTCGATGATGATCTTTGACATATATAGCCCGATGCCGGTGCCGTTTTTGCTGGCTTTGGTAGAAAAATACAGATCGAAAATTTTATCCGCGATCTCCTTTTTGATGCCGCCTGCATTGTCTTTTACGCTTAAGCAAAGATAAGATTTTTCGGTATAGGTTGAAATTTCGATAACGCCGTCGTCGATATTTCTTTCCAAAAAGGCGTCCTGCGCATTTTTTATGATATTTAAGATAACCTGCGAAACCTCGTTTTTATATGTGAGCAGAGTCTGGTTGCAGCCGTATTTCGCGTAAATTTTAATCTTTTGATTTTGCAGTATCGCTTTTGCGATATTTATCGCCATATTGCAAAGCTCCTCCAGGCTCGTAACCTCCTTAATCTTGGCGGGCTTAAAGAAATTTCTAAACTCATCGATCGTTTCGGATAGGTGCTTGGAGTACTGCTCGATCTTGCCGAGCTCCTCCAAAAGAGCGGTTTTGTCAAATTTATCCGCCATCAAGCAGCCTGCGCTTAGATACGAAGCCGTAGCCGAGATAGCAGATAGCGGCTGCCTCCACTGATGCGCTATCATATTTAAAATTTCGCCCATCTGAGCGAGCCTTGATTGATACTGCAGCTGCTCGTCTTGGCGCCTTATGAGCTTTAGCTGCTCCTCGATCTCGTGGTTGAGAGTTAAATTTAGCCGCTTGACCTTCAGCCTGCTTTGTTTTAATTTCTTCTCCGCCATCACTCTTTTGGTGATATCCACCACTATCCAAAGCACCTCATCGTTTCCCGATATGGAATCGCCCGAAATTCTAATCCACAGCCCTTTGCCGCTTTTGTGCCTTAGCTCGTAGTTTAGCTGCAAGGCCTCATTTTTTCTTACTTTATTAAAGGCGATGTCTGCAAAATGCAAGTATTTTTCTTCGCTTAGATGTATGGTTTGCGCGGATTTACCGATGATCTCGTCGTATTCGTAGCCGAAAATTTTACAAAAGGTCTCGTTGCACTCCATAATATTTCTTTTCTTATCCACGATGAAGATGCCGACGCCGGAATTTGAGAATATCGTCTCAAATCTCTGATGATTTTTCTTGATGTCTACTATCGCCATTTTATCCTGTATCCTTGTGAGTAGATATTTTCTATCAGCTTATAGCCGATTTTTCGGTGAAATCTGGATATGATATTTCTTACCCGTTTGTCGTCATACTCATCGCAGTCTTCGAACAGCTCGTTTTCTATCTCAAGGCCGCTTGCGATCCGCCCGCTAGAGCTTAGAAGCAGCTGCAACAAAGAGGTTTCGTTTTTGGTTAGTTTGATAATTTCGCCCGCCCTAGATAAGCTCGAGCTCTGCTTATCCCAAACGAAATCGCCGCTTAGATAGATGAGCTTTGCGGGTTTGATTTCGATACTTTGCGTGATTTTTTCAAGCACGCTTAGCAGATCCTCGGTCGTAAAAGGCTTTAGTATATAGCCGTCCACGCCGATAGATATGGCTTTGGTGAAAAATTTAGACTCGTCGTAGGCCGAGAAGATGACCGTTTTTACCGAAGGATCGATCTGTTTGATCCGCTCTATCATCTCAAGCCCGTTAATGCCCGGCATATTGATATCGGTAAAAACAATGTCCGCTTTGCTCGCTTTAAATTTATCGATACCCTCCCGTCCGTCGCCGCAGTCGATAACTTGATGAAAGAATAGTTTTAAAATTTTCGCGGTCTGCTGCCTTACCTCATTATCATCCTCGACATATAGGGCGCGCATACTGCGAGTTTGAGCTTGTATTTCGTTTATATCCATAATGCAGCCACTCCTTTTTAAATTTATCCCTTATCGTAAATTCTATTTCGCGCGCTGCAACCCTGTTTTAAATTTACAAAACCGAGTGTTTTTATTCTACCTGCCCGAGCTTTTTAAGATAAGCAAAAATTTTAGCGATCTCGATCATCTTATTTAGGCTTTCGAGCAGCTTTGCGCTTTGCGAGCTCGGAGCGGATTTGAAAATTTCGCTATTTTCAACGCCGATTACGAGGCTGTTTTCGCCCAGATAAAGCTCGGTTTTGCCGAATAAATTTACAGTGATAGTCTGCATATTTTCTAAAATTTTTTTGTTCTGCAAAAAGGCGGCGGCGGCAGGGTTGTTGAGATAGACGTCAAACGATGCGCTTAAATGCGGGCTATCTTTTAGCAGCTTCAGATCCGATGCGCCGAAGATGAACTCCCCGCGCGGCACGACCAAAATTTGGCTATCGAAGGTTTCGCTAAAATCGAATTTCGCAAAAAGCCCGTCGAAGATCGCCGTGTCGTCCTTTTTTTTGAGATGCAAAATTTTATCTAGCTCAAATACTCGCTCCTCGCGCTTTTTGTCGAAATCGCGGCTTAGACACACATCGCCGATTTTTATGCTGAATTCAGGCGTTTTGCCCACTATCGCGTGCTTGCAAGTGCAAAGATTTGCCTCTTTGCGTAGCGGATTGTTGTAAATTTCATCGAGCAAAAACGCGCCGAAGGGCTGGAAGGTAAGGTGCAGCTCCTTTGCGATCCAGAGCAAAAATTCGTTTTTAAAAGCCTCTTCGCTGAGCGTTTCAAATTTGCGTAAAATACGCACGGCTAGGTATTTATAGGTCGTATAAGCAAGAGCCAGCAGCACCAATAAAAATACAAACGAGAAATCTCCGAAATCCTTCCGCATCAAAATAAATAGCGCCAGCACTACCGCCGCCGTGCCGCCGCGTGCCTTCCAAAGCGCCAAATCGCGCGTTTCGTCTAACTTTTGCTTTTTTAATTCGTACGATACAAGGCTCATCTTTATCCCCGCGGATGAAATTTAGCGCTTATTATAGCGAAAAATGGGCTTAAATCAAGTCTTGCATGAGCGGCGGCATCGCTCGGAGGTTTTGCGTATATTTAATACCGCTCGCAGAAAGCAGAGGCGAAGCGAAGAATTAAAACTAAGATAAGCCGGCGGAGCTAAGCTTTTGCATTGGGCGCTTTGTATGCCAAGATTATCGTATTTACATTGAAACGACGGTAAATTTTAAACACTTAAAAACATATCTTAAAACCGTCGAAATTTTAATTTGATGAAATTCGAAAGCATTTATGAAAAGATTGCTTCTGAAGCGTAATATACTAAAATTTTGCGGCGTATCGGGATTAAGGCGCGCGCTCTTTCCGTATAAACATCGCGCGTACCTAATAACTCAAAGCCTTCGAAAGCTCTAAAAATTTAGGACACTCTTTGATGTTTTCAAAGTCGCCGAAGAAAATTTGCCCCCCTTTTTCGAGCAGCAAAACCTTGCCTGCAACCCTTCTTGCGCTCATCAGATCGTGAGTTATAAATATGATATTTATGTTTTTATTAAGCGTCAAAAGCATATCCAAAAGCCTCTCTTTCGCCTCGAAATCAAGCCCGCTCGTTATCTCATCGAGGATTAGGAGTTTCGGGTTTGAGAGCATGGCTATTAGCATGCCTACTCGCTCAGCCTCGCCGCCGCTGATTTGATGCGGGAGCTTAGCTAGAATTTCCGCGGGCAAATTTAGCGTTTTTAAAAGCGAGTCCACAAGCTCATCATCAAAATTTAGTTTAAGATAATTCTTTATGTTTTTAATCTGGGTTTTGATTTTAAGAGCCGGATTTAGGCATAGTTTTTGATTTTGCATCACGAGACCTGTCTCTTATACACATCTCCGAGCCCACGAGACCGATCAGTATCTC
>CAUUKU010000092.1:0-8260 GCA_963545665.1 uncultured Campylobacter sp. | reverse complement strand
GATACTGATCGGTCTCGTGGGCTCGGAGATGTGTATAAGAGACAGAGCTAGTATAATTTACCGAAGTTTAATTTAAAATTTACGTGAAGGAGAAACTATGGAGTTTCTGACGAGTTTGTCTGAAAGTACCCAATTCTTTTTGCAGCTCATTATAGTCTTGGGGTGTTTGTTCTACGGCGCAAAAAAGGGCGGTATGGCTCTTGGAATTTTGGGCGGTATAGGACTTGTGATTTTGGTATTCGGTTTTAAGCTTCAGCCTGGAAAGCCCGCCGTCGACGTTATTTTAACCATCCTCGCAGTCGTCGTTGCTAGCGCGACGCTTCAGGCCACGGGCGGGCTTGACGTCATGCTTCAAATAGCCGAAAAGCTGCTTAGAAAGCATCCGAAATTCGTTTGTATCATCGCTCCTATGGTCGCGTGGACGCTTACGATTTTATGCGGTACGGGACACACCGTCTATACGCTACTCCCGATCATCTACGACGTCGCGATCAAAAACAACGTCCGTCCCGAGCGCCCGATGGCCGCATCTACGGTCTCGTCGCAGCTTGCTATCATCGCTAGCCCCGTTTCGGTGGCGGGAGTGTCGATGGTCGCGATCTTGCTAGGTCGGGGCGTGCATATCGAGGGCTTTAGCAGTTATCTGGATCTGCTAAAATTAACGATCCCTTCTACGTTTATCGGCATGCTTGCTATCGGAACATGGTCGATCTTTAGAGGCAAAGACCTGGATAAAGACCCGGAATTTCAAGAAAAGATCAAAGATCCCGAGCAGAAGAGATATATCTACGGCGAGAACACTACGCTGCTAGGACAAAAGCTAGCTACCATCAAATGGGTCTGCATGTGGATATTTTTAGCCACTATCGCGCTGGTTGCGGTTTTGGGATACTACAAGCAGTTCCGCCCGTCCTGGACGAATAACGTAGCGGGCAAATCCGTAGAGATCGTAGTGGATAAAAAAGAGGTCAAAAATATCACCGTCAAAGAAGGCCAGGTCATCTCTACGGTAGAGGGCGGCAAGGTCGTCTCAAACGTCAAAGAGTCCAAGGCCAAAGACGCTACTAAATTTAATAGCGTCGAAATTTACGACAAAGATAAGAAGCTTACTCAAAGCATCGTTTCTGAAGGCGGAAACGTCGTCATCACCGCAGGCGATAAAAGCGAGAGCATCGCAAACGCAAGCATCGTCGTAAAAGACACGATGAAAAAAACAACGAATTTGAGCATGGTGCTAACCATTCAAATTTTCATGCTCCTAGCGGCGTCCATTATGATGATCGCTTCGGGCATAAAGGCGGGCAATATCGCTAAAAACGAAATTTTTCATAGCGGTATGATTGCACTCGTGGCGATTTATGGAATTTCATGGATGGCAGAGACTATGTTTACTGCTCATATCGAAATGCTTAAGGCATCCCTGGGCGAGGTCGTCAAGGCCTATCCGTGGACCTACATCATCGTCTCTTTGCTCATCAGTAAATTTTTAAATTCCCAAGCTGCAGCCATCGCGACCTTCGTTCCGCTCGCAGTCACTATCAATATCGATCCGGGTCTGATCATCGCGTTTGCGCCGGCTTGCTACGGATATTATATCCTACCTACCTATCCGAGCGATCTTGCGGCGATTCAGTTCGACCGCTCGGGCACTACGCACATCGGAAAATTCGTCATCAACCATAGCTTTATTTTCCCTGGCTTGATCGGCGTTCTTACCGCTTGCGCCGTAGGATACGTCCTGGCTCATCTTTACGGGTATCTATAGTGAGGTTTTGCTTGCGGGCGGGCGGCCCGCAAGCGCTAAATTTCAAATTTCAAAATTCTTTAAATTTTACCTTCGTTCCTGCGCGCGAGGCTAAATCGTTTTAAATAAAATTTACGTTATAATCGCCTAAAATTTCACGCAGGAGGCAAGCATGCAGATCCCCATCGCATACGGCAAAGAGGACGTCCTTCATCTGCGGATAGACGAGAAAAACTTGCTCGGCGTTTTTAACCCCAACCCTGTGGCTAAATTTGACGAAACGGCGCTAATCGCAAACGCTCTAGCAAATCCGATAAATCAAAAAAGTTTTGACGAGTTTATCGCGGGTGATGAAAAGATCGTAATCATCGTAAACGACGGCACGAGACCTACGCCTACTGCAAAAATTTTAAAGCAAATTTACCCAAAAATCCGCGAGAAAAATAAAATTTTCATCATCGCCACGGGCTGCCACAGGCAGTGTTCGCTCGATGAGTACGAGATGATATTCGGCAAAGAAATTTACGCGGAGCTTAACGCCAAAGGCGAAGTTCACGATCATGACTCCAAGCACGACGAGATGGTGTTTTTAGGCGAGAGCAAAAACGGCACGCAGATGTATCTAAACAAAGCCGTGGCCGAGGCGAAAAAAGTAATCGTCATCGGCTCGGTCGAGCCGCACTATTTCGCGGGCTACACCGGCGGCAGAAAGGCATTTTTGCCGGGCACCGCGTCGTACGAGAGCATCACGCAAAACCACAAACTAGCCCTTAGTGCCGACGCTCAGGCGCTGCGCCTAGAGGGCAATCCCGTGCACGAGGATATGATCGACGCGATGAAGGTGCTAGCGCACATCGACGTTTTTTCGATCCAGACGGTGCTTGACAGCGAGCACGGCGTGTATTACGCAAGCGCAGGCGATTTAAACGACAGCTTTTACGACTGCGTGAAAAAGGCCGACGAGGTCTTTTGCGTAAATATCCCGCGCAAGGCCGACATCGTGATCTCGGTCGCGCCATATCCGATGGACGTCGATCTCTATCAGGCACAAAAAGCCCTAGATAACGGCAAACTAGCGCTCGCTCAGGATGGAATTTTAATAATGGTCGCAAAGTGCCGCACCGGCATCGGACCAAAGCCGTTTTTCGATCTGATGGCATCCGCCGACACACCCAAAAAGGTGCTCGAAAAGATCAGCGCGGGCTTTAAGCTCGGCTATCACAAGGCCGCTAAGATGGCCGAAATATCGCTCTGGGCACAGACCTGGGCGGTAAGTGATCTAAGCGACGATGAGATGCGCGCCGTGCATCTAAAACCATACCACGACATCCAAAAAGCCGTGGATGACGCGCTCGCACAAAAGGGTGCGGACGCCAAAATCATCATCCTGCCGTTTGGCTCGATGACGGTGCCCAAGGTCTAGGCTTGGCTAAAATTTTATATTACGACGCGAGCGCTGGCATCAGCGGCGATATGAACTTAGCCGCGCTGGTGGGGCTCGGCGTGGATTTTGGCTATCTTTGCGCCGAGCTTGAGAAGTTAAATTTAGCCGGCGAATTTCGCCTGGAGCGCAAAAACGTGTTAAAAAACGGCATCGCCGCGACCAAAATCGACGTCGTGCCGCTAAAATCGCAGCCCCATGCCAGAAGCTACGCGGGTATCAGGCAAATTTTAGAGAGTTCAAATTTAAGCGGGCGCTGCAAACAAAGAGCGGGCGCGATATTTCGCACGATCGCGCAGGCCGAGGCCAAAGTCCACGGCACGGAAATAGATCGGGTGCATTTCCACGAGCTTGGCGCGATCGATAGTATCGCGGATATCGCGGGCGCGGCGATCTGTCTCGAGTATCTTTTTGAAAATTTAGGCGTCTCGCGCGTGCTAAGCTCCAAAATCGAGCTTGGCGGCGGCGTAGCGATCTGCGATCACGGCGCACTTAGCGTGCCGGCACCCGCCGTTTGCGAAATTTTAAAAGGCGTGCCCGTAAGCCTCGGGCGCGCAAATTTTGAGATGACTACGCCCACAGGCGCGGCGATTTTAAAGGCTTGCGCGGACGAATTTGCAAACAACGCGAGCTTTAAAATAGAAAAGATCGGCTACGGTGCTGGCGGCAAGGACGCGGCGGGCTTTGCAAACGTACTTCGCGCAATGATCTGCGAGGCGGATTTAAGCGGCGAAAGCGGCGAGTCAAATTTAGGCGCACGCTCGGGCTACGGCGCAGTTTGCAAGCAAATTTTAATCTCCACCAACATCGACGATATGGACGCCGAGAGCTTCGCGCTTGCGTGCGAAATTTTGCGCGAAAACGGCGCGCTGGACGTATTTAGCAGGTCTATTTTTATGAAAAAGGGGCGCATGGGCTTTGAGCTAAACGCGCTGTGCCGCAAGCAGGACGCGCAAAATTTAAAGGATCTAATTTTTACGCACACGACGGCGATCGGCGTCCGCGAGATGGAGGTTGCTAAAGCCGAGCTAAAGCGCGAATTTGCGCGGGTGCAGACGAAATTCGGCGAGATAGGGCTTAAAATTTCAGGTAGCGGCCAAACGCAAAAGGCAAAGCCCGAATTTGACGACTGCAAGGCCGCGGCGCTCGCGCACGGCACGACGATCGAGCGGGTGCGAAAAGAGGCGCTGAAAATCTATGACGAAACTAGAAAAACTAAAGGCTGATCTGCGCGGGCTGGGCGAGCTAGCGGTCGCATTTAGCGGCGGTACGGACAGCTCTCTGCTACTGCGCGCGGCGCACGACGCGCTGGGTGCGCGAGCGATCGGCATAACGATAAGATCGCCCTACATGTCTTCGCGCGAGATCGCCGAAGCCGTGGAATTTGCCCACGCCTACGGCATCCGCCACGAAATTTTAGAGCTAAGCGTCGCAGACGAGATCAAAAATAACCCCGAAAACCGCTGCTATCTGTGCAAAAAGGCAGTGTTTTCGCGCCTGATCGAGCGCGCCTGCGAGCTTGGCTTTAGCCGCGTCGCAGACGGCACGAACCGAGACGATCTGGGCGAACACCGACCCGGGCTCAAAGCCAAAGAGGAGCTAGGCGTGCTCTCGCCGCTGATAAATTTAACCAAATCAGAAATCCGCGAGCTCGCGCGCGAGCTGGGCTTACCCACCGCCGAAAAGCCCGGCTACGCGTGCTTGCTAACGCGTCTGCCGCACGGGCGCGAGATCGATGAGAGCGAGCTAAATTTGATCGAAGCGGCGGAAAATCTACTCATCGCAAGCGGCTACGCAAACGTCCGTGCGCGGTGCGACCGCAAAAATATAAAGTTGCAAATGCCCTTTTCTAGCATGCGAGACTTCCTAAACGACGCGAAATTTAAAAGCGTGGTCAGGCAGCTCATCTCGCTTGGCGCTGCGGAGGTGACGCTCGATCTAAAGGGGCTTAGAGAGGATGTTTTGCATGAGAGAGGATGAAATTTTAGAGCTTTTCGCGGGGGTAAAAAGCGGCCGCGTGAGCGAGCAAGAGGCGCTAAAATACCTAAAAAACTACCCTTACGAGGACGTTGGCTGCGCCAAGATCGACACTCAGCGCGCCCTGCGAAACGGTGCGGGCGAAGTGATCTACGGCGAGGGCAAGACGGACGATGAAATTTTGCGTATCGCTAGTGCGATCGGCGCGGGAGGGCAAAATATCCTGATCACGCGCACGAACGAGCGGGTTTTCGAGCTGGTGCGCGAGATACTGCCGCAGGCGGAGTTTAACGCTCGCGGCCGCGTCATCAGCGTCAAATTTAAAGAGTCCGCGCTCACGCAAAGCTACATCGCGATAGTCTCCGCCGGCACCGCCGACGGCGCGGTAATGGAGGAGGCATACGAGACGGCGAGATTTCTAGGCAACGACGTGCGTAAATTTAGCGACGCAGGCGTGGCCGGGCTGCATAGGCTGATCGCAAATTTAGAGCAGATACGCGGCGCAAAGGTCGTGATCGCGGTGGCGGGCATGGAGGGCGCGCTAGCTAGCGTGCTGGCGGGTCTTGTTAGCGTGCCGGTGATCGCGGTGCCCACCAGCGTGGGATACGGCGCGAGCTTTGGCGGGCTGGCGGCGCTGCTAGCGATGCTAAACAGCTGCGCAAACGGCGTTAGCGTCGTAAATATCGACAATGGCTTCGGCGCTGCGTATAACGCGAGCCTGATAAATCATCTGTAAATTTACGCCCGCGCGCGGACGAATAAACAGGTTAAATTTAAGTGTCCGAGTTAAATTTGAAGGCTAAGTTAAAAGGAAAGCGTTGCGAGGGGAAAATTTAAGAGAGCAAAAGCCGCAAGCAAGGCAAAGTGCGAGGACGAGGCTAGCGTTTTTAGCCGCGGCTGGCGTGATTTTGGCGGTTGAAATTTACATAGCGATCTGCGTAAAGGGCGGCTTCGTGCGGCACTACGCGGGTGACGTTCTGGCCGTCATCTTGCTTTATGCGCTTGCGAGGGCTGCTTTTAGCGCGTCGCCTTTAAATTTACCGCTTAAAATTTTCGCGTTTGCGGCAGCCTTAGAGCTCGCGCAGTATCTGGGCGCCGTGCAAATTTTAGGGATTGAAAATAAAATTTTAAAAGTAATGATTGGCGGAACGTTTGATTTCGCCGATCTGCTCTGCTACGCGGTTGGCTGCGTCCTAGCGGACGTCTATGAAAAATTTGAAAAAAGGAGAAGCGATGGATAAAGAAAAATCTGTGCAAAAGATGACCGAGGTCATGGCGAAATTCGTCGGCTACACGGGCAAGGTACTACCCGACGACGTGACGGCGAAGCGACAAACGTCGCGGCGGGCAGCGGCACGAGATCCGCTTAAAATTTGCGCTAAATTTTAAGTTTTAGCGGGCTCTCATGCGTGACGGCTTGCATCTTAAATTTATGCAAATTTATAAATTTGAGCGAGTTTCCCGCGCGGCGGCTAAATTTGTCGCGACACGGTTTGCGTTTCGTAAATTTGCCGCAAAAGCGGTGAAATAAACATTTAACGGAGCTTTTATGAGAAAATTTTACATAATATTGTTTGCTGCGCTCGTTGCGCTATCTATCGCGGCTTGCGGCGGCAAGAGCAAAGAACGCCCGCTACCGGCCGGCAGCGTCGTGGTGGCTCTGGGCGATTCGATCACGCAGGGAGTGGGCGCTAGCGAACAGAGCGCGTGGCCGGTGCTTTTGGCGCGCTTGAGCGGCTGGCGGGTGATAAACGCGGGAGTTTCGGGCGACGACAGCACTCAGGCTTTGGATCGTTTGCCAGCACTTTTGCGAGAATATAAGCCCGCGCTCGTGATAGTTAGCATCGGCGGCAACGACTTTTTGCGCAGACAGCCTAGCTCCGCCACGCGCGCCAATATCGCCGCCATCTTGCGCACGGTAAAAGAGAGCGGCAGCCGCGCGGTGCTCATCGGCATTCCAAAGCCCACTATCGGTGCGGCTCTCGGGGTATTTAGCGATCACGAGCTGTATGAGGAGCTAGCCAAAGAGCACGGCGTGGCCTTACTCTCCGGCGCGTGGGGCGACGTGATGAAACAAAGCCGCCTGATGTCCGATCAGATCCATCCAAACGCTGCGGGCTATGCGGAATTTGCCTCGAGCTTAGAAAAATTTCTGCGCAAGCAGGGGTTTTTGCGGTAAATTTTACTCAGTCGCAGAGAATAAAGCCAGAAGGGTAAAAATGCAAAATTTATTTTCTGCAGCGCTTGTGCTTTTACTCGTCTACACCTCAGCCGACCGAGCCTAGGAGCTAGACGCCAAAAAGATGCTTTTAGCTAAGAAATTTGACGAGTATGTAAATAGCCGCGAACAGGCCCACGACAAAGGTCCAGCGCACGGCCGAGCCCCTTACGAAACAAAATCAAAAAGGCGTATTTTATGTAAACAACGCCTGCAAAATGGGCGAACAAAGGTGCCTCTTGTTAGGGTTGTCCGTATAGGAGGTAAATTCGCACAAGTCGCTTGAGGTTTTCGAAAAATCCTGCTACAGTCAAAATACTATGCTCCTTCTTGCCTTATGGCGGCGATGATTTACAAAAACGAGCTAAGGAGCTCTATGGAAAAGCCAAAAAGGCTATATATTACGGTTTACGAGCACGCTTTATAAAAAGAACGACTTTTGCGTCAAGGCTCGGTAGGCGCTTCGCTGCCACGCGTCCTACTACCGGTAACGGTTGCAACCGCCTTTGCCTCGATTTAAATTTGATCCGAGCTTTTTTAAAATTTATCCTGCGGTTTTTATCTTAAATTTGGCCGCCGCTTGCGGACGGTTTAAATTTAAAATTTCCCGCCACTGTACACTTTATGTAAACATAATGCAAATGCAACCTGTCTTTAAAATTTTAAGCGATTTGTTAGGCTTGCCGGCGAGTTTGATTTCGGCATATTTGGGCTAGCGGTGCGGTTTTGTTTATTCTTAGATTGGTATATTTTCGTTCATTCATATACTCTGCCCGCCTTCATCTCATTTGCGGCTTCGCGCGCGGCTTTTGGCGCGCGGTTTTCGTTAAAATCTGTCTCTTATACACATCTGACGCTGCCGACGACTAGTCGAGTGTAG
>CAUUKU010000091.1:0-8362 GCA_963545665.1 uncultured Campylobacter sp. | reverse complement strand
TTCCAACTCTTAAAATTTTAAATTCCAAACCTTCTGCCGCGCCGCTGTATTTGCTAGCATAAAATTTTACCGCACCGCGCAGGCTCACTCCTTCTCGCACTCGCTTGCTTGGGGTATGCGGACGCAGTTTGGATCGGGCTTTGAAGAGGCTGCGTTAAATTTAAACCTAGCCGCCAGGCATAAAATGCACGCCGCAACGATGCCCGCTACGGCAAAAGCATTTATGCCGCTAATCGCTGCGACCAATCCCAAGGCGCCGCCTAAGCACATGGCGCACAAAACGAGATCCTTATCGATCTTGCCGCGAAAGATGATAGCAAAAAATAGCGCCGCCGCCACGCCGCTTACGAAGATGTTGCTCGCCGCGAAGAGATAGTTTAAAATTTCGCCGCCGAAGCTTGCTAAAAGTAGCGCGATCGCGCCGAAGCCTAGCGTGGCGATACGGTAAATTTTTAGATCCTCGCTTCGCAAAATATCGTGCGCAAAGATGCTAGAAGCCGTGATCAAGCAGGTGTCCGCAGAGGATATGATCGCCGCCAATAGCCCCAGCATCAAAACCGCGCCCAAGGACGCAGGCAGCGCGCTAAAAAGGCTTACGTTAAGCAGATTTTCGCCGCTCGTGCCGTCGACCGCAAGGCTTATCGCGCCAAAACCTATAAGAGCGATCATTATGCTGCTGATCGCGACTGCGACCGCACCGAAGACGGTGCCTAGGATCGCCGCGCGCTCGTCCTTTGCGCTTAAAATTCTAGAAAATAGCATCGGATCGATCACGTAGCTAGCGCCGATGACCAACAGATAATATCCGATCTTGTCGTATCCGAAGGCGTCATTTTTGAGCGTGAAATTTACGTTTTCAAACACCTGCGGCGAATTGGAATTCAGCCAGAGCAAAACCGCCAAAAACGCCGCGATTACGATGGCGTACTGATACACGTCGCTTCTGATGACCGCTCTTTGCCCGCCCAAAATCGTATAAACGACGATGACCGCGCCGCCGATGAGCAGCGAGGAGTTGAAATTTAGATCAAACGCCGAGAGTATGCGCGCGCTAGCGCTAAACTGCGCCGCCAAAATAGCGCACCACGCCACGCAAATGATGACCGCGCTAACGAGCCTGGCTCTTTTGTCGATGAAAATTTCTGCGACTTGCGCGAACGTCAGCGCCTTGCTCGCGCGTAGAATTTTCGCAATAAAAATCGCTAAAATCATCAGTCCGATCGCGCCGCTAAAGAGCCACCAAACCGCCGCAAACCCGTACTTTTGCATATTTGATATCACGCCGATCGTAGCCGCGCCGCCCACGCAGGTGGCGACTATCGAAAATGCAATCTCAAAAGCGCTCGCCTTTCTATCTGCGACTAAAAACCCCTCAAGAGCGGTCTTTTTACGAAATTCCAAGTAGCCTAGCAAAAGTAGAAATATGATAAAAACGATTAAAATTTGCACATTTATCCTTTGTAAATTTTTAATTTTACCGCATCGCGGATCGCTTCGCAAAGCGCTTGCGTATCGCTTCTGGGCGTGATGAACGGCGGCATGAGATAGATGTTTTTGCCAAAGGGTCTGATCCAAACGCCCCTTTTTACGAAAAATTCCTGCAGCGCCTCCGCGTCCACCGCTTCCTTCATCTCTACGACGCCGATAGCGCCCAAGGTGCGAACGTCCGCCACGCCGTCTAAGCTCTTGCACCCCTTAAGGCCCTCTTGCAGGTCGGAGTGGATTTGCGCGACTTTTCGCGCCGTGTCCTGCGCGCATAAAATTTCTAAATTTTTAAGCGAAACGGCACAAGCTAGAGGGTTTGCCATGAAAGTCGGTCCGTGCATCAAAACGCCGCCGTTTTTGCTCACGCCGTGCGCGATCTTTTCGTTCGTCAAGACCGCCGCAAAGCTCATAAACCCGCCGCTTAGCGCCTTGCCTATGCAGATTATGTCGGGCGCCGCGCCGCAGTATTCGTATGCAAATACCCTGCCCGTGCGCCAAAAGCCGGTGGCGATCTCGTCAAAGATGAGCAC
Source organism: uncultured Campylobacter sp. (assembly GCA_963545665.1). Classification (GTDB taxonomy): domain Bacteria; phylum Campylobacterota; class Campylobacteria; order Campylobacterales; family Campylobacteraceae; genus Campylobacter_B. The sequence goes on along the minus strand of CAUUKU010000091.1, from coordinate 6,347 downwards.
CGCGTCCGCTTCGTCGCACAGCTCGCGGAGACGGTCTAAAAATTTCGGATGGTAAAACCACATCCCACCGGCTCCCTGGACGACGGGCTCGATGATGATCGCTGCGATCTCATCTTTGTTTTCTTTAAAAATTTTAGAAATTTCATCCGTGCTAGATGGGTCAAACGGCGCGTCGAAGCGACAGCTCGGGCGCGGCGCAAAAATTTGACGCGCCAAGATACCGCTAAATAGCGAATGCATGCCGGTGAGCGGATCGCAAACGCTCATCGCGCCGAACGTATCGCCGTGGTACCCGCCTCTGACGGTTAGAATTTTACTCTTTTTAGGCGAGACGTTTTGCTGATAGCAGATCGCCGCTTTCAATGCCACCTCAACCGCTACCGAGCCGCTGTCCGCGTAAAAGATGCGATCAAATTGCGGCAACATCGCGAGTAGCTTTTTGCCTAAATTTATCGCGGGCGCATGGGTAAGCCCGCCGAACATCACATGAGAAAATTCCTTCATCTGCGCGGTCGCCGCGGCATTTAACGCCTCGCTGCCGTATCCTTGCACGGCGCACCACCAAGAGCTCATCCCGTCGATCAGCGCGCCTTGCGTCGTGTAAATTTTATTGCCTTCGGCGCGGAGCACGCCGTGCGCCTTAAGCGGATACGTCGCGGAAGTGTAGGGGTGCCAAAGATGCTTCGCATCGAAGTTTAGATCAATGGGGCCCGTGTTTAAAGCGCAAATGAGCGGCGGCGCGGCGCGGCTATTTTTAATTTCGTCCTCTTGTTTACGGATCTGCGCTGTGTCCAAAGCAAAGCGAGCATCGCTATTTTTAGAATTTTCATCTAAATTTGCGCCCCTCTGCCCGCTTTGCAACGCATCCAAGACTATCGTGGCAGTTTCGTTTAAATTTACCGCGCCCGCGTCCATCTGCGACGAATCGTTAAAATTTAGCGAGGCGATGAAATTTTCAAAAGAGCACGCTGCTGCCGTAAAGTCGTCCTTTTGGAATTTACGTAGCGATATTACGGGTATGCCTTTGAGCTTGCTTTTCAGATACGCCGCGTTTGATACGCAAATTTCGTCCTTCTCGTCGGTGAAATTCAGAACCAGCGCCGCGATTTTAAGCCCGTGCGAGCGTAGGACATAGACGCTGCAAAGCGCGCTGTTTATCGCGCCCAGCTCGTTTTTACAGACCAAAACGATCGGCGCGCCCACTGCTCTCATCACGTCCAAAAAGCTCTCGCGCGAGTTTAGCGGCACAAAAATACCGCCTGCGCCTTCGATCAGCGTGATTTCGCACTGCGCCGAATGAGCGTCGATAAATTTTAAAATTTCATCCGTCTTGATCTCTCGGCACTCCAAACTCGCGCTGTAGTGCGGCGAGGCAGGAAATTTAAACGCATAAATTGGAGCGATATCGCTATCTGCGCTTACTTTAGCATACTCGCTTACATCCGGCGCGACAAGCCTGCCGCCGCTCATCTCGCATCCCGTCTGCACGGGCTTTAGCGCGATTGCGGTGCGACCGCTTTGCAAAAACGCCCGCAGAAGCGAAGCCGTAACGAATGTCTTTCCTGCCTCCGTATTCACGGCGGTTACAAAAAATTTCAATCTCGCTCCTTAAAAAATCGATCATAACCAAAATCAAATAGCGATGTTAAAAAACGATGTCGCACCGAGCCTAAACGGATGTCGATCGCAAGTAGAGTAACGCGGCCGACGGGCAAAAACATAAAGATGCGAAAGAAAAAATTCCCGCGAAGCAATATGCAGCGCAGGGAGCGCAAGTTTGGACGCATTATAAAATTTTAGCCTTCGCGCTTAAGGATTTTATTTTGAGTTCATACACGTTAGTGTGTTTTAGGGATGCTTTGGAGGCGAACTCCACGCGCGACATGTAGTTTGGGGTGTATTTTTCGCATAGTACCCGCAGGGCGTAAATTTTACGCTCGTCATCTTCTACTTCGTTTGCTTCGCAAACGGCGATCGTGCTGCGGTACTCCGTCGTATAAACTTTCGATCCTAACGCTTCCGCGTCATTTGCAATAGATCGGAATTCTTCGTCGCTTGGGGTGGGAACGCGGTTATAGCTAACAAAAACCGCCGTTACCGCGCGTCCGTTTTGAAAGAGTTTTGCCTTTGTGCCGGCAGGAGCGCCGTGGATGTAAATGGCGTCTGCATCGCGCACGGGCGAAATAGGCACGCTAAAAATTTCGCCGCTATCATCTATGCAGCTAAGCGTAGCGTATTCGCTCTCGTCGATGATTTTTAACGCCTCATCTTCGCTTAGCTGCCTATCTCGTCTGCGCATTTAGTCCATCTGGTTGCGTAGGAATGCGGGCTCGTCTAGCTCGTCGTAGGTTTCGTCTCCGTTAAAATCGCCGCTACTTACCTTCTGTCTAGAAAAGATAGAATTTCGACCCATGCTCTCTAAAAGCGCCTTCCTGCGATCCGCTACGTTATCGCTGGCGACTTGCTTTTTTTCCTCGATGCTCCTTTCAAAGCCGGTGGCGATGAGAGTAACTTCGACGCGGTTATTTTCCATCTTAGGATCGGTGGTGGTGCCCCATGTAACGTCGGCATCATTATCTACGGTATCCTCGATGATATTCATCGCAGATTCTATCTCAAGCAAGGAGCAATCAGGCGACATCTTAAAATGCACCAACACGCCCATAGCGCCGTGGATGGAGGTATTGTCCAAAAGCGGAGATTGGATCGCGCTTTTTAGCGCTTCCTCTGCCGCGCCGTCGCCTTCGCTAACGCCGATACCCATCAGCGCTAGGCCACGGTGCGTCATTACCTTTTTGACGTCCGCATAATCGACGTTGATATCGCTATCGCCGGACTCTAAGATCACGGAGATCATACCGTTTACGGCTTGGAATAGGACATTATCTACGATCTTAAAGGCGTCTTTTAGACCGGTTTTTTTATCGATGATCTTCAATAAATTTTGATTTGGGATAACGATTATGGAATCGCACTCTTTTTTAAGCTCTTCAAGACCTTCTTGGGCTAGTCGCATGCGCTTTTTACCCTCAAAACCGAAAGGGGTAGTAACGACGCCGATAGTTAGCGCTTTTTTCTCTTTTGCAGCTTTTGCAACGATGGGCGCGGCGCCCGTGCCGGTACCGCCGCCTAGACCGGAGCCCACGAAAACGATGTCGGAATAGTCCAAGCGGTCCTTAAGATCGTCGTAGTTCTCCTCTGCAGCCATCTTAGCAAGCGCAGGATCCATACCGCAGCCAAGGCCTTTAGTGGTGTTTTCGCCTAGTAAAATTCTAGTATTTGCGATCGACTTTTCTAACGCCTGTGCGTCGGTGTTAGCCACCATAAGCTCAACGTCGGTTTTGGTAAATCCTTCACGGATCATATGATTTATCATGTTGCATCCGCCGCCGCCGACGCCGATAACCTTCATCTTGGCACCGTAGATGCCCTTTCTTTCTTCCATACTATATCCTTTCACGAGTATCTCCTTAGCTTAAAATTTAAAACCAATTTTTCATAGACGACCAAATTTTATTGAAAAAATTTGTTCCGTCTTTTTTGGGAAGTTGGATATTCAAATCCTCCTTCTTAGCCGCAGTCGCACTGCCGTCCGCTCTAACGCCGTCTTTTTCTATCGCCTTGCTGACCTCTTTTTCATAATATTCGTTCACGTTTCGCTTTGGACTTTTATTTATCACCTCGTCCTTGTAGCGGAGTTTACCGTTAGAATCCATCTCGTAAGGGGTGAATTCGCCGAAGCCATACATGCAAAGTCCCAATGCGCAAGAATTTCCGATATCTTCGGCGATCTCGTGTAGGCCGCTTACGGTCTTAGCTCTTGCGATCCTAACGGATGTGTTATCAAAAACTATCGCCGCCAAATCGCGCACGTCGTCCAGCTTCGCCATACCGCCGGTGATAACGATGCCTGCGCCTATGCGATCTTTATAACCGCTTCTTTCGATCTTATCGGCTATCATATCGAAAGTCTCTTTAACGCGAGCAAGAATGACTTGAGAGATGATCTCAAGGCTTATTATGTGGTTTTCCGACTCGCTATCGCCCAAAGCCGGCAGCTCGACTTCGCTATTGCCTTGATTAATCAGATCGTTGTAGGTGATCTTTATGTTTTCCGCATACGGAAGCGGCGTGTGTAACGCGCGTGATAGATCGTTAGTAACGTTATTAGAGCCGAACATAACCACATCGTTATAGCGTAAGGAATTTCCCAAATGGATGACCAAATCGCACGTAGCACCGCCCATATCGATCAGCACGACGCCGAGCTCTTTTTCGTCTTTACTAAGCGTAGATATAGAGGATGCATAGCCTGAAAGGACGATGTTATCGACCTTTACGCCTGCCATCTCGACTGATTTTTTTAAATTTTTAATCGAGCTTTCGGGAGCGATGACGATATGCGTGGATACCTCCAGGCGGGTACCGCTCATACCGAGGGGGTCTTCGATATGCTCCTGCTCGTCGACTCTGAAATCATACGGAAGCACGTGCAAAATTACGCTGTCGCTAGGTACGTTAGCCTGAGCTTCTGCGACCTGCATAGCGCGCTTGATTTCATCTAGACCGATCTCGTTTTCCATGGTTATGACGCCGCGAGATTTGACGCTTTTAGCGTATGAGCCCGAAATCGATATGATGGCTTTATCATAGCTCCTGCCCGCACCTTTGACTGCCGCTTTTACGGCTTGTTTGATCGAGGCGGAAGCCTGCTCTATGTTTGTGATGACGCCCTTTTTGATCCCCAAAGTATCGGCCCCGCCGACGCCTAAGACTGTAAAAATGCCGTCATTTTTAGCGATTATCGCGCGAATTTTAGTCGAGCCTATATCTAGACCTAAAATATACTCACTCACTGTCTTTACCTTTAAAATATCTTTCGGTTTTATAACGCTTTTCTAACATCTTGGTTAGATCGTCTTGGAGGTTAGAATTTAATAACGCGGCTATCCTGTCGGCGACGAGCGCTTTTTCTTTATCGATCGCCGCGCTATCGCCTAGGTTTTGCTCTAAAATTTTATACGCCACGGCTTTGTTATCAAATACGACGACTCCTTCTTTGGCAGGCTTGCCGAACATCTCGATGAGAAATTTATAAAATTCATCATCGCTTAGCTTAGTCGTATTTTTACTACTAAGAGATAGCGTGCCAAAATCGGTCCCTTTGAAATTTTTTAGCGCATCTTGTGCCCTTTTTTCGAGCAATTCTTTGCGTTTCTTCTCTTCAAATTCTTTTGCGACCGAAGCCCTAGCCTCCTCAAAGTTCATCTGCCTAGGCTGCTCGATGCCGTTAAGCTTAGCTATCAAAAATCCGCCCTTATACTCAAAGGGCTTTACCACGTCGCCCTGCTTTGCAAGCTCGATCTCCGCGATAGGAAAATTCTCCGCCGTCGCGACTATCGTCTCGTTGGTTTCGATCTTGCCCTTTTTGATCTCCAAATAATCCTTCGTTGCAGACTTCTTACTCTGCTCCATTCGGTAGTCTTTTAAGACGTTATTCTTAGCCTCGGTAAAATTTAACAATTTGTCGTCTAAACTTCTATACTCGCCTCTGTGCTCTTCGTAAAATTTACTAAGCTCGGTCTCATTCACGTCGGCATTGCTAGGCGCGACGAAATAGGTGCCTAGAGTATATTTTTTCTCCGTCATGAAGCGCGATTTCTCGCCCTCCCAAAATTTTTTTAGCTCGTCGTCGCTAAAAGTGACGTTAGCATCTGCATATACGATCTGCGCAGAGACCTTATCTTGCATCAGCTGTGATGCGGCAAATGCCTCGATGATCTTGGCGTCGGGAGCGACTTGTAGGGCTTTGCCGAGCTTTTGTAGGGTTAGCGTTTTTTGCAGATTACGCTCAAATTCTTTTTTGGTTAGTCCGGAATTTTTTACGACGTTGTCGTAAAGCTCTTTGCTAAACGCGCCGTTTTCCTGAAAATTCGGCGAGTTTAGTACGAAGTCGGCAACATCCTTTTCGTTAGCCCGCAAGCCCAAATCTTTGGCAAAATTTAGAAAATATGCCTCGCCGATCAGCTGATCTACCGCGATCTGATCCAAATGCATATTTTGAGCCTGCTCCTGCGTAAATTGCCCGTCGCTCATAGCGCTCAGTCTATTATATAGATCGGAATATTTTGTATTTAATTCTTGATTTGTTATTGAAATTTGACCCACTCTGGCTATCGAGCCCGCGCGATTGGCATTCATATCATACGCGCCCCAGCCGACGAAGCCAGCACCTACGAAAGCTATCGTGCTTACCCAAATGGTGGGTATAAGCGACTTCTTATGCTTTTGCATCCACTCTATCATCTAAATCCTTAAATAGCTAACTAAAGAAATTTTTGTTAGTA
>CAUUKU010000090.1:0-8372 GCA_963545665.1 uncultured Campylobacter sp. | reverse complement strand
TAAATACGAAAGCGTCCGTTCGCAAAGCCCTGCTCAAGATGCGCAACGCCTCGGCGCAAAGCACGCAGTTGGTTTTTAGGATTTAAAATTAAGTCGCTAAAACGAACGTAAATTTAAGAGGCGAAAACGGCGGCCGCTAGGAGTTTGGGCTTTAGTTTAGACGCCCCATGTTTTAAACCGGAGTGTGAGCTTTGCGGCGTCTTGTATGAAGCGACGATGCCAATCCGTGCCGCATGCGATCAAAATTACTCGCCCTCGGCATGCAGCTCTCGCCGCCCTATGAGACGCGCGGCAAGCTTTACGTATTTGATCAGACTGCGATGATCTGCAAAGAAGCGAAGAGGCGGCTTGTGCCCGCGATGCGCACGGACGAGTAGTTTGCGCGCCATTCGCGAGCTCATGAGCTGTCCGAGCGAAGATAGAAAAGGGACCCGGCGCCAGCCTGCATTTGAAATTCCGAGCGCGAATTTGCCTAGATTTCTGCAATGTGAAATTCGGCTCTAAATTTAGAGTGCGGGGTTTTGATTTGGATTTGACGCGCAGAATTTTATTTCAAATTTGAGGCACGAAATTTCGTTTCAAATTTCAAGGGCCGAGATTTATAGGGCCCTGCGCTTTGAAATTTTGAAGCGAGAAATTGAGCCTAAAATTCGTACTCGGAAATCTTAAATATGCGAAATTTAAAAATTTCGCGCGGCGGATTTTTATGGCGCGTTTGCGATATGGAATTTTAGGGTTTGGAATTTTTAAAATTTTGCATCGCAATTCATTGAAGCGGCGGAGGAGTTGGCGGCAGAGGGAAAGATTTCGGCGGCGGGAGTCTCGGCGACAGCAGAAATTTCGACCCAAATGAAGCGCGTCGTATTTTAAAGCCCGTAATTTGCGCCGCGGATTTCGGTCGGTAAATTTTACGCCAAAATTTTAACCCCGCAAATTTATAGGTCAAATTTTATCAAAGCAGCACGCGCCTTTAAATTTGCACCCAAAAGGCATGCGCCGCAGTATTTGTAGCCGGCCAAGATCGCTACTTTGACGCATCGTCGAGTGCGCGGCGGTCTTAGCGGCCGCTCAAATAGCATCCCTCGCTTCGCAGCCCGCCGAGCGGCACTTTGGCGCCGTAATCTCCGCGCCTGCCCGCAAGCGCTTAAAGGCGCGCGCTTTTTACAATCCGCCGAAAAGCGCTTCGAGATTTTTGAGGCCTTCCTCGGTGGAGACTTTCTTTTCGCCCGCGGCGTCCTGCGTCTCGATCAGCTCGATCTCGTAGCCGCTGAGCATCGATGCGAGGCGTATGTTTAGGCCGCCCCTGCCGATCGCTTTGCTTTTTTGATCGGAGTTGATATACACTAGCGCCTTGTTATCGCTTATTTTGATGGAATTTGCGATCGCAGGTGCCATTGCACGGGCGATTAAAATTTCAGGCTTGTTCGAATACTCGAACGCATCGATGCTCTCGCCGCCGTTTTTCCTCTCCTCTTCGGATAAATTTTCGCTCAGCTCGGCGCTTACGGCGTTTATGCGCACGCCCTTGATCCCCACGGTAGCGCCTACCGGATCGATATTTGGGCTAAGCGCTAAAAGCGCGATCTTGGCGCGCTTGCCCGGAATTCTAGCGCAGGCTTGGATCACGACGTGACCGTCTTTGATCTCGGGCACTTCGGATTTTAAAAGCGCTTCTAAAAATTTCGGGCTCGTGCGCGAAAGCTCTAATTTGATGCCCTGCGCCTTGTCGATATAGACGTTTTTGATAACGGCTTTGAGCGTGTCGCCCACCTTAAAGCTCTCGCCTTTGATCCGGTTTTTTTGCGGCATGTGGGCCTTTAGATCCTCGATCTCCACGAAGGTCGTCTCGTCTGCGTCGATCTTAGTGACCGTGCCGTGGATCAGAGTGCCTATTTTGTTTTTATAGCTTTCAAAAATTTTTTCCTCAAGCAGGCGCTGGATGTGGTAATTTAGCTCCCTAGCAAGCACTTGAGATGCGGTGTGGCCTAAATTTTCGATATTTATGTCATAGCTTATCTCATCGCCCGCTTCGACGCCCGCATCGATCTTTTTAGCCTCGCTTAGAGCGATAAAATTTGAATCCGTTCCCGCGCGCTCATCATCGTCTGAGACGACTTGAATTTTTTGATAAAGTTTTACTTTTTTGCTTTGCGGATCGATGTCGCTATCGTATGAATACTCCGCGCCGAAGAGCTTTTTGGCGGTTTGGATAAACGCCGTTTTGACGCGCTCCTTTACGTCGGCGGGCTCAAGACCCTTTTCATTTGCGATAGATTCTATTATATCCGTTACTTTTTCCATAGTTTTCCTTTTACGTCGTTAAATTTTGGGATTTTAATTCTGAGATGCCCGATTATACTTAATTTAGCCTTGCAGTTTGTTTAAACGATTTATTATGTAAAATGCGATAAAATCGTAAATTTAAAACTATAAGAGCAAAGGATCAGCAATGCAGTTAAAACTCGCCAGAACGGAGCTTAGCGCTAAGCCCAAAAGCGTTAAATTGGAGGAGCTAGAGGAGCAGGTGCAAAAAAGCGGTCAGAAAATTTTCTATTTCGACAGAGAAAATTCGCATAAAGATCTGATCGCTTTGGTGGAATTTTTCGAAAATAAAGGGCTGAGCGTTTATCACAGATTCGTGCGCTACGGTCTAAACGAAAACGAATACATGTACGAGGTGCATATCCTTTGAGCAAACTCCTCTTCATCCAGACCCTAGGTTGCGCGATGAACGTGCGCGATAGCGAGCATATTATCGCGCAGCTAAAAGATCAAGATTACGAGATTACCGATAACATTAGCATTGCCGATCTGATTTTAATAAACACATGCTCCGTGCGCGAAAAGCCCGTGCATAAGCTTTTTAGCGAGATCGGCGCATTCGATAAAGCGCGAAAAAGAGGCTCTAAAATCGGCGTTTGCGGCTGCACTGCAAGCCATCTGGGCGGAGAGATTTTTAAACGCGCGCCATTCGTGGATTTCGTACTGGGTGCTAGAAACGTATCTAAAATTTCGCAAGCCGTACGTACGCCAAAATTTATCAGCACCGACATAAACTACGACGAGAGCGAGTTTGCCTTCGGAGATTTTGCGAGCTCGCCATATAAATCCTTCATAAACATAATGATCGGCTGCGATAAAAAGTGCTCCTACTGCATCGTGCCGCAGACTAGAGGCGATGAAATTTCGATCCCCGCTCAAATCATCTTGCGCGAAGCCGAAAGATCCGCCGCTCGCGGCGCCAAAGAGATATTTTTGCTCGGACAAAACGTCAATAATTATGGCAAGCGCTTTTCTAGCGCGCACGAAAAAATCGACTTCAGCGACCTGCTCGTGCGCCTTAGCGAGATAGAGGGCATCGAGCGCATCCGCTTTACCAGCCCGCATCCGCTGCATATGGACGATAAATTTTTGGACGTTTTTTGCAATAATCCTAAAATTTGCAAATCGATGCATATGCCCTTGCAAAGCGGCTCGAGCAAGGTTTTGCGCGATATGAAGCGCGGATATACCAAACAGTGGTATCTGGACCGCGCGCTTAAACTGCGCAAGAGCTGCCCGGGCGTGGCGATCAGCACCGACATCATCGTGGGCTATCCGAGCGAGAGCGAGGAGGATTTTGCCGAGACGATGGAGGTGCTAAAGACGGTGAGATTTGAGCAGGTTTTTTCCTTTAAATTTAGCCCGCGGCCGCTCACGCCTGCGGCAAACTTAAAGCCGCTAGACGGCGAAATTTCAGGCAGGAGGCTGACCGAGCTGCAAAGCGCTCACGCTAAAATTTTAGACGAGATTATGCAGGCGCAGGTCGGCAGGGCTTACGACGTATATTTTGAGGAGCTGCGCGAAAACAACCAAGTAGGCGGCAGGAGCTTTTCGAATTTTTTGATCTGTGCACAAGGAAGCGAGGAGCTGTTAGGCAAGACGCGCAGAGTACGTATCACAAATGCCGCTAGAATGGCGCTTTATGGAAAAGTCATCGCTTAAGGGGCGTCTGTTTTTCTGCGCGCTCGAATATCTGATTTTCATCCTGATTTGGTGCATTTTTTTAACGTGCAGAGTTAAATTTACCCCCACAAAGCTGCCCGCAAAGCCCTGCGTCGTCGTGTTTTGGCACGGAAGGCTAGCAATGATGAGCTTTGCGTATAGGCACTGGTGGTTGCGGGATTTCGGCGGCAAAAGGCGCGGCAAGGTCATCATCAGTGATCACAAAGACGGCGAGATCATCACTCGCGTGATCTCGCATTTTAGTATCGGCGCGATCCGCGGCAGCAGCTTCAAGGGCGGTGCGCGCGCTCTAATCGGCGCCTTTTCCGAGATCAAAAAGGGCACGGACGTCATCATCACCCCCGACGGCCCGCGCGGCCCGATACACAGCGTCGCCGACGGTGCCGTTAGTATCGCGCAGCGGGCGAGCTTAGACGTTTGCGCGCTGAATTACGAAGCGAGTAGGTTTTGGAAATTTAAAAGTTGGGACGAGATGATCTTACCCAAGCCCTTTTCGAGGATCAACTTTAGCCTAAGCGAGCCGCTAAATTTGACGGGGCTTAGTACCGAAGCAGGCAGGGAGGCGATCGCGCGGCTACTTTTCGCAAGCGCCGAGCGCGACGCTAAATTTTAGTTTGAAATAATAGTGTTTCGGTATAATTGCGATTTTAGGAGAAAAAATGGCACTATTCAAAGCAAAATCATTCCTCAGCGTCGCTAAAAGCGCTAGCGTATGCGAGTTTTTTTATAGAAAATTAGGCTTTGGCAGAAGGATCGCGGACGAAAGGACCGACCGCCTCCCCATATCGCAGCAAAACGATCTGGCTACCTCGCTGGCGGGCTTTGCGGATCTGAACGAGAAAAATTTAATCTCCTGCGTGCTGATCGACGATGAAAATCAAAGGGTACATTTTAGCGGCGATTATGAGCCAAAAGAGGATAGCATTTATCAAAAAGTCGATGATAGCTTCATCGTGGAATTTCCGCGCTCAAGCGCACAGGCAGCGGATGAGGCCTTTGGAATCGAATTTGGCTCGCACACCAGCCTGTTTAAAATTTTATATTTCTTGCTGAAAAATCAAAGTGATTTTGAAAACATGGCGATGTTCGCGCTGAAATTTAACAACCGCGCATGTTTCGTCGTCGCTAATCAAGAACGCGTGCTGTATGCCGATATAATGCGTATCGACGAGGAGATGCAGGCTGCGATGAACGATGCGGACGAGCTCTTTTACGAGCTTTTAAATTTTCAGATCGAGACCTTCTATAAATCCGAAAATAGCGAGTTTCTCACCAACGTTTTCATCTACTCCGACGGTACGCTTAGCAACGAGATAGGCTACGTGATTTTCACGCGCATCTTCATCAAAACAAATTTGATAAATCTAAATTTCGCCGATTACATCAACAAAATCGCGATACTAGAAGCTCGGTAGGGTTCAGCACTCGATTAAATTAAGCAGCTATGTAGCTTTACTCGTTTGCTTCAAAAATCCAAATACACGTTTTAAATTTTAAAATTTATTAATATTTCAAGGGCGCTTTAACCTGCATACTTAAAATTCTGTATCGCTATGACGGCTAGCCGATTAAAAGCGCGAAGATGAAACGGAGGCGCCTCTGTTATGACGGCCTAGCGATAACAAGAGTAGCCCCCTCCGCGACTCATATTTCTTGGCGGCGAATAGAGACGTTGTATTCTTTGATGGTTAAGGGGGTGGATATACAAATTGTTTTCGCGCCGCATCCAAACAATCCGGCTTATACAAAGCTACGGCAAAAAGCAACCACTTCTCATCACTAAGGACTAGGCAAACGGCGGTGGCTAATCGGTGCCGCAAAAGTGCTTTATTCGGCCAGGTAGAAGGTGGATGGCAAGGCGATCGCCTTAGAGCGCTACAACAAAATTATGCGGCAGAGCTCGCACAGTAAACTCAACGGAACTGCAACAAACTACGCGTATATGAATCCGCAGACGCTGTGTTTGCCGCGCAGGATTACAAAACAAACGCGCTCTATATGTCCGTGTGCGTACATGCATCATGACCGCCCCAGCGTATGCTTTAAAACGCCAGTCCGCAAGTAGTCACGGGGGTGAAATATAAAATTTTACTTGCCGAATAAGAAAATCAGATGAAATTCTGCAGCTCTGTTAGTACAGTAAAAGACACACTTGAAATTTCAAACCTTTAGCGCAGCACGAAATTTAAAGCGGGTTTTGTTTGAAATTTACCGTGCCGAAGCTACGTTTGGCTCCTGCGAGTAGCGACGTCAAGCCGTGCGTTTGTAAATTTCAGCGAGTAGCGGCGCCAAGCCGCGCGTCTATAAATTTCAATGAGTAGCGACGCATCAGATCGCGAGTGCGGTGCTTCGATGCCGCAAAGTTTATCGGTCGCCATGCGAAACTGAGGGATTATCGATGTTTAAAATTTTAAACGGGGCGGCATGAAATTTTTTAAATTTTAAAATTTTATCCGCGCGGGTTTTGAAGTTAAGAGCGTTCAACGATGCGCGACAAAATGCGCCGTCTAGCCTAGGCGTAATGCAGATGTGCCTTTAATCCGCGTAGATTAAAATTTAAAATTTCAAGTTTAAATTTTATAAAAGCTTGCCGGCGGCGGCGCGTACAGATCGCAAGGTGTAAATTTTAAAATTTAAAGGTGCCGCGAAGCGCACACTCCGCGGCAATTTAAAGGAGTTTATTTGAATGCGGGGGCGATTTGAGCTATCCACGCCTCGATGCGGCTCTCGGTGAGGTCGCTTTGGTTGTCGTTATCGAGCGCAAGACCTACGAATTTGCCGTCCACTACGGCCTTGCTCTCGTCAAACTCGTATCCGTCGGTAGATACCGCGCCTACGATCTTTGCGCCTGCTTTTTTGAAGTTATCGTACAGCTCGCCCATCGCGTTGCAATACGCGTCGCTGTAGCTCGAGCTGTCGCCCATGCCGAAAATCGCCACGGTCTTACCCGCTACGTTTAGCGCCGAAAAATCAAAGCCTTCCCAGTCGTCTTGCAGCTCGCCGTCGTTCCACGTAGAGCTTCCGATGATGAGCGCCGTGTATTTGTCGAGGTCGGCAGGCGTGATATCCGCGACGTTTCTTAGCTCGTTTTCGATGCCTAGCTTTGCCGATATTAGCTTCGCGGCGTCTTCGGTGTTGCCCATCGAGCTTCCAAAAATAATTCCTACCATTTGATGTTAAATCCTTTCAAAAAATTTTATTGTTTATCGCGTATGGTACTAATTTCATAATGAAATTTACCTTAAAATCGCCGCTTTTTACCTCCACGTGGTGCTTGAAGTCGGCATTTTGCGGATAGACGAGATAGATCGCGTCAGCCAAATCCGTGTATTTGCTCAAGCTCGCCCTTTGGATATCCTCATCGAAGCTGCGGTCGTTTTTGGGGTCGATCCGCTTGAAATAGGGAAAAATTCCAAGCCGCCTGCCGCACTTTCGCACGAGGATCATCTCGTCCTTTAGGCATATTTGCGCGTCTTGATTTTTGCGCGAAATTTTATCCAAGACGAAATTACCGAACGCCTCAGCCCCGTCCAGTACGACGCCGTTTTGAAGCAAAGCGGCTAGTCTCGCGGCCTTCATAGCACAGACCTTCGCTAGCGCGGGCCAGATTTTGTTTTGAAAATGAGCCTGAAGGATCAAATTCGAAGCGATGCAAAATTCGGCGGTCTTTTTGAAGCTTAGCGGCTTTGCACTTAAGCTTTCGCGGATGAAATTTTCAAAAATTTCACGCAAGCTCGTGCAGTTTTTCGCACACGAAAACGGGATTTTAAACGCATCACCAACGTCAAAATTATAAAGCGTAAGAAAGATCGCCGCGATCTGCTCCTTCGGCAGATCCCTAAAAATGGCGGGGATAAAATCGCAATGACCCAAAAAGCCGAATTTTTCGCTAGAGCGCTCGCAAAACCCGGCGGCGACGCCCTGCCCTTCGCAACCGAAATTTGCGTCTAAATTCGGATTTTTCATTTGAAATTTAGTTAAACCGGGGGCGTTATTCTTCGCAAGGGCAGCCGAATTCCTGATTGAGATTAAACACCTTGCAATACTCGCAAAACACGCAGCTGACGCTCCTTTTAGCACATACGAGCGGGATTTTGCGCTTTTTTACTTCGCCTTTGATCTTTTTCATCGTGTTGTGGTTCAAAAAGCTCGTCAGCATCACCACGCAATCCGTCCCCAGCGGGATCGGCTTGCGATTGACGCGGTTTTCGTTCCGCGCATCCCAGTGTTCGATGTTGCTAGCGCCTAGATCTCTCAAAACCGCCTTTATCGGGGTGATTTCGTCGGCTCCTATTACTAAAACATTCATCGTTTCGGTTTCTGTCTCTTATACACATCTGACGCTGCCGACGACTAGTCGAGTGTAG
>CAUUKU010000089.1:0-8570 GCA_963545665.1 uncultured Campylobacter sp. | reverse complement strand
TACACTCGACTAGTCGTCGGCAGCGTCAGATGTGTATAAGAGACAGGCGCAAAGAGTTTCGCAAGCCCGAAAGAAAGGAGGCCTTATGCCTACTTTTACTACCGAAGACTACAAAGCCGCCCTTCGCAGCCGCGGCGCACGAACCACGAGCGCAGGCGGATTTAGCGTCAAAAACGACAACTCGTTCATCGTGATCTTCGTCATCGCGATGATGGTCTTCGTGTTTTTTTACGCCGTTTTTATGGGATTTGATTTGGTTAGAATTTTTTTTGAGAATGAAAACATGCGCGGCGGGCTATTGGTGACTTTTGTCGCGAGCGCAGCTTGGTATCAGGGGCGCGACGGCGGCGGGCTATTTAAATTTAACGACCACGCGATAACCTTCGTCTCGGACGCGCGCAAGAACGAAATTCTGCTCTTTAATATCGACTACGTTAGGCTTACTCCGGGCTTTTTGCGCACCTGCACGAACTACACGGCGCTTAGCCACTCCCGCTACGTAAAATACGAGAAATTTCTGAACTTTACGTATGCATCGATAATCGTGCTGTGGCTGATCGGCGTGGCTATCAGCGAGCGCGTAGGCATGGCGTGCGTGATGCTGATAGCGGGCGTCGCGATCTTTTTCTTCGCCAAGGCGCTCTCGTCGTGGCGGCTAAACGGCGACTTTCACGACATCTTGCTGCGCGACACCGTACTGATCCGCGGCAAGGATCTGAACGACCGCGTGCTGTGGTTTGCGATCACGCCCGGCCGCAACGACCGCCGCAGGCTGCGCGCTTATTTCAAAGAGCATCTTGACTTCGACATCGACGGCGGCTGATTTTGATTTAAAATTTAGAAGTTTGGGCGCGACCCCGGTAGCGGAATTTTGCCATCTAAATTTTACCGAGCAAAATTCTAAGGCTGAAAATTTTAAGATATAAAATTTACGAAGCAGAATTTCACGGCGTAAATTTCAAAGCCGCAAATGCACGGCGCGATATTTGCGACCCTATACGGCAAACTTCACCTCGCTTAACCGCCCCAAATTATCGAACGAAAAGACTGCGTCATTTTTAAAATTTGCCACGATCTTGCCCGCCGCTTCGCTGAATTTCGTGCCGTTTCTAAGTAAAAGCGCCCCCGATAAAACGGCGTGATTTAACTGAAATGCGCCTATGTAATCCCGCGCCAAAGAGATGAGCTCGCTTGCGTCCATGCCGCTTACGATCGCGGCCTCGGAGCTCACACACTCGCCCGCCGCAAACGCCACAAACGCCGCTCCGCCTGCGTGCGGACAGCGGTAGTAGATTGCAGGCTCCTGCGACAATCCGCACGCAATCGCGCTTAGAGCAAGTTTGGGCGTGCTAAGCTGCGCTAGCCCGTGCCGCAAGCCGAAGTCGCGCACATCTCGCGCAAGGGTAAGCAGCCGCTCACCTAGGCGGTTTATGTTCTCGTACCCCCACAGCCACGTGCGGCTGCCGCTTGCTTCGCTACGGATATACCAGATAGCGCGCGGCGCATCATCGCCGAAACTGATCTCGCCGCGCTCAAAATCCACAGACCGGCGCCTGCCCTTTACGATCAGCTTCGAGCCCGCCTCTTGCACCCTTGCGCCGCACCAAACATGCCGAAAACAGATCGGTAAAACTGCTCTATCCACGCCTAGGAGGTCTAAAAATTTCATTTTTCTCCTTTTGCCGCGCCGATAAATTTAGCGCTTTTGCGGGATTTATCGCTTCGCCCTCTTATACGCCGCTTTATTATAAAACACTTGCGCTATGGAAATTTCATGCGGCGCACAGGAAAATTTAATCAAATTTTATAAAGTCGCGGCGGATAAAATTTCATAGCAGGACGCCGCCCAGATAGAACTTAAAGCGGCGCAAAACGGGCGCGCAGCAGCGAATGTATCAGCTCGGACGGCGAGCGATAGAGTTTAAAAGCCGTGCAGTCATAAAATTTAAATCGCCTCTTGAGATAGTGAAATTTAAAGACGAAATTTCATACCGAACGACGAGCCGCTAAATTTAAGCCGCCCGAGCGATCGTCAAAATTTAAAAGCAAATTTTACGGCCGCGCGGCAAAAGATGAAATTTAGATCACCCGCTCAAGCATAAAATTTAATCGATCTTCAGCACGCTCAAAAACGCCTCGCTCGGCAAATTTACCTTGCCGATCGCCTTCATGCGCTTCTTGCCCTCTTTTTGCTTCTCGAGCAGCTTGCGCTTGCGCGTGATGTCGCCGCCGTAGCACTTGGCGGTCACGTTTTTGCCCATGGCGCGGACGTTTTCGCGCGCGATGATCTTGTTGCCGATGCTCGCTTGGATCGCGACTTCAAAAAGCTGCCGCGGCACGATCTCCTTCATCGCTTTGACGAGGTCGCGCCCCTTGGATTCGGCCTTTGAGGTGGGCACGATGATCGAGAGTGCATCGACTGCTTCGCCGGCGACGCGGATATCGAGCTTGACTAGATCGCCGCGCCTGTAATCGATCGGCTCGTAATCGAAGCTCGCATATCCCTTGGTGCAGGATTTGAGCTTGTCGTAAAAGTCCATTATGATCTCGTTTGTCGGCACGTCGTATTCGAGCAGGACGCGCTCCGGCGTGATATAGTCCATCTTGGTTTGGATGCCGCGGCGTAAATTTAAAAGGCTAATGAGATTGCCCAAAAACTCGCTCGGAGTGATGATGGTCGCCCTGACGTAGGGCTCCTCGATACGCTCGATGAAATTTGGCGCCGGAAGCTCGCTGGGGCTGTGTATCCGCACGCACGAGCCGTCCGTGAGATACACGGCGTATGTGACGGTCGGCGCCGTGGCGATGAGATCGAGATCAAACTCGCGCTCAAGCCGCTCCTTCACGACCTCCATATGCAGTAGTCCCAAAAACCCGACGCGAAAGCCAAATCCTAGCGCGAGTGAGGTCTCGGGCTCGTAGCTAAGCGAGCTGTCGTTTAGGCTCAGCTTATCCAAAGCGTCGCGCAGATCTTCAAATTTATCGGTCTGCACGGGATAGATGCCCGCAAACACGAATGGCTTTGCCTTCTCAAATCCGCCCACCGGCGCGGCGGCGCGTTTCTTAAAAAGCGTGATCGTATCGCCCACCTGCACGTCGGCGACGTTTTTTAGCCCCATTACTACGATGCCCACTTCGCCGCTGCTAAGCTCGCGGGTTTTGGCGGGCGCAAGCGGGTTGGGATACATCAGATCAAGCACCTCGTGGCGGTTCTCGCTACCCATGATATAGACCTCGTCGCCCTTTTTCAGCACGCCGTCGTAGAGCCTAACAAGCGCGAGCGCACCCAGGTAGTTATCGAACCAGCTGTCGTAGATGAGCGCCTTAAGCGGCGCGGCGTCGTCCGTTTTGGGCGCGGGGATGCGAGTGATTATCGCCTCTAAAAGCTCCTTGATGCCCGCGCCCATTTTGGCGCTGACCTCGATCGCACTGCTGCAATCAAGCCCGATGACGTGCTCGATCTCCTCTTTTACGCGCTGCGGATCGGCGGCGGGCAGATCGATTTTATTAAGCACGGGGATGATTTCGAGGTTGTGCTGTAGCGCGATATAGACGTTTGCGATGGTCTGCGCCTGCACGCCCTGGCTCGCGTCCACGACGAGGATCGCCCCCTCGCAGCTAGCCAGCGAGCGCGAGACCTCGTAGCTAAAATCCACGTGGCCCGGGGTATCGATCAAATTTAAAACGTATTTCTCGCCGCCAAGCTCGTACTCTAGCCGCACGGACTGCGCCTTAATCGTGATGCCGCGCTCCTTTTCGATATCCATCGTGTCCATGATCTGGCTGCTCATCTGGCGCGCTTCGACGGCGTTGCATTCGCTGATCAGGCGGTCTGCGAGCGTGGATTTGCCGTGATCTATATGCGCGATGATGCTGAAATTTCTGATATTTTTTGTTTTCAAGTGGCTTTCCTGATGAAATTTTAAGCCGCATTGTGCCGAAATTTCATTTAAAAACGGGTAAATGAGGGGTAGAAAATTTGGATGGAATTTTGCGTGAAAATTTTTGGCGGGCTTTGAGTTAAATTTTGCAGCAAAGTTTTGCTTGGCCCAGTGAAAATCCCATGCTTACTTTGGACTTATCGCCGCCGACGAGCAATTTGGAATTTTAAAACTCGGCCATAAAAAAAGGCTAACCTTTCGGTTAGCCTTTAAATTTAGCGAGAAGCGCGTGGATTACCAATCGATTCGCTGATTGTAAATATCGCGAGCGTTACCGGTATCTAGAATTCTAGTCGAAGTATCGCTAGTGCTATTTGAAGAATCGCTACCTCCCGCGAAAGAACCGACATCGTCTTCTTTGCCTGATTTAACCTGACCTTCGCCGCCCCATTGATCTGCCAAAACGTTCGATACGTTAACCAAGAAATAATTATAATATTGCGGAACGCCTGCGCTCGTATATTTTGCTGCATAATCGCCAGTCGCTGCAGGCAGAGTCCTCATCAACACATCGCCGCCGTTAGGAGTATAGATTAACCATGGAGCCGCAACTATTCGCACAGTAGTTCTACCCACATCACTAGCCTTTAAAGTCATAATTTCTTTTCCGGACGCTAGGACGCCTCTTCTGTCGATAGTTATTCCCTTAGAAGGTATTGCATTATATCTGCTTACGAATTCAAATCTTATATCGTTAGGAACCTTTTGGGTATTCGTAACAAAGCGGCTAAAATCTGTCAAGGTATTATCTGCATTGGCAAGTACGGTGAATATATTAGACCTCGGAGCCTCATAATCAAGAGCTGCGCTTGGAGCAGGCATATTAGCACATCTATCGGTTCTACCGCAATATATTTGATTAAGGATAGGAACCGTTAGGGTTCTTTGCCTCTTAATCGTATACTCTACTGCACCATCGCTCTTATCATGAACCTTGCCGTAGACGAAATAAGCATAGGTACCGACATTATCACTATAATCGGTAATAGTGATTTCGCCGTTTTTATAAGATTTGGTATTGCTGTTTGCAATATTTATGTACTCACTTTTACTTATCGTCTTATTAGTCGATGCTTTATATTCCGCAACTTTTCTAGTTACAAAGGCATCAAAATTCTCTTTTGATGTTTTGATATTTTTCTGATCATAATTCTCGGAAGAGGCGTCTGCTATAGCATCATACTTATTGTTAAATTTAGAAGGCCAGAATTCTCCCAAAGTCATTAAAGTGCTATCATTCAATACATCAAAATCGCTCGCATAAATTAGCACCGGTCTACCAGGAGACTTTTGCATTCTAGCAAAGTTAAAATACACTGTAGAGCCTGGAGTTTGTCCCTCTTTAAAGCCGAGCGCTTTAATCTTAAACTGTGGTGATTTTGGGTCGTAATTTGCATCGCTCGTCTGAAGCCTGTTGATCAACCCTCCCCTTAAAGTAGCATCCGTATAATAGTTAATGGCATATCTAAGCGGTAGCGGCAATCCAAACCCTGTACCGCTGGTCGCCTCATCCAAGTTGTTTCCATCAAAGCTTACAGTTCTGGTATTGTACTTATAGCATCTACTATCGTATCCGCTAGCGCCTTGGCATTCAACGCCACTTGTCGCAAAGAACTGAGTGCCACTTGGAATAGTGTATTCTATCGTCTTATTTCTAGGATATGGCACATACTTAGTTGTGGCACCGGTAGTGTTAAAATTTGTACTTTTCGAACAACGTCCGTCAGCATTATTGCTAGCACAATCAAAGCCGAAAGTCAAATGAAAATTTAAGTCGCTAGCAAATCCGCAAGCAGCTTGCGATTTACCGTCTACATCAATCATACTGCCGTCGTATAGTGTAGCAATAACGTCTTTATGAATCTTATCAGACAAATAGGCTACGGCATTAAATTTTAACATAGCCAATTGGCTTATTTGCCTAGTTATCGCAAAATTCTTAGTAGGATCGTCACCGGTATTTATAACTACATCATTTTCAACATCGGGGGAGTTAAAATATGTAAATGCAGATGCCCCACCGGTTATATTGTTATCGGTTACCGCTTCGCCTCTAGAACCCACAATCGAGCCAACGCCGCTAGTTACGCCATTATCTAGACTAACTACGGACAATCTAATACGATCCGGTCGGTAGCGTAGCACCAAATTATTATTAGTAGCGGAAACTCTAGGGTCTTGGCTTTTTGCCGTGTCTACCGTTTTCATTCCTACGTCGCAACCCACCATGCCTTTAGCGTCCGGTAAATTAGTAGATGAGTTGATAATGCACTTAGCGCTCTTCCATTGTTTAGAATATGTCTGATCCGCATAGGCATCTGTCCATGAATTATCATACACGCTAACTAAAACATCGCCTACATTATAATAGTTAAAAATTTTATTGTTGGCGTTATTTATAGTCTCGGTATATAAGACTGCATTGGTTAAATCTTTAGCGCCCGGCTCTTTTTTGGATTGAGTCAAAAGATAAGAGCCCTCTACGTTGCCTTTAGCCTTATACGTAGCTATTCCATTTGTTTCGGTGATATTCCTTGTATTGAAATCGGCCCATAAGCTAATAGCGTTTTTGTCCCATATTCTCCTATATGTTCCGTCAAAATTTATCTCTTTTCCCTTCGTTTTGCACAGAGTATTGCTTTTGCCGAAAGTATCTTTTTTGATATCGGCATCAGTCAAACCTCTTTTGAAAGAATACGAACCCGTAGCACTATCGTAATCGAGTCCGCCGTAATTTGCATGAGTTCCGCCATAGCAACCATCTAACTTCGTGCCTCTTTTTAAGGTACTCGCGCCCCCACTCCTGTCTATATAATAAGATTGCGTAGGAACCTGAGCGGCACATTGATTAGATATAAATGGACGCAAGTAGGTCTGGGTGCCACGAACCTTTGTGGAGATATCCTGAGTATCGTCGGCATCAGAATTTTTATAGCTAGTCCTTAGATGGTACTTTTGCTTTCCTAAATCGCCGCCTATAACAGCAGTGTAGTTAGGCACGCCGTGACCTTGATAGCTTCTGGCTGAAATCATATGAGCTAATACATCCGCATTCTCGGTATAATCGCCGCCTATGCGTAAATCCATCGGCTTGATTGTCTTTCCGTCTTTATTGCCTTTATTGGTTATATCGCCATCGGCTCTTGGATCTACCAACTTGCCGTATTTGCTTAGCTTAGTAGTGTCTACATTAAAATATGCCGGACGGATTACAAAGTTATCGCTACCGCAAACGTGAAACGAACCGTCTTTAGACATAGTAATACCAAATGCATCTTTGGCTTTTTTTATTTCATTTTGCAATTTTGTTAATTCATTTTTTATGGCGGTTTCCGCAGCCAGTCTTTCTGCCTGACTTAAATCTTTGCACCATGTATATGATTCACCGGGATAACAAAAGCCATGTTGTTGTTGAAGCTGCAATTTCTTGAGCTTCAAATAATATTCTACCGGATCTTCTTCATCTATATTGTTATCCGGTATTTTAGAATTTGGATTAACCTGACCATCCGGGCGATAGCTAAGCATAAAGGTTATGCCTTGATATGCATCTCCTATTTCTATATTTTTAAGATCCAAAATGGATTTATTCTGGAAATCCAACTCCTTATCTATGGAGTAAGTATCGCCGTTTAATTTAAACGGAATTTTAAGTACATCTGTTACCGTTTTGCACGAGTATGCTGCGCTTTTTTGATTTTTATCAACTTTATCCGAAGTCATTGCCGCATTTTTCGCCCTTATAACCGATAAAAAGAGTTTGCCGCCCAGTTGAAATTTCTCTAGTTTCTTATCGCCACCGATATACTTCGGTTTGCCGGTAGCAGGATCTATAATAAAATACTTAGATTTTGCCGCTTCCTGCGTATATTCTATACATTTACCCGTGTCATAGTCATATTTTTTACAATAGTGACTTTCGTAATCCGGCCTAAAGATAAGTTTGCCGTCAAACGGTTTATCTGCTATTTGAGTATATAGCCTATCGTCATCCTTATCATTTTTAAAATTCTGATTTACGACCTGCAATCCCTCCAAAGGCTGGATGTTTACGCTCTTAGATAATAATTTATCGTCGCAAATTTCTAACTCCGATGCTCCATCCAACTCAATTTCTACCGGAGAGCCCGTTCCAACGTCTAGACTAATCTTATAGCTTAGCAGCATTTCCGGAGCTTGAAGAATTTTTGCACCGGTATTAACGGTAGCATTAAATTCTGCATATGCCGCCTTACCCGGTTTCATCCTACCGCCTATAGGTCCAGCGGAGCCGGCTTTTATTTCACCTGCACCCTCGCCTATAAAGACTTTTAAAACATTATCAGTTAAAGTCGTAAATTGCCTATTTACATATATAGAAGGTTCAGTAACATTTGGAGCGCTAGCGTTTATAACATCTTTCATACTAGCATATGCACCTTTTTGTCCATCGCGTAGATAAACCATTTGTTCCTTGATTTTACCGTTAATATTTGAAATAGTCGCTTTCATAGGTATAGCATTTATTTTAGTGGTTATGCCGCTATACTCCGAATCATCAAGCTTATTATTCAATGTAGCGCTGTTTGGAGTATAAGTAGCGCCGGCCTGAGTGAAGTTTACCGACACTATCGTTCCTATGGCATCTTC
>CAUUKU010000088.1:0-8862 GCA_963545665.1 uncultured Campylobacter sp. | reverse complement strand
ACACTCGACTAGTCGTCGGCAGCGTCAGATGTGTATAAGAGACAGATCTTAATCAAGGTCAAGCTATTTTTTTATGGTAAGATACGGCCTTGAGGGAAATTTTAAATTCCAAACGAAAGGTTAATCTAATGGACAGACGAGATTTTATTAAAAATTCTGCGGCGGCGGCTGCCTGTAGCGTAGCGGGTATCAGTTTGCCGAGCGAGCTTAGCGCCGAAAATGAGGCCGAAAAAGGCTGGCGATGGGACAAATCCGCATGTCGCTTCTGCGGCACCGGCTGCGGCATCATGGTCGCCACCAAAGAAGGCAAGATCGTAGCGGTTAAAGGCGATCCGTTAGCGCCCGTAAATCGCGGCTTAAACTGCATCAAAGGCTACTTCAACGCCAAAATCATGTACGGCGCGGATCGCATCACCAAGCCTCTTTTACGCGTAAATGCAAAGGGAGAATTCGACAAAAAAGGCAAATTCGTAGAGGTCAGCTGGCAGCGCGCCTTCGACGAGATGGAGAAGCATTTTAGGCGCGCCTATAGCGAGGGCGGTCCCGAGGGCTTTGCCGTGTTAGGTAGCGGCCAATACACCATCCCGGAGGGTTATGCCGCGGCAAAACTCATAAAAGCGGGCTTTCGCTCCAACAATATCGACCCCAATGCCCGCCAGTGCATGGCTAGTGCGGTCGTAGCTTTTATCCAAACCTTCGGTATCGACGAGCCTGCGGGCGTTTTCGACGACATCGAGCTGACTGACACCGTCATCGCCTGGGGCGCAAACATGGCCGAGATGCACCCGATCCTTTGGTCTCGCGTCTCCGATCACAAACTTCGCAATCCGGATCGCGTAAAAGTAATAAATTTATCGACCTTCACTACTCGCACGTCAAACATCGCGGACATCGAAATTATATTCCGCCCCAATACCGACTTGGCGATATGGAACTACATCGCGCGCGAGCTAGTATATAACCACCCCGAGATGATCGATGAAAATTTCATCAAAGAGCACTGCGTATTTACTACCGGCCCCGTAAATATAGGCTACGGTTTGCGCGAGAATATAAACTATCCAAAATACCGCAAAAGCGAGCTAGACACCGCCGCCAAACAAAAATCCAAAATTCTTAGCAAAACAGAAGGCGTCACTCTAGCGTATCTAGGTATGAAGGAAGGCGACGTTTTGGAAAACAAAAGCGCAGCCAAACCGGACGCGCACTGGCTCATCGGCTTTGAAGAATTTAAAAAGGCGCTAGAGCCTTATACGCTCGATTTCGTAGCGCAGCTAGCCAAAGGCGATGCGAGCGAGGATTTAGAAGCGTTTAAAACTAAGCTCAAGCAGCTGGCGGATTACTACATCGAAAAGGACCGCAAAGTAGTTAGCTTTTGGACGATGGGCTTTAACCAGCACGCAAGAGGCACTTGGGTCAATGAGCAAAGCTACATGGTGCATTTCCTCTTAGGTAAGCAAGCAAAACCGGGCAATGGAGCATTTTCGCTAACGGGACAGCCGAGTGCTTGCGGCACGGCTAGAGAGGTAGGCACGTTTTCTCACCGTCTGCCTGCAGATATGGTCGTAGCAAACCCCGCTCATAGAAAAATTTCCGAAAAAATTTGGAAGCTTCCCGAGGGCACGATAAATCCGAAGCCGGGCGCGCACTACGTAAAGGCTATGCGCGATCTTGAAGACGGTAAAATAAAATGGCTATGGGTGCAGGTAAATAACCCGTGGCAGCAGATCGCCAATGCAAACCACTGGATCGCCGCAGCGCGCGAAATGGATAACTTCATCGTAGTAAGCGACCCGTATCCCGGACTAAGCGCGAAGGTAGCCGATCTGATCCTGCCTACGGCGATGATCTACGAAAAATGGGGCGCATACGGTAACGCCGAGCGCAGAACGCAGTGGTGGAGGCAACAAGTCCTTCCTGTGGGCGATGCGATGAGCGATACGTGGCAGATGATGGAATTTTCTAAGCGCTTTACGCTACAAGATTTTTGGGGCGAGACGAAGGTAAACGATAAGCTCACGCTACCGAGCGTCCTAGATAAAATTTCAGAATTTGGCTACACGCCGCAGACCACGCTTTTTGAAGCGCTTTTTGCTAACGCGGAAGCTAAGGCCTACGCGGCAAATGATCCGATCATGTCGGACTTTGACAACTCCGAGGTAAGCGGGGATGCGCGAAATGTCATAGGAAGCGACGGTAAAGAATTTAAAGGCTACGGCTTTTTCATCCAAAAATACCTTTGGGAAGAGTATCGCAAATTCGGCGCGGGACACGGACACGACCTGGCCGATTTCGATACCTATCACCGCGTGCGCGGTCTTAGATGGCCCGTCGTGGACGGAAAAGAGACGCTGTGGAGATTTAATACCCAGTACGATCCGTATGCCAAAAAAGCGGCTCCCGATAGCGACTTCGCCTTCTACGGCAACGCCAAAGCGGCCCTTCCTAGCGGCGATCTAAAAAGCGCTACCTCGGGGGATGAAAAAACAAGCCTCGCAAACAAGGCTAAAATTTTCTTCCGTCCGTATATGGAGCCCGTGGAGGTGCCGAGCGAGGAGTATCCTTTCTGGCTATGCACGGGTCGCGTGCTAGAGCACTGGCACACCGGCACGATGACTATGCGCGTGCCGGAGCTTTATCGTGCGGTGCCCGAGGCGCTATGCTATATGAACGAAACCGACGGCGCTAAGATCGGCGTGCAGCAAAACGAGATCGTCTGGGTCGAGTCCCGCCGCGGTAAAATCAAGGCGCGCGTGGATTTTCGCGGACGAAACGTCCCGCCTGCTGGGCTCGTTTTCGTGCCGTTTTTCGACGAGAAAGTTTATATCAACCGCGTCACGCTCGATCACACCTGCCCTATTTCAAAGGAGACCGATTATAAAAAATGCGCGGTTAAAATTTACAAGGCATAGGCTATGGATAGGCGCGAGGTTTTAGGAATTCTCTCCCTAGCCCTAGGCGTAGGCACGCTCGGGCTCGGGACGGCAAGCGGCGTAGAGCATGCTCGCATACGCCCTCCCGCAGCCTTAAGCGAGAAAGAATTTCTTAGCAAATGCCTAAGATGCGGACTTTGCGCAGAAGCCTGTCCGTTCGATACCCTCAAGCTCGCGAGCTTTTGCGATAGCGGCATCGCAAACGGGACGCCCTTTTTCATACCGCGCGAAATTCCGTGCTATATGTGCGAGGACATACCCTGCGTCGTAGCCTGTCCGAGCGACGCGCTAGATAAAAGTTTGGTCAGCAAAGACGACAAGCTTAACGTGCGTCTATCCAAGATGGGCGTTGCGGTGATCGATGCCGAGCGCTGTATCGCTTATGCGGGCATTCAGTGCGATGCATGCGTGCGAAACTGTCCCGTGATGGATAAGGCGCTCAGGATAGACTACCGCCACAACAATCGCACCGAAAAGCACGCTCTGCTCGTGCCCGTAGTCGATAGCGATCATTGCACGGGCTGCGGCAAATGCGAGTTTGCCTGCGTCACGAAAAAGGCGGCGATCAGCATCGTAGAGCGCGAGCGCGTCATAGGCGAAGCGAACGACAACTACGTAAAAGGCTGGATCGAAGGCGACGACGAGAGGCTAAAAGAGATAGGCACGCGGATTGAGCTCGATCCGCAAAAGAGCAAGGATTATCTAAATAGCGATGATTTGATGCAGGAGGCGGAGCGATGAAATACACCGTCCTAAGGCGCCTCGTGCAAATTTTAATCCTAGCGCTATTTATTTTGGGAAATAATTTCGCGTTTAAGGCGGCGAGTGAAAACGGCTTTTTTTCTAAAATTTTAAAAGGGAATTTAAGCTCCTCGAGCCTTTTTGAAAAGATCGGACTAAGCGATCCGTTCGCGGTCCTACAGATGCTGCTAGCTAGCCTATCGCTGGGCTCTAGCGCGATTTTCGGAGCGCTCGTCGTGAGCGCTTTTTATGCGCTTGTCGCACCGCGAGCGTACTGCTCGTGGGTATGCCCGATAAATTTACTGACCGATCTTGCGGCATGGCTTCGTAAGAGACTCGGCGTGCGCACTAAAATTTTAAACGTAAGCCGCAAGGCTCGCTACGCCCTAGCGGTGTTAGCGCTTGTTTGCAGCGGGGCTTTCGGTATCGCCGCCTTTGAGAGCGTAAATTTTATCTCGCTTTTCGCGCGCGCCGTCATATCGCTGAGTGCGAGCGCCTTTGCGATCGCACTGCTGATCGTGCTGTTTGAAATTTTTGCAGGCGAGCGCACGATCTGCTCGCGGCTATGCCCGCTCGGCGGATTTTGGGCGGCGCTTAGCTTTTTTAGCGTCATTCGCGTTCGCCACGAGGTTGATAAATGCACGATGTGCGGCAAATGCAAAGCGGTCTGCCCCGAAGTGCAGGTGCTCAAGATGATCGGGCGCGAAAACGGGCGCGTTAGCAGCGAGTGTATCAGCTGCGGGCGCTGCATCGACGTATGCGACGACGATGCGTTAAATTTTAGTATATTAGGAGTGAAAAAATGAAAAAAACGATTTTGGCTCTTGCATGCTGTGCGGCGCTATTTGCCGCAGACAAGACGGCATCCATAGACGCCGATAGCATGGGCTTTATAAAAGACATAGAGGAATCGGCGCAAAATAAAAACCCTCTGCCCGATTTCAAATATAGCGAGGACGCTCCGGGCGCCGCTCAAAACATAGAGCGCAGCTTCGAAAACGCCCCGCCGCTCATACCGCACAGCCTAGAGGGGCTCGTGCCGATCACGACGGACAATAATATGTGCGTCACCTGCCACATGCCCGAATTTGCCAAAGATATCGGCTCGACGGCGATCCCAAAAAGCCACCTCATGGATTTTCGCACCGGTGCGGATCTAAACGGTACCCTGGCCGAGCAGCGCTTCAACTGCACTCAGTGTCACGTCCCGCAGGCGCAGGCAAATCCGCTCGTAAAAAATAACTTTGAAGCCGATTTTAGCCGTTACAACGACGCAAATTCTACGTCAAACCTCCTGGATACGCTAAATCAAGGCGCCGAGGTCGAGTAGGAGCACGCGATGAAATTTTTAGCGTCGCTGTTGATTGCCGCTTGCGCTTTTTGCGTTTGTTTTGCAAAGCCCCCTGCGAACGCGCAAGAAAACGCACTCGCAGCGAAAAACGCGACCGTTAAGGCGGATGCGGATTTTACGCTCGAGCTTGGCGCGAACGTCGCCGTGCTAAAAAAGATAGGAAACGAAATTTACGCTGGGCTCGACGACGGCAAGCTGTATAGGATCAGCCTGCACCAAACGGCGCCTCACGCACGATCCGAAGCGCCTGCTACGTCCGAAACGCAGGGGGCGCCGAATGCGGCAAGCGCAAAAGAAAGCGGCATCCAAGCAAAAGATGCCGCGAGCGCGGATAAAATTTCAAACAGCACAGGCGCGGATAAAATTTCAAGCGGCGCAGACGGTGCGGGTGTAAGCGGCAGAGGCACAGACGCGAAGAGTGCGAACGGCACGGATAAAATTTACGCAGAAAAATCGCTGATTTTTGAGCTAGCGCCGTCCAAAAACTACCTAGACGAGCCGGTGGGCGCCAGTATCTTCGACGTCGATAAGCTGGGCGAGCGATACGCCTTTTTATACAACGGCGATGCGTTCGAGAAGATGCTAGGCGTCTTTGCGGGCGGCGAGATTACGCACTACAAGCTGCCGATGACGGGCATCAAAAACCTCTATTTTTACGACGAAAACACGCTGATCCTGCTAGGGCTCGGAAGCGAAATTTTATACTTCGACCTGCCTAGCGGCAAAGTCGTTTTCGAGCAAAAGCTCACTATCGCGTCTTTGGGCGGCAGCACCTACGAGCGAGCGACGGGGACGCTGCTAATCTCGTGCGAGGGCGGTATCGTGTTTTATTTCGACGCGGGCGCGAGAAAGGTCGTAAAGCAAAAATCCCTCCACAAAGACGGCATCTACTCCGTAGCGCTGCTCGGCGATCGGATGATGAGCGGATCGAACGATAAAGAAAGATCGTGCTACTACGAAAGCGGCGAATTTCATAAATTTTTCAATGCGCGCTTCGCCGTCTTTGCCGTAGCGCTAAGCGACGAGCGGGGCGCCTTTAGCGTCAACAACGGCATAAACGTCATCGACAAAAGCGGCGAGATCATACAAAAGATCAAGCTGCAAAGAGACGTCGTCAATTACCTACTATTCACGAGCGGCTATTTAGCGGGCTCGGGTTACAACAGATACGTGTATTTTTGGGAGATAAAATGAATATTTCAAGCGTAGTGATCTATCTGGGCGCAGGTGCGGACGAAGCGGCGCTTCGTGCGGCTCTGCAAGACATCGAGGGCTGCGAGTTCGTCGCGTGCGAAGGCAGCAAGGCGGTAGCCACCATTAGCGCGGAGAGCTTTGAGGGCGAGATCGCCGCGTTCCGTGCTATCGAGGCTCTCTCCGGCGTAGAAAAAGCTATGATGATCTACTCCTACTGCGAGCTAGAGAGCGACATCGCCGCAGTAAGCGCAAATAACGGCGAACAGATCATGCGCGAGCTAGAGGAGATGGACGCGAGCGAGATCAAATACGGCGGCAAGGTGCGCGTCTAAAGCGCCGCCGCTATATTCGCGCTTTTCGCTTAAATTTATTATTTTTGGCGGGCTTTGCGCTACTCGGTAAAATGTTCCGCATAAATTTTGTTCGTGCTATTTAAAAATTTTCCTACTCGCTTTCGCCGTTTCTAATCTGTTTTGTATCTCTACGCTCCTAGTCGATTTTACACTTTTGATCCGCCGCATTTCGTTCGTCCGTGAAATTTTAATCTGCAGCTAAGCCCCCGCGACGATGCGGAATTTCAAAAAGCGACGGACGGATAAATTTATAGAATTTCTACGCAGTGCAATGTCTCGCGCCGCATAAAAAAACATGCCGCACCAAAATCAGACGCCGCATAAAAGGCAGTGCCGTAGCGACTGCCGTCCGACGCCACAGCTTATAAAGCCGCCGGCCCGTCTGCTTGGGATGCTGCTATAAAAATACGGCGACCGGGGCGCCTACCGCCGGCAGAAACTACTTCCGCGCACAGCTTGAGATGCAGCGCAATGAACATCGAGCGAGCTCAGGCTGCCGTCAAACACGCTAAATTTATCGCGCGCATTTACTCTCTAGTATCGCAGCCCTTCGTTCGGCCATGGGCTTTGCGGCGCGCAGAGGGTTTTTAAATTTCAAAATAAAATCATAAATTTTAAAATTTCTAGGCGTAGAAATTCTGCGCCGAAGCTAAATTTTAAAATTTATGACGCGAGGGCACAAGGGCCGCAAGGGCATGCTGGGCATTGCGCTTTACGGGAGGCATTTTCATAAATTTAAAAGCGCCCAGCGACGCAAGCCTTACTCGAATTCTATCTTTTTTAGATAGTCGTATAAATTTAGCACCGCGATGAATAGCGTTAAAATCGCAGGCCCCAGGATCACGCCCCAGAACCCGAACGTGCTGATGCCCGAAAGCATCGAGAAGAAGATCAGCATCTCGTTGATATTTGCGGGGTTTTCGACTAGGCGCGAGTTGATAAATTTGATCACAAGCGGCTTTACGAAGCTGTCTGCGAGCGTCGAGATCAGTATCACGCAATACGCCATTATCACGATCGCGCCCGAGGTGCTGCCCCCCGCTAGCACGTATAGCGCGGTGGGCACGTAGATGAGCGCGCCGCCGACTGCGGGGATGAGCGAGCAGAAGGCGAAAAGCACCCCCATCAGCAGCGCGTCAAAGCCGAAGATCCCCGCGATGATCGAAAACAAAAAGCCCTGCAATACGGCGTTGAAGATGGTCGAGTAAAACACGACGCTCATCGTATTTGCCGTCTCGGAAAAGATATAATCGATCTGCGCGGGCTCGACAGGTAGAATTTTTTTAAAAAAGCGCTTAAAGCTCTCGCCGTAGAGGTATGCAAAAAAGCAAAACACGACGATAAGCACCATATCTACGATAAATTTTGCGCTGGACTTTCCGACGACCGAGAGATAGGAGATGATCTGTTTCGCCAGGCCCGCGACGTCTAGGTTCGCTAGAAACGAACGAAACTGCGTATCAAATTTCTCAAAAGGCCCGGGTAGCCTGATGTCTAAGCTATGAACGTAGCTAAGCGCGTCGTTTAGGCGCGCCATATCGAAGCTCGCGGCATTTTTGGCGATCTCGATCACTGCGTAGATGAAGGGCACGAAAAAAAGCGTGCAGAGCAAAAACAGGCTAAGCACCGAGGCTAGCGTGCGCCTGCCGCGGCACAGCTTCGTCACTTTAGCATGCAAACCCGAAGTCGCCACCGCCATCAGCACGCCGATTGCGATCACCATCAAAAACGGCGAGAACAGATAGATCACGCAGCAAAACATCAGCAAAGTAGCGCCGATAAAAAATATCTTGCTCGTCTTCGCGCGCCCGCTAGCCTTGGCAAGGCCTGCTTTCATACCCGCAGCGGCTCCCGAAGCGGCGGCGTCGTTAAGTGCGGAAGCATTAGCCGAGAAGGTCTCGTTAGCTTCGGCGGCGTCACCTAACGCGGAAGCATCGACAGACGAGGCCTTGTCGGTTTCGGTCCAGTTTTTGCTTTGATTTTCGGCAGCGGTTTTAGTCCTGCCTTCCGCGGCGCCTAACGCAGCTGCGTCCGCTTCATCGGCGGCGGTATTTGCCCCGGCGGCTTTACCCGTTTCGGCTTCGCTTTCGCTTTGATTTTCGGCGGCGGTTTTGGCTTTGTTTTTGACGACGGCTTCGCCTTTGGTGGCGGCTTCGACTTTGCCCTCAGCATTATTTGCGGTCTGATTTTCTGTGAAATTTTTAGCCTCGCTTTTAGCGTTACTTTCGGCGTTATTTTGAGCCACGTTTTCGGCCTGGTTTTTATTGCGGCTTGCGGCGTTGTCTTTTGG
>CAUUKU010000087.1:0-8929 GCA_963545665.1 uncultured Campylobacter sp. | reverse complement strand
TTTCGGCGTGCTTTTAAGATGCGCCGTTTGGGCGAGCTCATGTTTGGTAGCGCGGCTAAATTTAAAACCTTCATTATATCCGCGTTTGGCGGAGCGGCTAAATTTAAAGCTCGTCGTTCGCGCCCTTGCGGCTCCGCGTAGCCTGGGATTTTGATCAAATTTGCTCGTCTCGCCGCGCTTGCTCATGAGGTGGAATTTTACCATTTTAACGCTCACGATTTTGCCTTAAAAAAGCTGCGATTTTGGCGGGATCTTTGACGCGCCAAAGATAGTCCAAAACCCCGTCGCTGCTGCGCCATTCGCGCTTGCCGGAGAGGATTTTAGCTAAAAATTCTACCGCGGTATCTAGCGGGATTTCGCCACCCTCCTTAAAGCTTCGTAAAATTTCATTCTCGGCTCGCGGTTTTGGATTTTGTGCCTCTATGCTCTGTGCCGTCGCGTCCGCAATGTGCGGAGAGATTTCGATCTGCACGTCATCTCCGCGCTGAAGCACCAAAAGTAGGGCGCAGGCGAAGTCACAACGCTTCAGATAGTTGTTATTCACCTCCTCAAAATAGCAGAGCAGGGCGATTTTACTGTCATCCGACTTGCATTCGCCGTTTTTGCCTGCTTCGTTTGCGTCCTGCGCAGAGCCGAAATTTTCCGCACTTTCTTTCAATCTTGCAGCGGCGATTATTGCGCCGTTTTCGAGCGCGCACGCCGCGGAGATCGTCGAAATTTCGGCATAGTTTTGCGTAAAAATCGCATTTTGCGCCGCGATCGCGTTGAGTACGCTGACGCAAAAGCTCGAAGGAGAGACGCTTTCGCCCATCGAGCCGAGCAGGCTAAAACAGCGGTTGATCTCGCCCAGGCGCGAGCAAAAGACGAGCGGCATTCCTCCGCGCTGCGTCGCGAAGCTTTGCATCGCATGATCGCAGGCTCCCGAGCTTTCGTTTGCTTTGGAATTTTGCCTCGCGAAATTTAAGGAATTTTCATTTGCCAAATCCTGCGGCGCCGAATTTAAATTTTGCGGCATAAAATTTAAAGAATTATCATTTGAAAAATCCTGCAGCGGCGGGTTTTGCACAGCGGCGCGGCTTTCGCTCGCATCTAAATTTTGTGGCGCGGAATTTAAAGAGCCTTTCTCAACTAAGCTCTGCGGCGCGTTTTGCGAAATTTCGCCTAAAAGCGAGATGCAAAGTTTTGCCCCGAGCCCCAAACGGCGGCGCTGTAACGGCGGAATGTGCTCAAGAGCCGGCTTTTTCTTTAAAGCTTCGAGCGCTAAAATTTCATCTTTTAAGCGGGCATGAGCAGAAATTTTTAAATTTTCTCCGGAGCTTTTTTGCAAAGCTTCATCATTGCGGGCAGCTAAATTTTTATAAATCTCCGCCGCCCCCTCAGAGCTATAATTAAAATCTCGCGAGGCGCTAAATTTAGACTCGCCCGCTTCACGATCTAATCCCCGCTGCGAGCCGAGCTTGGTAGAATTTTCGTCAAAACTTCCTGCAGCAAGGTTGCACCCCATGTTTTTGTTATTTTCGCACGCCGTAAAATTTGCGAAATTTATGGAATTTTGCTCGCAGTCCGAAATGTCTGTAAAATCTTGCGTAGAATTTGACATAAAATCATACGTAAAATTTTGACTTGCATTGCAAGCGAGATCGGAATTTCCGCCTAAGCTTACTTCGGAAATCCCGTCCGAGCAAGCGGCGAAATTTTTACAAAATTCCGCCGGTTCGCCCGCAATTATCGCGCTTGCGTAAGATATGCCGAAGCTTAGTTTATTTTGCAATATAGCCTCTTAGCGTGACGCCGCTCATTATGTTGCCCGTGCCGCACTCAAACTCCGTCTCGCTGGAGAAATCGTGCTTGTAATAGTAGCTCGTGATATTGACGACCTTGTTGCCGCCCTCTCTTTTGGCGCGATCTTGGAAGCTAAGTAGCGCCGATAAAAACGCGCGGTTACATGCGGCTTGATCGCTCTTGCCGACGCCGTTTGCTTTTTTATTTGAGCTTAGCTGCTGCGTGATCTTTCTGCCAGCGGACTTGCCGCCGAAGTAGAATTTTATGTTCGGATCGAGCTTGGCTTTAGCGTCGGGCTCTGCAAGTGCCGCGGCGATCGGGAAGCGCACGATATCGTTCTTGGCATAAGCCGCATTAGCGACGAAAAGCGCCGCAACTGCGAAAAATAGAAATTTTTTCATTTTCTCTCCTTTAGTCGATAAATTTTTTAAAAATCAAAGAGGTGTTCACGCCGCCGAAAGCGAAGTTATTATTCATGACGTAGTCCGTCTTTATCTCCTGCGGCTGCGTGAGGTATCTAAGCGGCGCACATTGCGGATCGATATCGCGCAAATTTAGATTTGGATAAAATAGCCCCTCATTCATCATCATCACCGAGATAAAGCTCTCTAACGCCCCGCACGCGCCTAAAGTATGGCCCAAATAGCCCTTGTAGGAGCTCACCGGTATCTGTGAGCCGAAAATTTCATGCGTCGCCATAGATTCTGCAATATCGCCCTGTCTGGTCGCCGTGGCGTGGGCGTTTACGTGCCCGATGAGATCCGGCGAAATCGCGGCGTCTTTGAGCGCCAGCTGCATCGCTACGCGCATGGTTTCGCTCTGCGGGCGGGTGATATGCGTGCCGTCGCAGGTCGTGCCGAAGCCCACTATCTCAGCGTAAATTTTAGCGCCGCGAGAAAGTGCGCTTTTGAGGCTTTCTAGCACGAATATGGCGCCGCCTTCGCCCAAAACCAGCCCGTCGCGCGATAGATCAAACGGCGCGGGGCTAAGGGTAGGGGCGTCGTTTTTACAGCTTGTAGCGTAGAGCTTGTCAAACACGAATGCCTGGCTTGGGTGCAGCTCGTCCGCGCCGCCTGCTAGCATCATATCTATCAGGCCGAATTTTATCGCTTCGTATGAGTAGCCTATCGCCTGAGACGCGCTCGTACACGCAGAGCCCGTGGGGATGAGCCTGCCTTTCAGCCCGTAGTAGATCGCGATATTCGCAGCGACGGTGTGAGGCATCATCTTGACGTATGAGTTGGCGTTTAGGGTGCTATCCTTGCCGCGCAAAATATCTACGACCTCGCCCGTAGCCTTCGCATCGCCGCTACAGCTACCCGCTGCAACGCCCATACGACCGTCCTTTATGCGCTCATCCCCTAAAAGACTCGCATCCGCCAGAGCCTCGTTTGCGGCATCGACGCCGAGCATCGCTACCTTGCCCATCGAGCGGGTATCTTTGCGGCTCCAGTGCGCAGGCGGCGCGTAGTTTTGTATCGGCGCACCAAGCCTCGTATTTAGCTCCTCGCCGAAGATATCCCATTCGCTCATATAAACTACGGCGCTTTTTTGCTGCGCCAAATTCTGCTTGATGCTCGCCCAGTCCCGCCCGAATGCACAGACGTTGCCAAAACCCGTAATAACTACTCTATTTAACATAATCCACCGTCTATTTTAATAACCTCTTTTGTGATGTATGCGGAATTTTCGCTTAGCAAAAACTCCACCAAATGCGCCACCTCGCTCGGCTCGCCGATGCGGCCTAGCGGGATCGCGCTTAAAATTTGCTCGCTTGCAGTTTCGTTTATACCTTCGCTCATCGCCGTTTTGATGAGCCCGGGAGCCACGACGTTTACCGTGATCTTGCGGCTTGCAAGTTCTATCGCTAGGGATTTGGCCGCGGCGATTAGGCCTCCTTTGCTAGCGGCGTAGTTGCTCTGGCCGCGGTTGCCGGCGATTCCGCTAACCGAGCTCATCACCACGATACGCCCGCCCTTTTTGGCGCGGATCATCGGCATCAGCGCGGGCTTTAGGACGTTATAAAACCCGCCTAAATTCGTATCTATCACGCTTTGCCAATCCTCGCGCTCGAACCACACGAAAGAATTATCTCGCGTGATGCCAGCATTTAGCACGATGCCCCAGTACGCGCCGTTTGCCTCTATATCTGCTTCGATACGCTCCTGTGCCGCGGCAGTGTCTGCGACGTCAAATTTTAAAATTTGAACTTCCGCCGCGCCCGCGTCCAAGCAGCGCCTCGCTACGTTTTTTAGCTTCGCTTCATTGCGCCCGTTTAACGCCAAGCCGTAGCCCTTTTGCGCTAAATTTAACGCACACGCCTCGCCGATACCGCCGCTTGCTCCGGTAATTAAAATTCTCTTAGCCATTTATACTCTTTAGCATTTCATCGTTCGGGTTCATCACGCTTAGCGTGGCACTTGCGATATGTTCGTCGCCGCAGCGGATCTCGCAGTCGAAGATATATAACCCCTCGCCGTCGCTCACGCTCTGTCTGGCCGTCGCGATCACGCGCTCGCCCACCTTCAGGCTTGCGCGCGAAATATCGAGGTTCCGCACGCCCAGCAAAAACCCGAGCCTCGCCTCGCCGCCGTTTCGGTGACCCGAATAGGCGCCTATGCACTGCGCCATGATCTCCATATACGCGTAGCTGCCGAGCTTGCCGTCTTCGGTAAACGGCGAGTCCTCTCTCACTCTAAACGCACAGCTCGCATATCCGTCGCTTACCTTCAAAATTTCATCTACGAAGACCATATATCCGCTCTGCGGTAAGATACTAGAGGCTCTCATACGCGTCCTATTATGGTTACGGCGTTGTCGCCGCCGAAGGCAAAATTCAGATTCATCGCGGTATCTACGCGCGCTTTTTTGGCTTCGCGCGCTAGATTAAATTTAGACAGAGCAGCCGGAATTTCGCTCGTTTGCGAAGTTTGATCCGCAGCGTCTTTTAAAATTTTATCGCCTGCGTTTTGCAAAGCTTTAGATGCAGCCAAAATTTCATCCGCGCTGCTTTTTGAAATTTCACCCTGCGCGTTTTGCAGAATTTCATCGCCCGAACTACATGAAATTTGATCGCTTGCGCTGTTTAAAATTTCATCGTTCGAGCCGTACCCCGCCTGCGCGCCACGAAAAATTTCAATCTCCGAGCCGCGCCAAATTTTATCGTTCGTAAAATTCGGCGGGATCATGCCCTGTTTGATCGCCTCGTAGCACACGGCAAGCTCGATCGCCCCCGCAGCGCCCAGGGTGTGTCCGATCGCCCATTTGGACGAGCTTGCGGGCGCTAAGGGCAGGGCGGCGCTCATAGCCAAGGCCTCCATCGCGTCGTTGGCCGCAGTGCCCGTGCCGTGTAGATTTACGTAGTCCACGCTTTGCAGCTGCGCCGATTTTAGCGCGGTTTTGATCGCTTTGATCTGCATGCGCGCGCCTGGATCGGGCTTTGTGATATGATAAGCGTCGGAGTTTGCTGCGTGAGCCAAAAGCGCGACGTCGCTTATGCGCTCGCGCGAAAGCACGAATGCGCAGGCTCCCTCGCCCAGATTTGTGCCTGATCGCGCCTCTGAAAACGGCTTTAGCGGCTGCTCGCTTAAGATTTCAAGCGCGCTAAAGCCCTGTAGCGTAAGCTCGTCTAATGCATCGGCGCCGCCGAAAACGACCGCGTCGCAAAATCCGCAAGAAATGAGGCGCGAAGCTTCAATGAGAGCCTTATTTCCGCTGGTACACGCACTCGAAACTCCGATCGCGACGGATTTTAGTCTGAAGCGTTCGCGGATAAAATTTGCGGGGTTTGCGTGGGAGTTGCGCTCGAAGCAGAAGTTTTTAAATTTATCGTTTGCATTTTTTGAATTTTTAGCGAAATTTTCGCCGTTCATCGCAGAAATTTCACTGCGCGGCGCGGAGCTCTCGCCGTCTTGCGATATAAAATTTTCCGCGCCCTTGCCGCAAGCGAAAAATTCCGCATAGTTTTCCTGCACGCCGGTGTTGGTGGTCGCAAACACCACGCCTACGCGGTGTACGCCGAATTTTTGCACGGCTTGCTCGATCTGTCCTTGCACGCCGAGGCAGGCGTAAAGCGCCAGAGCGTTCGTGCGCGTGGCGTAGGCGCGATCTTTGATCCTCGGTAGCGCCGTATCCACGCGCCCGAAGATGAAATTTTTACCGCAGACGCTAAGCTTTTGCAGCGCGGATCTTTTTTCGCACAGCGCGCTAAAAAGCTCTGCGGCGCTGTTTGCGCCCGCGCAGATGAGCCCGGGGTTACTTAGATACTGCGTCATATCGGCGCCCCTTTGCGTTTATGGTGAAATTCGCTTTATCCGCATTCTCAAGCAGGGCTAAAAATACGCGCTCGCTTTGCGAATCGGGCGGCAGGAAGCCGTCGTTGCGAAATTTAGCCTCGCCGCCTGCGATCGATAAAATTTTACGTGCGATCGGCGCGCCTAACATATCGAGCCAGACGAGTTTGTAGCGACTCTCCTCGCTGCTTGCGGGTGAAATTTTTGAGATCAGGGCTCTGCTTTTTACGCCGTTAGGATCAGTTAGGACGAACTGTTTTTGGCTAAATTCTGTTATTTGCTCGGGCGCTTTGCGCGCGCATCCGCCTATAAAAAACGCGGCGCAAAGCAGAATGAAAGCCGTTTTAGAAATAGCGTAAAAACGATAAACAGGTCTCAAAAATTCTCCCTAAAAACTAGCGAAATCAAAATCTCGCCCTCCAAAATATAGCTTTTGTACGACCACGCCCTGCCGCGCTCATCAAGCGCCAGAGCCTCTCCATCTGCGCCTCGCGCAAGCCCCGCGCGAGCAAGCGCGTAAAAACCTAGGCTTCGCGCCTTAATCAGCGCCTCTTTGATCGTGTAAATTTTATAAAAAACGAACGTCTTTTCGCCCTCGTCCGCCGCCGCTAAAAGCTCCCGCTCAAAGGCGTTGAAACAAAACTCGCTCGCTGCGGCAAAATTCCGCGGTTTTAAAATTTCAAGATCGAGTCCGAACTTTTGCCTCGCAAAACCCACGGCAACGATCGTTTTGCCATCCGCGCTTTTGTGCGAGATGCAAAATTTGCCGCGTTTTTTAAAGCGCGCCTTAAGCGCCCGCGAAACGCGAAACTCGCGCAGATGGCCTCGCGCGCGCGCCAGCTTCTTATCGCGCCTGCTCAAAAGCCGCCGCGGAGCGCACAGATCCTCGTCGGTGATTAAAATTTTTATCTCACTCATAAAGCCCTGATTTTACTAAAATAGTCTTTATAAAAATATAAAATAGCGCTGCAGCGTTGAAATTTCGTTTAAAATTTATTTGATACGCTCGGGCTCAAAGGCGCACTAAAACATAAAATTTATCGCGTTTGCACTAAGGCCTCGGGTGCGGTAAAATTTTAAAATTTAGCGTGTTTGCGATCTGCGCCGCGCACTTTTTGGTTCGACATATTCTGCTTTGCGGCGTCGGCTGTGTTCGTTACGCTCGTCTTGTTCGTCGTATTTTGTGCGATCGTCGTGTTTGGTTAAATTTTTAGCGTGGCTGTATCAAGAGGCAGGCAGCGCAAGGTTTGAAAGCCTCGGCGCGGAAT
This sequence comes from uncultured Campylobacter sp., assembly GCA_963545665.1. GTDB lineage: Bacteria > Campylobacterota > Campylobacteria > Campylobacterales > Campylobacteraceae > Campylobacter_B. The sequence continues at coordinate 1,587 of CAUUKU010000087.1, read as the reverse complement.
TTTAAAAAATTTCACGATGAAATTTTAAAAGCTCTGCCGCTGGCGACGTTTGCGCTAGAGCTTTTGCGACGAAATCTAGATGCGTCGTGCGATGAAATTTTAAAATTCCGAAGCGAAATTTAAAATCGCGAGCAGTGCGTAACGCAGCAGGCATCGTAATGCGGCGGTTTAAAATTTAAACGCATTTGAATAAAACGAGCGCGATTTTAGCGCCCTTTTTGCCCATGCGGTTTGAAATTTAAACGCACTTGAATAAAACAGCGTGAAATTTTATCCACGCCCCAATGAAGCAGCGCGAATTTGGCTATCCTTGAAAAGACGGCTCGGAATTTCACCGCGTTTGGCTACCGTAACCGCGATTAAATTCTGAAAATTCCGAGCCGAGCCGTCTCGGGCGGCATAAAATTTAGTCGCGCCCGGCGGTCGTATAAATTCCGTCGCTAAGCCGTATTGTGCAAAGTCGCAGCCGCTAGGTTTGCGTTAAATTCCGTCGTCGAGCCGCGACAAATTTACGTCAAAATTCCGCCGCCGCAAGGACGGCGTTTGATTTTATTTTTTGATCATGCGTTTGTATGGGCCGAAGCGGTGATCGTTCTCGTCAAATCCGTCGTTGTAGGGCCCCACGTCCATATCCATCTGCTTGACGTCTAGGTTGGGGAAATCTTTCTCTCTATCGGGTTTGATCTTGCGCGGTTTTGAGTTTATATACGCCGTCACGTCAAAAGCTTCCTCCCAGCTTAGCGAGGCGTCCCCTTTAGGCATAGTGGCTTTGACATACCTCGCTCCTTCGATGAGCCGATACATACCGGCGCCCGTATTGTAGCTGTCATCGCCCCAAAGCGCGGGGAATGTGTAGTAATCGCCGCTTTGAGCAAACCTCTCGTTTTTTATCCCTTCGCCGTTTTCGCCGTGGCAGGCGGCGCATTTTGCGGCGTAAATTTCGCGTCCTTTTTTAGGATCCGCCGCACGGTCTAAAAACTGCGCCTTCGGTAGCCCCTGGCCTTTTAGCTTTGCGCCGACCTCATAGCCCGCGGAGAGCCAGTGCATGTAGGCGATCATCGCGCGCATCTCTTTGGAGTTCGTAGGGATCGCTTTGCCCGCCATCGAGCGCTGAAAACATCCGTTTATGCGGTCTTGCAGCGTGACTAGCTGATCCGATCTCGCGACATACTGCGGAAATCTCGCATAGATACCCACGAACGGGCTTTGATCGGGCACCACGCCGCCGCTCGTATGACAGCTCGAACAGGAGAGGTTGTTGCCCGCAAAGCGCATTTTTTCGTCTTTTGCTTGCGGTCCGAGATACCTCGTCGTCTCGTTGATGAGTTTCGCGCCATAGATGACGGTCTTTGCATAAGGCGAGTCGCCGAGCTTTGCCTCGTCTATGACGCCGTTTTCGTCGATGCCTACGGGCAGCCTAAACTCCTGCGTCTTTTGCTCGTACGGCACGGCTTTTTTGGCGTTGAGTTTGGCTGCATCAAAGCCTAAAACGGGCGTAAAAAAGAGCGGAAGCGCTAAAACAAGGGTGGTTTTTCTCATATGTCTGTCTCTTATACACATCTCCGAGCCCACGAGACCGATCAGTAT
>CAUUKU010000086.1:0-9018 GCA_963545665.1 uncultured Campylobacter sp. | reverse complement strand
GCGCCGTTTGAAAATAGCCAAGCGCCGCAAAAAAGCTGCCCTACAGAGGAGCAAAATTTGCTTCAAAAAGCAGACGTCGTTGCGGCGGAGAAACAAGACGTTTCTCAAAAACTAAGCCATATTGCGAAAAAGGAAGCGACGCAGAGCTCTGGCGCGAGAGGCTTGAGCGCGCAGTGCAATCTTACAAGCGGGGTTTTTTCATGCGGGGCGGACATGTCGCCGCGCGCGCCTGCAACCAAGCGAGATTTTATGCGTGAACTTCTGCGAAATCGCGCTCTGTTTTTGCGAACATCTCGCGGAATGAACCCAAAAATTTTCCCTAGCAAATTCCGTGCCAAAGGCACTTTCCTGGCGCTCGGAGCGGAGCTGAAAAATGAGTTTGCGATCTACAAAGACGGGCAAATTTTCATCTCGCCCTACATCGGCGATCTTAAAAACGTCGCCACGAATGAGCGATTTTTCGTTCTTTTGGATATGTTCGTGCGCGCCTACGAGCTGAAATTCGACGCCGTCATCGCGGATCTGCACCCGCAGTTTTCGCACACGCGATTTTTCGAGCAGCGCGGATACCCCATGGTGCGCTACCAGCACCATTTCGCGCATCTGGTGTCGAATCTGGCGCAAAACGATCTTCTTTTTAGCGGCAAAAAATACCTCGGCTTCTGCTTCGACGGCACGGGCTACGGTACGGACGGCACGATCTGGGGCGGCGAGGTGATGATTTTTGATCCGCGCGGCTACCGACGCGTAGCGAAATTTGACGAGATCGCGCTTATCGGCGGCGAGAATGCGATCAAAAACATCTACAAGCTTGCTCTTGCGCTCGTGTTTAAATTTAATGCAAAGGACGCTGCGCGCGAGTTTTTAGCGAAATTTAGCTCAAGCGAAGTAGCAAATTTAGAAAAAATCGCGCCGCGTGCCGTCCGTTCAAGCTCGCTAGGGCGGCTGTTCGACGCGTTTGCAGCGATCATTTGCGGCCTTGAGAGCGTCAGCTTCGACGGCGAGGCGGGCATGCGGCTAGAAAATCTCTATATCGAAGGTTGCGAGCAGAGCTATAAATTTAGGCTGAAAAAAGCGGGCGAAAATTTTACCCAAAACGCGCCGTATTCCGCTTCGCAGCAGCGGAGCGTCGATGATTTGCGGCACGAAACGCAGCGCGAAGCAAATCGGGGCGGTTTGAATGCGCAAAATCATAGCGGCGCTAAAAACAGTTGCGCGTTGCAAGGCGATTTTAAAGAGCTTGCTGGCAATGCGGCGAGTAAAAATGAGCTTAGACTAGCGGCTGAAAACATCGCAGGCGGCGGTGAAAAGAATGCAAATGTCGCCGTAAATTCTATAAAACAAGCGTCCGCTCTGAATTTAATAAATCTTGAAAGCAAAGACGCTTCTAGCGCCGATCAAGCCCCGCAAAACGCAGCTTGCGCGCCGAGCTTTGGCGACGAATGCTACGTGATCGATTACGAAGAGGCGTTTTTGCAGGCTTTAAACGATGAGTCGCGCTTGGCCGCGACGAAATTTATAAACGCCATCGCAAATTTCATAGCCGCTTTCGCCGAGGACGCGGGGCTAGAGGTCGTGCTAAGCGGCGGGGTCTTTCAAAACGCGACGCTTCTAAATCTTACGTGCGAAAAGCTGCGTGCGCGGGGCATCAAATTTCATCTAAACCGCGAGATCCCGTGCAACGACAGCGGCATCGCCTACGGACAGCTCGCGGCGTATCTAAGCGGGCTGTCGCGCTAGGATCGGTGCGGCGCGCCGCGCTCCGTCTGGTGCGCCAAGCTCGCATGGGATTTGCGCGGGTAAAATTCTCGCCGCGGGCTGCTTGCACGAGGCTTTATTCTCGCTTGCGCGGCTTTGCTGCGCCGTCTCGCGCCAAACTCGAGACGATAACTCGAACGCTTTAGCGTCGGATACGCGATAGGGCTTCGCGCATCAAGCCATCTGCGCGGAGTTTACAAACGCGCCGTGATTTCATGTAAAATTTTTGCGCAGATTAGGCACGGTGCGCATTCTACGTACTTTCGACCGAGGCAATTTAACTCGCTCATCGCGCAAACCGCGCTTTGTGATGAATTTTGCCGTTTATACGGCGCGCGGCAAACATAACTCGCGCCCGCCCCCTGACGTCCGGTCGGGTTTTGCTCGGTTTAGATTAAAATTTTAGCGTTTAATTAAGATAAATTTTACGCGCAAACTCGGCGAAATTTTAAAATAGATGAGGCTTACGGCGGCTCCGTTCGTAAAATTTCAGCAAACGAGACGGGTGCATAAATACATAGCGCATTCGGCGCGGGCAGAGGCGGGCAAAGATAGCGCCAGCAGGGCAAACTCGCTCGCATCGCAAAGTTCGAATGAGCTGAGTCGTGCCGTAAACATAAAAGCGGATTACGCAAGAGCTTATATAGGCGGGCTTTAGTGCCATCTTGCGCAAATTTCATGCGAGACTTTGCTTTCGTATGCCTTTTGCACGCTCCCTTGCGCCAAATTCTCCACGCTCGGCAAAACGGAATGGATTAATGCTCATTCATAAGAGGACGGAAGCACTTATCGGCGTCGCCGCTCGAACCTAAAAAGCGGATTTAACGCAGATCTTTGCGCCGAAATTTTATCGCTGCGAGCGGCTTAATTAAGAATATGTTTGCGACAAGCGGCGCTGAGATTGCGTATTTTGCACCCGTTTTACGTCTTTGCCGTCCGGCGGGCGCCCAAACGAATTAGACGCCGCTAGCCGCGTATTGCCTGCCGCACAGGGCAATAAATGCGTTAGAATGCCTGAGTGATCGCAAAATCTGCGCCCGAATACCTTAGCGCGCCATGAGCGCTTTGATAAATTTTTGCGGATTTCATATCGCGAGGATGCGCTAAAATTCAAACTAGAGCGCTTGTCGCAGAGCTTTGCATGTATCGTAGCGGTACCGCTGCAGGCGGCTAGAGCGTCTGTCCTGCTTTACGCGCGCCGCGCCGGTCTGCAAAATCGCGGGCTTATTCGCTGCGAAATCCTCCGCCGTGTGCGCAGAGCCGCATTAAAATTTTAACTCTGCGCGCCAGATCTTGCCCGATAAATCCGAGTAGGCGGACCGCCGCGCTTAAATTTTAAGCTTAACGTCCGCCGCTTTATCAAAATTTGAGCTAAATTTCGATAAAATTATGGGTATTTCAAAAGCCGCAAGGGGAGGGCATAGAGATGGAGAGCGCCGTAAGATTTAGCATTTCGCTTCCGACTAAACTTTTCGAAAATTTAGAAGATATGGTCGTTGCTAAACAATATCTTTCTCGCAGTGAATTTATCCGCGATCTGATACGCGAAAAGATCGTTAACGACGCGCTGGACGGCAAAAACAAAGATGAAATTTGCGTAGGGGTTTTGTGCATCGCTTACGATCATCATCAAAGCGATCTGATCGAACAGCTCATCGAGATCGAGCACCACGCAAACGTTGCGATCATCAGCACTAGCCACTTTCACATCGACGAGAGGCACTGCTTCGAGGAGATCACGATGAAGGATAAAATTTCTAAAATCGACCGCCTAAGCGCTAAGATCGCCGCTCTTAAAGGAGTGAAATTTTCAAAACTCGTAAAGGCGATAATGACGGAGGCCTGAATGGGCTTTGACAAAAATTTATAAAATTTACGGCTCATAACGCGCCGGTATCTAGCGGCGGGTATTTGCAAGCCCTGCTAGTCCGCCGGGCAGGCGATGTTTAAAAATAAAAAGAAATTATAAAATTTATTACAAGGAGAAAAAATGTGTAAAGATTGCGGCTGTTCGGTAGGACACGCTCACGATGACGCTCATTCGCACAAAGATATGACGCACGAGCACCTCCATACCCACGCAGACGGCACGACCCACTCGCACGCGCACACGCACGACGCGGGGACGGATCACGCCCATGACGCTCACGAGCACGCTCACGTAGCGGCAGATGCCAAGACGATCGAGGTGATGAGTAAAATTTTAAGCGAAAACGACGCGCAGGCGGCGCACAACCGCGCTCATCTGGACGAAGAGGGGATTTTGTGTATAAATTTAATGAGTAGCCCCGGAGGCGGCAAAACCACGCTGCTTGAGGCTACGATCAAAAGCGGCAAATTCAAAATTGGCGTCGTAGAGGGCGATCTGCAGACCAATCGTGACGCAGATCGCATCATAAATGCAGGCGCGCAGGCTCATCAGATCAGTACCGGCGAGACCTGCCATCTGGATGCCTTTATGGTGCATGAAGGCTTGCACCACCTAAATACGCAGGGTCTGGACTTGGTGTTTGTAGAAAACGTCGGAAATTTAGTATGTCCTGCGGCATTTGACGTCGGCGCGCACCTAAACGTCGTGCTTCTAAGCGTGCCGGAGGGAAGCGATAAGATCGCAAAGTATCCGGTGATGTTTCGCCGCGCAGACTGCGTCGTGATAACCAAAACCTCGCTGTTACCGCATTTTGACTTTGATTGCGACGAGGTCGTGCGCGAGGTGCATAAGCTAAATCCGAAAGCCGACGTCATCGTGCTGGATAGCAAAAGCGGCGAGGGCGTGGAAAAATGGCTAAAATTTTTGCAATACAAAAAAGAATTTAGATAATGTGTCTCTCGATCCCTTCAAAAATCGTCTCCATCGACGAAAATAATTTCGCCACCGTCGAGACTTTAGGCGTGCGGCGCGCGGTGAGCTTAGATCTGCTCGCCGAGCCCGCGACTGTCGGCGAATACGTGCTCATCCACGTGGGCTTTGCGATGGAGAAGATCGATACGCAATACGCGCTTGAGAGCATTGAAATTTACGAGCGGATCGCAAAGGATATGAAAGAGGGCAAAATCGCATCCGATGAGGGCGACGGCGGGCTTGAGGAGATGAAATTTAAAGCAAATGAGCTTTAAATTTATGAAATTTATTTTCGTTTGGTGCCTTACAGATTGGGCGTTTTAATAAAATTTTAACCGCCTAGCAGGGCGGCCTTGCGGAGCGTACCGCATGCGCGCTCGCCGCGATCTAGCGACGGAGCGCATTATCTGCTCATAAATACGACGCGGCGGTTTTGCTGCGTGTAAGCTTTTAAATTTTACGACGAGCTCGTGCCGTAAAATTTAAAATTTTAATAAGCGAAATTTACGCGCCGTGTAGCAAAGATAGGAGCGGGCGCGCAGTAAAACATAGCGTGTTAAAATCCCGACCGGCGGGCTTTTAGAATTTTGTTTTTAAAATTTTAACGCCGCACGTTCGGGCGTAAATTCGGATATAAAAAAGCGGGCTTGAATTTAGCGCGCAGTATCGATTAAACCGCGGCGGCTCAAGACGCGCCGCTAAGCCGCCGATCCTAAAGAGGGCAGGGGCGCTCTTGAAATTCTAACCGAATTGCAAGAGCGCGTATAAAGCGGCAAAATATACGGCGGCGACAAAAACGCGCCAAGCTCGCAAGCGGCGAAATAGCGCGCTAAAACGCCGCGCGACGCGACGAAGGCAAAAAAAGGCAAAAATTTATGGATCTAATCAAGGATTTTAGAAACAAAGAGCTGATTTTAGCGCTTAGCAAGCTGATAATTTCTAAAAGTAAAAAGCCGCTAAATATTATGGAGATTTGCGGCGGACACACGCACTCGATCATGAAATTCGGCCTTCCGAGCCTGGTCGGCAAAAATATCAAATTTATCCACGGCCCCGGCTGTCCGGTGTGCGTGATGCCGCGCAGTCGCATCGATGAGGCGATCAAGCTCGCCGCGATGCCGCAGAGTATTTTTTGCACTCTAGCAGACATGCTTCGAGTTCCTGGCTCTCGCACGAGTTTGCAGAAGCTGCGCGGCGATGGACACGACATCAGAGCGCTTTATAGCCCGCTTGATTGTATAAAGATCGCGCAGGAAAATCCGCAAAAAACGGTGATATTTTTTGCGATCGGCTTTGAGACGACGACGCCGATGAGCGCCGTGCTGATCGATAAAGCGCTAAGCTTGGGGCTAAAAAATCTCTTTTTTCACATCAACCACGTTACGGTGCCCGTGCCCGTGCGAGCGATCTTAGACGACGCGGACGTGCAGATAGACGCGTTTTTAGGGCCTAGCCACGTAAGCGTGATCACCGGCGCGAAGGCCTACGAGGGCATAGCGCGCGATTACAAAAAACCGATCGCCGTAAGCGGATTTGAGCCGCTTGACATAATGGCGGGCGTGTTAAATTTGGTCGAGCAGCAAAACGCCGGCACCTACGAGGTTTTCAACGAATACGAGCGCGTCGTAAAAGAGGGCGGCAACCGAAAAGCGCAGAATTTAATAGATAAATATTTTGAAATTTGCGATTTTCCATGGCGAGGGCTCGGCGAAATTCCAAAAAGCGGCATGAAGTTGCGCCCGCAGTACGCGGCGCTGGATGCCAGGGTGCAGTTTGATTGCAGCGTACAGAGCGCTCCCGAGAGCAAGGCCTGTATCTGCGGCGAAATTTTACGCGGCAAAAAAAGCCCGTATGATTGCAAAGTTTTCGGCAAGCACTGCACGCCGCAAAACCCGATAGGATCGTGCATGGTCTCAAGCGAAGGGGCGTGTGCGGCGTATTTCAAATACGGCAACGTCAAAAACGTGGGTTAAATTTTGCGCGCTGTATCGCAGGGCGCAAATTTTAAAAATAAGTCGTACTTTAAAATTTTAACCAAAGCGGAATCATTGCGCTAAATTTGCTTTAAAATTTTGCGCGGCGCCGTAGCGGCACGGCTTGTTCGGCTGCGGAATACGGGCTTATAAATTTAAAACCGAGTGAAAAGGAAAAATTTGAACGAAACTATACTTTTAAGCCACGGCGGCGGCGGCGAGGAGATGAATAGGCTCATCAACGAGACGATCTTTGCGGCGTTTGATAATGAAATTTTGCGCGCCAACAACGACAGCGCGATACTAAATTTAAATTTAGGCGCCGGGGCGGGTTTTGATCGCGCGGCGCCGAGCTCTGCTTTGAATTCGGCGGCGAGTTTTGGCGGCGAGCTAGCTTTCAGCACCGATAGTTTCGTCGTCACGCCGCTGTTTTTTAACGGCGGCGACATCGGTAAGATCGCCGTCTGCGGCACCGTCAACGACCTTGCGATGGTGGGCGCCAAGCCGCTGTTTTTAAGCTGCGCGCTCATCATCGAGGAGGGGCTTAGCCTAAGCGAGCTGCGACGCATCCTAGACTCGATGGCGAGCACCGCGCGAAGCTGCGGCGTTCGCATCGTTTGCGGCGACACGAAGGTCGTACCGCGCGGCAAATGCGATAAAATTTTCATCAACACTAGCGGCATCGGCTCCGTTTTGCGATCTGCGCGCATACAAAATATCAAAGCGGGCGCAAAAATCCTCCTTAGCGGCGACATCGGGCGGCACGGGGCAGTGATACTCGCGGCGCGCGATGAGATCGCGCTAAGCAGCGAGCTGCGAAGCGACTGCAAACCGCTTTGCGCTGCGGTAGAAAAGCTGATCTTGCAAGGCGTGAAGATCCAAGCGATGCGAGATGCGACGCGCGGCGGGCTTAGCGCGGTTTTGAACGAATTCGCAAGCTCTAGCGGGCTTGAATTTTTGGTGCGCGAAGAGGATATTAAAATCAGCGATGAAGTGGTGGGCGTGTGCGAGCTGCTGGGCTTCGAGCCGTACGAGCTTGCGAACGAAGGCACGTTCGTAGCGATCGTAGAAGATGATGCCGAGGCGGATAGGGCGCTTGAGATACTGCGCGAATTTGACGCAAACGCCGCAATCATCGGCGAGGTGCGCGAAGTAGGGCACGGCGGATGCGATTTTGAGGGTGCTTTGACGCCAAAGCTTAGCGCACAGGACGAATTTGCGGGCGCGAGCGTTATGGACGCGGCGTCAGAAAATAGGGCGGGGCAATTTCAAACTTCGCATGCGGCAAAAGGGCGAGTGATCTTGCAAAACGCCTACGGCTCGCAGCGATTTTTGGAGCTTCCGAAGGGCGAGCTACTGCCGAGGATTTGTTAACGCAGGCTAAAACTAGGACGAGCGATGAAGGGATTAAATTTTAAAATGAAAGCGCCGGCTTTGGCGGCAAGGATAATACGCGTCCGCGCGGCGCAAACGCACGACGCAAAATTTCAATACGGTGCACTATATGCGGCTCCCGCGCCGAGAGAAAGCAGGGCGGCGAGCCCGATGCATGCAAGGCGGATGCCGTGCATGAGCTAAGCATAGTTCAAAGCCTCGTCGCGCTATGCGAGAAAAACGCCGCGGCAGGCGGTGCGAAGGAGGTCGTGCGCATCGAAGTGCGCATCGGGCGGCTAAGCGGTATCGAACCGCACTATTTGCAAAGCGCGTTTGAGGTCTATAAGGCGGGCACGATCTGCGAGAATGCAGAGCTTGAGATCGCCGTACAGAGCGTCGTCATCGAGTGCAAAAGCTGCGGCTTTGGCGGCGAGCTAGGCAAAAACGACTTCACCTGCCCCGCTTGCGGTTCGCAAGAGCTGAGCGTCACCGGCGGCGAGGATATGCACTTGATGCGCCTAGAGATGCGGTAAATAGGGGATTTGATAAAATTTAATCGCTCTCTCTGAGCTGAAAATTTTGAAAGATTTTTAAAGCGTCGGCTATAAAATTTTGTATAAATCGCGCCGCATTTTACGTTCAAATTATGCCATTACAGGCGCATCCGTAGCGCCTGCAGAGATTTTTTTGTCGCTTTTTTCGCAAGAGATTAAAATGAGTGCAAGAAAAGCAATCTACGCAGCTTTAAAATTTTATAGGGAGATTAGAAAAGACGCGAAGCAGCTCCGCACACAGCCTTGTGTGATAAAAATTTTATCTAATTTTTTGCCGCGCAATACGATCTTCGTGCCGCCACAGATAATCTGCACGTGCACGACACAGCTTCGCGCAACTTTAGGGTTGTTGGGGTTGGGCAAAGATTATTTCCATCAAGTCAGATTATTAAAAACTTTTTCAAATCTCCACGCTTTTTTTGAGTTCCATTTATCGCTAGTCAAATTAAACCTGCATTTTTAAAAAAACTATGTATCAAAGCATAAAATATGTACTTTTATGCATAAAGATATACGC
>CAUUKU010000085.1:0-9045 GCA_963545665.1 uncultured Campylobacter sp. | reverse complement strand
TTTGCTCCTCTGTAGGGCAGCTTTTTTGCGGCGCTTGGCTATTTTCAAACGGCGCGCTCTGCGGCGAGCGGAAATTTTGCGAGATCGATTGCGCTGCTTCAGACTTCGGCACAAGGCTTGCAAATCTCGGCACGAAGGCGATGCTATCGTCGCTGGGCGTTAAAATTTCGCGGTTGTTATCCAAATAAAACGAAATGACGCCGCCCAGCTTCGCGCGCAGCTCCTCGGCGTTAAAAATAATGGGTTCGCCGCTGATATTGGCGCTTGTGGCGACGATCGGGCGATCAAAGTATTCGAAAAGCAGCAAATGCATGCCGGTATTTGCGAGGAAGATACCGATTTTATTAAGGTTCGGCGCGACGCTAGGGGCGATAAAGATCGCCCTCTCGCCGAAAATCGCCGAAAATTTAGCGGGTATTTTTGCATAAATTTGCTCCCTGTTCGGAGGCGCAAACTGCCGCAATGCCGAGTTTTGCGCCTTGCTAGGCGACGCAGAATGCGGATCTTTAAAATTTATCTGTGCCCCCGCTTCGGCGTAAAATTGCTCATCGGTCTCGGCGCGAATACGATCCCCGGTTTTAGCGTATATCTGCGCCCCGCTCTCGCTAGTCGCGAGCTTTTGCGCCGAATTAAAATTTCCATCCGCCGGGTTCGAAATGAGGTTCAAAGAAGCGCGGTCAAAATCTTTAAAATTTTGCGTGCCGAAATCCGCCGCAAGGCTCGCCGCCGTACGCCAAACAAACTCGCGCTTTTTTAAGATCACGATCGGCTTGACGCCTGAGTTCATCAGTATCTCCTCTTCGGCGCTTAGAGGCGCTATTTTTAGCGCCTGCCCTACGTCGCGGCACATGATCGCAAAAGGCTTGTCTGGGCGGTTTTTACGCACGCGCAGCTGTCTTGCGGCGTGCTCGTTCGTCGCATCGCAGACGATGTGAAAGCCGCCCATGCCCTTGATAGCACCGATCTGTCCGCGCCGCAAAAGCTCTGCCGTGCGCGCTATCGCCTCCTCGCCGCGCGCTAAAATTTCACCGTCCGCGCCGCATAAAAAAAGCTGCGGACCGCAGTGCGCGCAGGAGATCGGCTCGGCGTGGTAGCGACGCGTAAGCGGGTCCGCGTATTCGCCGCGGCAGAAATCGCACATCTCAAATGCCCGCATCGTGGTGTTTGCGCGATCATACGGTAGCGCGGCTACGATGCTAAGGCGCGGGCCGCAATTTGTGCAGTTGATAAACGGATAGCGAAAGCGCGGATTTTGCGGGTCGTAAAACTCTTTTTTACACTGATCGCAAATCGCAAAATCGGGCAAAATCGGGTTAAATTTACGCCCCTCTTTGGACTGCGTGATCTTAAAATCAGTAAAATTCTGCGTAAAATCTTGCGTATTTAGATCAGTGCGGATAATTTTATCGATACGACAAAGCGGCGGCACCTCGCTACGCAGACGCCGCTCAAATTCTTTTAAAATTTCATCCTCCGTCTTAAAAGAGCGCTTTTGATTAGGAGTTTGGTTCGGAGCTTTGGGATAAAATTTCATCTCGTCCGCAGCGAGCGTCAGTAAAGTCCGGTTCTGCACCTTGTTACAAAGCGCTGCCTCGCTTAAATTTTGCTCGGCAAAATCACTGATTTGACGCGCATCGGATAGATCTTGCGGCGCCTTAATTGCGGCTAAATTTGAAATTTTCGAGGCCGCGGTCAAATCGCAAGCGCTCGATTTCAAAGGAGCGCTTATCGGCGGCAAAGTCGCGCCTAAATTTGAGGTGCTTGATGTCGAAATTTCAGCCGAATTTGAAGCTGCGACCAGTTTCGAAGCGCTTGAATTCGTAGGTATGCTTTGCGCCGCAAAATCGCGCGCAGCGTCCGCGCAGACGATGATTTTCACCCCTTCGCCGTCGTTATATACTTCGCCTTTGAGCCCCAAGTCCACGGCGAGTTTATAGACGAACGGGCGAAAGCCCACCCCCTGCACCGCTCCGAAAACTTCGAATTTCGCGGCTTTCATGCGCGCATCCTTTTTGACTGCGTCTCGCAAGCCTTGCAGCGCGTATTGACCTGCGGCGAAAAAAATGCATCAAGCGGCGCAAATGTGCTGGGACGGGCGGGCGGAAATAAAATTTGCGCAGCGGTTACGGCGATGCGAGGCGGCGCGAACGGATTAGACGTCGCAGGTGCGATGTGAGGATTAGACGTCGCGAATGCGATGTGAGGACCAGACGTCGCGGATGCGCTGCGCCGAGACGGAAAAGATACGCTAAATGCCTCGGGCGCTTCGGCACAGCGGGATGCACGGTGGGATATAGGTGCGCTAAGCGGCGCGGATCTTTTGCTAAATTTGATAAAATTTAGCCCGCTTGATTTGAACAGATCGCGATTTTTTTGAAATTCTACGCGGGCGGCCGAGTAAAATTTAACTCGCGCGAAGCAGCCGTCGCAGACACCGTAAAGCCCGCGCGGATCACCGTTTTTTAGCGACGTGAGCATACGCGATACGCCGTATGTGGCAAGGCCGCTGCGTAAATAAAATTTTGCGGCGCCGAAATCTGCTCTTTCGTTTGTTCGGTCGTTGCCTTGATAGCGGAATTTCATGTCGCGGGAGCTTGCGTTTTCGTCCGAGCTTGCTTGGACGCCGCGCGGCGGATGAAATTTTACGATTTTGTAAGCGGCACGCATACTAAGCCCCGATCTAGCGAGCTTGCAGCGCAAACTCGTCGCTAAAGCTCGCTGCGTGGTTGCGGCACAGTTTAAGCACCAAATCGGCGAATTTTCGTTCGCCGAAAAGCGCGCCGCCAAAGATCGCAGCGTCGAACTCATCGCGCCTAGCATCCATCAGATCGCTCAAAAAATAGCTCAAAGAGTCGATAAATCCGTAGCTTAGCACCTTATCGTCCACTCCTGCGAGTTTGTAGCTCATCGCCGAGCGGATGAGTTTGTCGACGGCGAGCTCGCCGCGATCGTTGATGCTAAAGTCGATCCTAACGCCCTTTTCGCCCAAAAAGTCCGCGGCGCAAGCAAGCAGATAGGGCGCGCTTTGATTAAATAAAATTTGCGAGGCGAGATCCAGCACGTCGTAAAAGCTCGCTTTGCGCGAGAGCGATCCTTCTGGGAATTTTTCGGCGACGATTTCGGAGCATGATTTTTCAGCGACATTTTTAAGATCAAGATTTTCGGCAAAGCCTCTAGGCGCCGGTTTTTCGGCGGAGGCTTCGGAGTGCGATTTTTCGGATTTGAGATCATCGCACTCGGCGCCGTAAGGCTCGGAATTTTTACCGTCGCATGCGGCAGACGGCTCGTTTCGCGCTTGGGACGGAGCAGTGCACGCGCCTTGCACATTTTCCTCGCCGCGCGAGATCAAGTCCGAACTTTCGCCGTCAAATCCCGCGGCGGTAGAATTTTCAAAAATAGATTTTGCAGCAGCGCTATCATCGCGCTCTGCCTTGCTCGCCTCGTATAAATCACCGTGCTGCGCGGAGGGCGCAACGTATAAATTTTCGCATTTCGTCTCGCTTGCTACGCAATGTTTTGCGGCGCACGAGGCAGACTTTGCGTCTTGCGAACCTAGCGGCGTTTCGCATAAATCATTTTGCGGATCGGGCGGTGCGATCAAATCATCATCGCGCTTTATTTCGCCCTCGCCGCCATGTTTCTCTTCATCCGCGCTGCGTAAATCACGCCGTGCGGCGTGGAATTTTGCGTTTAATTCATCGCCGCGACCATCCGAGCCTTCGGCGCTAAATTTCATTCCGCCGAAGCTAAATTTAGCGGTAAAATTTGCAAACAGTTTTGCTCCCGTCTCGTCGGCGCAGATCTGTTCTTTTAGCTCTAAAAGCGAGATGGGCGGCGCAAATTTTAGCACCGGTTTTTTGGAATTTTTATCGTAAATCGCGATCTCATCATCCTCGCCTACGCCTAAAAAGCAGCGCAAAACGCGCTTGCCCAATAGCTTTTTTTCGTTGCAGCTAAGAGCGAAAAGAGCTAAGTTTTTCTCCTCGCTACGATCTAAAAGCTCTTTGGATTTTGCGTCTAAAAAGTCGCGATTTTGCACGATCAAGAAGCTGTGCTTTAGCGGCACGACCTTAAAAATCGCACTTTTTGCCTCGGCGCCGCATCTTGCGCTTAAAAAATGGATATCGTCCTCTAGCAGCTTGCGATTTAGCGCAAAGATGAATAGATCGCTCGCGAGCTTAACGTCGAAAAATTTCGGTGCATCCGCGTGGTTTTTTCTAAAAATCGCGTTGGTTTTTAGGCTTATGAGCGGCTTTTCGAAAGCGGCAAGCGCGATTTGAGTTTTATCGTCCGCGATGAAAATTTTATTCAAAGAACCCACGGCGCAGGCAAGCAGAAAATCGGAATTTTTAAAATCGATGCTTGCATTTAGCGTGATTTGCGCACCGCCGAGCCTGATCTTGATATTTTGAAAATGACTTAGGCTTAGGCGCGCAAACTCCAGCAGCTCGCCAAAATTTTCTTCGTTTACCTTTTGGAATTTCCCTTCGCGCAGCACGCTAACGCCGCTTAGCTCGCCGAATTCATTCCTGCGAAGCTCGCCTTTTTCCAAATAGGCTTTGATGACGGCGGGGGTGAAGCTGCTAAATTTCACGGGGCTTGAAAAATCCGCGCAGGCGAGCTTTTCAAAGTCCTCTTCGCTCATCTCCTGCGCGACGCGGACGCTTGATTTGGCTAGAAAAACGGAATTTGGAATGAGCGCCGCGTACTCGTCGCTAAATTTTAAAATTTCATCCTCTTCGCCGCACGCAAAAAGCGTTATTAGGCCTTGCGAGCTCGTTATGCGAAATAAAAGAGTGCTTTTTTTGGCGTAAAAGTCTAAAAAATAGCCTATCAGCGCATTTTCATTTAGGTAGTTAAACTCAAAAGCTACGATCATTTCGCCCCTTTTTATCAAACTCGTCCGCCGCGTCGCGCACGCTAAAACTCGCGATCCTTTCAAATTTAAAACCGAGACCCTCTAGGTATTCAAGCGCGGTTTTTTCCATGATCTCGGCGGATTTTACAGCTTCGTCGCTTAATTCAAAGCTCGCAGCCTCTATCCGCTTAGGCACGACGGCTAAAATTTTAACCCGCGGCAGATCGCCGCAAAGATCCATCATCTGCAGAGTTTGAAGCATTTCGATCTCGTGCGCCGAGCCGCTCCAGCTAATGCTTTTAGGCATCGCCTCGTAGTCGAAAAAATACACGTCGCCGATCTTGCCGCCGTCGGCGTCAATGCAATCGACGAGTAAAATTTCATCGTAATCGGCGATGATGTGCATCAAAAAATTTGCTAGCGTCCCGCCGTCAAGAAATTTTATCTCGTGCGCGTCGCTGCTAAATTTAAAATTTCGTTCTAGCGTGCGCACGAAATGCACCCCGATGCCCTCATCGGAGTACATAACGTTGCCGATGCCTAAGATCAGCAATTTCACGCGTGTTCTTCTTCTTTAAATTTATATCCGCTTATGATTGCGTCCATCGCGCCGTCTTTGCCTTTAACGGCATTGAAAATCGCCATATAGATGTGGATCGGTACGAAGATTATGATGATATTCATGCAAAGATGGTGTATCATTCGCACCTCGCTTAATCCGCCCATCGCGGCTTCTAGCGGGCGCAAAATTCCATATAGCGCGCCGCCGAGACCTTCGTGATAGACGTGCACGTATAAGATCATGCCCGTTAGGCAGATCACGAACAGTACTAAATAAAACCCAAGATATGAGATGAACTGCAAAGGGTTATAAACGCCGCGCAGATGGGGGTGCTTGCCCAAAAAGATATAGTATTTGATCTGTGCGATCCAGACGCGCGGGCTGAAAAAATCCTTGATGCTCAAAAGCTCTTTTCTGCTCTTTTTATCGAAAAAGAAAAGGTAGGTCTTAAAAATCGCCGCGCCGATCATCGCAAAGCCGAAGATCAGATGCACGAATCGCATCTTAGCCTGCAAAAACAAAACCGGTTCGGGATTTACTTCGGGCGCGATGAAAACGAACGTCAAATAATAGCCCGTGACTACCAAAATCGCGATGCAGACCGCACGCAGCCAGTGCGTAAGCCTAAGTCCGATGGAAAATTCGTACTGGGGAATTCTTTTTTTCATAACGGCTCCTTTATAAATTTACGCCGACCTTGTATTTGCCGAGCTCGTTGCCTTTCGTATCCATCACGTGCACCGCGCAGGCGATACAAGGATCGTAGGAGTGAATTTTACGAATGATTTCCAAAGGCTGCTTTAAATCAGCGATCTTTAGCCCTACCAAGCACATTTCGTAGGCTCCCTTAACGCCGTCTTTGTCGATAGGCGTGGCATTCCAAGTAGAAGGCACCACGGCTTGCCAGTTTTTGATGACGCCGTTTTCGATCCTGCACCAATGGCTAAGCGCTCCGCGCGGCACATGCCCGATATAGCGACCCTTATACTCTTTGGAGTTGTCGATTACGTATTTGGCGCAGGTTTGCGTATCGCCCGCTTTGATATTGGCGATCAGGTTGTTAAATGCAAGTAGCCCGTTGTCGGCTACGACTTTCGCCTCGATCATACGACACGCCGTTCGTCCGAGCGTCGAAAACACTGCAGACAGAGGAAGCCCTGCGTCTTTTAAAAATTTATCCACGACGCTTACTACGCGTTTGTTGCCTTTGGCGTAATTTACTACGATATTGGCTATCGGCCCTACTTGCAGAGGCTTGCCGCCGTAACGAGGGGCCTTGATCCACGTATATTTGCCCTGCGTATCAAATACCTTCGAATCCACCATCTCGCCTTGCGCGTTCATCGTCTTTTCGTCTTTGAGGCCCGTGTAGTTCGGCTCCTGCTCGCCGTCGTAAGGATGAAGCGGCGCATCGTTTTTATACCACGAGTGAGTTGCCTCCTCGGTGATTTTGTCTTCGTCTAAATCATAGACCTTGCTAATATCGCCGTCCATGATTATGCCGCTATCAAATAGCCATTCGTTTTTCGAGTATTGAAATTCTTTGTGCGTCCATAGATTTGACACGCCGATGTCGTCCAGCACGCTAGGCTCGTTGCCGTAAGCCTTCGCAGCCATGATCAAATCTGGATAGTAGGCGCGATTTACGAAATCGGCTACTTCGTTAAATTTGCTCATATATTCGCCCAAGCGCGCAGGATCCATAATATCCATCACGCAGGTTACGCCGCCTACGGTGAGGCTTTGCGGATGAGGTTGCTTCGCGCCGAATATCGCCATCATCTGAGCCGCCGTACGCTGTATGCGTAAGTACTCTAAATAGTGCGAAAGCGCGATTAAATTTTGCTCCGGACTGAGGCGGTAAGTGGGGTGGCCGAAATATGCATTGGCAAACGGTCCGAGCGCTCCTTTTTTGACGAATGCGCCCACTTTGTCTTGCACCTCTTTGAGCTTGTCCGCACCGCACGCATAGGGGGTATCGCAAAATTTAAACGCCTCGTCGCTCGCCTTTCTAACATCCGCGCTAAGCGCGCTTACGACATCTACGAAATCAAGTCCGTGAAGCTGGTAAAAATGCACCGGATGGTCGTGCAAAAATAGCGCGTTATTCATCAGCGTGCGCGTTAGGATCGCATTTAGCGGCGGCTCGATATCTAGAGCGTTTTCGACCGCGATGATGCCCGCTTTGTAGTGCGAGAATGTGCATACGCCGCAGATCCTTTGCATAAAAAATCCCGCATCGCGCGGATCTCTATTTCTTACGATCGTCTCAAGCCCGCGCCATAACGTCGAGCCGCTGTAGGCTTGCGTGACTACGTTATTATCGTCCACGACGACTTCAATTCTTAAGTGTCCTTCGATTCTAGTGATAGGATCGATTACTATTCTTTGCGACATGATTATTCCCCTTTGTCTTTCTTAAACGATGCGATCGCCGCATGCGCCGCTACGGCAACGCCCGTGATCGCTAAAATTCCGATACCTATCTTATCCGCCGTCGCATCGGCGCCTAAGCCTTTAAAGACGCTCTCATAAAGCCTATCCGCCAAAGGCTCCTCAAAAGGCCCCATATGATCCCAAAAGTCCGGTTCCGAGCAGCCTATGCAGCCGTGCCCCGCCTGAATCGGCCAGCTAGTGTGAGAGTTAAATCTGAGTTTGGAGCAGTTGTTAAACGTATATGGACCCTTGCAGCCTACTTTGTACAGGCAATAGCCGTCCTTCGCGCCCGTATCGCCGAAGCTCTCTACAAACTCGCCCGCATCGAAATGCCCGCGTCTCTCACACAGATCGTGGATGCGTAGGCCGTAAGCCCACTTCGGACGGTTATAAACGTCAAGGATCGGAAGCGTGCCGAAAAGTATGTAGTTAAGCACGTTGCCTACGATATTTTTCTCGCTAGGCGGACAACCGGGGACGTTGATGACCGGTTTATCCGTGATCGCGCTAAGCGCTACGGAATTCGTCGGGTTCGGCTTTGCGGCCTGAATACCGCCGAAGCTGGAGCAGGTGCCTATCGCAAAGATCGCCGCGGCGTGTTCGCTAGCCTCTTTGCAATGGTGCACGCCGGACTTACCCAAAGGCCCCACGGTCAGATAAAATTCCTCCTCGCCGCTAGGGATGCCGCCCTCGACCATCAAAATATAGTTTCCCTTATACTTTTCGATCGCGCCTTCTAAATTTTCCTCTGCTTGCCAGCCTGCGGCAGCCATGATCGTTTCGTGATATTCGAGACTGATGTAAAATCGAAAATGAGGCTATCGATGCTAGGCGTGTCCGTACGCAGCAAACTCTCGCTACAGCCCGTGCATTCCGCCATATGAAGCCAGATCACCGGCAGGCGATCCGTAAGTTCCGCCGCGCGAGCCACGCTAGGCGTAAATGCGGCAGGCAGCCCCAGCATCGCGGTCATCGCTCCCGCCCATTTCATAAAATCGCGCCTGCTAAAGCCGCTTCTTTTTAGCCTGTCGGCTATGCTGCTTTGCGGATTGATCTTAGGCAGCTTTGCGACTTTTTGCAATCTAGCGTCGATATCTGCTAAATTTGACATTTTTGCTCCTTTATCGTTAATGGGTCACAAATCTGTCTCTTATACACATCTCCGAGCCCACGAGACCGATCAGTATCT
>CAUUKU010000084.1:0-9298 GCA_963545665.1 uncultured Campylobacter sp. | reverse complement strand
ATCTACACTCGACTAGTCGTCGGCAGCGTCAGATGTGTATAAGAGACAGTCCCGTGCCTCGACGTCAAAGACGGACGCGTCGTAAAGGGCGTAAATTTCGTAGGTCTCGTGGATGCGGGCGATCCGGTGCAGGTCGCCAAGCGCTACAACGAGGAGGGCGCCGACGAGCTGTGCTTCCTCGACATCACGGCGTCACACCTTGAGCGCGATACGATCGTGGACGTCGTGGAACGTGTCGCGCGCGAGCTTTTTATCCCGCTGACCGTAGGCGGCGGCATCCGCACGATCGACGATATCTCGCGCCTGCTAAACGTCGGCTGCGACAAAATAAGCCTCAACTCCGCCGCGATAAAAAATCCTGATTTGATAGACGAAGCGGCGAATAAATTCGGCTCGCAGTGCGTCGTAGTCGCGATCGATGCGAAACGAAATTCTAGTGAAATTTCACGCGGCAATTTATATGGCGCGGCGCGGAATTTGAACGCAAATTTACGCAATGAAGCACAGAATTTTGGAAAGGCTTCACGCGGTTCGCAGGATGAAATTTTAGCCGAAAACGGCAAGCCTTGCGGCTATAGCGTTTTTATAAACGGCGGTAGGCTGGACACCGACAGGGACGCGTTTGCCTGGGCGAAAGAGGCGCGGGAGCGCGGCGCGGGTGAAATTCTGCTCACGTCGATGGACTGCGACGGCGTCAAAAACGGATTTGAGTTAAATTTGACGCGGATTTTCAGCGCGCTTGATATCCCGGTGATCGCAAGCGGCGGCGCCGGCAAGATGGAGCACTTCAAAGACGCCTTTTTAGCGGGCGCGGACGCATGCCTAGCGGCGTCGATCTTTCACTTTAGAGAGATTGAGATTAAAGCGCTCAAGGCATATTTGCAGGAGCAAGGCGTTGAGGTGAGGTTGTAATTTCAGCCAAATTTGATGCATTTGGCTGAAATTTACTACATAAAATTCAGCCAGTAAAATATCTAGATTTAGGAAGCTATTTTATTGTAATATAAAGATCGCAGGCCTCCTGCCAACTCTTTTTAAGATCTGGATCAAATTTTACCCCGAGAGTTTCCTTGCCTAGATCGCAAGCTTTTTTGAGATATTTTTTCGCCATTTCCTTGCGTCCAAGACTATAATAATCTTCACCCGCTCCTTTGCAAGCGGCCCAGTCGTCATCGCCAGTATCGCAGGCTTTTTGAAAATATACTACTCCTTTTTCTTTATCCGTCATTCCATACAAAACTCCAAGACCGCTACAACCTAAATTCTCTCCATTATCACACGCCTTAGTAAGTAGTTCTTCGGCTTTTTTATCATCAAATTTTTTGATGTATTGTAGCCCCGCTTGGGCGCAAGCCGAATAGACATTTCCGCCGCAAGCTTTTTCATATAGCTCCATGGCCTTAGCAACGTCTTTTTCAAACATTATACCAAGCTGATACATGCCCGCTAGAACATTGCATTTCTCCATATCTCCGTCTTCGCAAGCCTTTTGGACTCCTTTTACGTCATCTAGCATATTTGTAAAAGCAAACTGAGCAACCAATATTAGCCCAATGGCAACTTTACTAAAATTTACTATTTTCATTTTTTCTCCTTATAGAAATTTACTTTTTCACGTTAAAAAAATCATCCGGATTTTCCAGCACCGATGAACAAAACTGCCTTTTAAGTTCATCGGGCATCTGCAAGCCGGTTTTTAGTTTCATCATTATATACGCTCTTCTAAGCTCATTATCTTCTTGCTTCAGTCTTTCTTTCGTGAGCCCTACTAGCTTATCGCAGCTGTTGGAACTAGTTAATGAAAAGCCCTTATTGTCGTCTGAGCCATGACTTATCGCATCCCACAGTATAACAAGACAGATAAAAATAAACACATTTTTTAAAAAATTAAGCATATGGCCTCCTAAGCTGTGATTTTTTTTAGTCATAATTCTACCCCCCCCCCCCCTGAGAAATTGCTTAAATTTATTTTAATTTCATTCGATACTTTGCGATGTTAAAATTTCAAAATTTAGCCTTAAATTTATCGTCATTTTGCTATGATTATAGAAAAACAACAAAAGCGTGAATGCGTAAAATGATAATCTCTGCCGGACGAAATGAAATTTTTGATTTTGCCCTGCCTATGGGCATAGGGCTAGTGGATATGGGCATAAATTTGACTAAATTTTTATGCGAAAATAGGCAAAACTTGCCGAGTGAGATCATTTTCGTTGGCTCGGCAGGGCTTTACAGAGAGGGGGAAATTTTAAAAATTTACGAGAGTTCAGTCGCGGCAAATATCGAAATTTCAAGCCTAGAAAACAGGAGCTATTCACCGATAGAATGGGAGATTGATTCGAGTGTTCCACGTGGAACATACAAGGTAAATTCCTCAAATTTCATCACCACCGATCAAAATTTAGCCCACAAGCTTTTTGCGCGCGGATATTTTTTAGAAAATATGGAATTTTTCGCAGTCCTTAAAGTCGCGCAAAAATTTCAAATTCCCGCTTACGGCATATTTGTAGCGACTAATTTTTGCAACAAAAACGCTCACGCCGATTTTGTTAAAAACCACGAGCGAGCCAAAAAAGAGCTCGAAAAATACCTAAAACAAAAGGAAATCATTTGAAAAATTTGCTTGATTTTACGCTAAATGAGCTAAAAGAGCAGCTCTCACCGCCGTTTCGCGCGAAGCAAATTTTTGAGTGGATTTACAAAAAGAACGCGACGGGTTTTGATGAGATGCTAAATTTGCCGAAGGATCTGCGCGCAAATTTGGCGCAAGAGTTTTACTTCGACCCGCTGAAATGCGTCAAATTTGAGCAGAGCGCCGACGGCTCGATCAAATATCTTTTTGAGCTCAAAGACGGACTGCGGATCGAAAGCGTGCTGCTGCCGATGAAGGAGGAGCAGACGAACGAGCAGGGCAAAATCAGCCGCCACGCGCGCTACACGGTGTGCGTGAGCTCGCAGGTAGGCTGTAAGATGGGTTGCGCGTTTTGTCTTACGGCGAAGGGCGGGCTGGTGCGAAACCTCACCGCAGGCGAGATCGTAGGTCAAATTTTATGGATAAAAAGAGAGAACAAAATCCCCTACGAGCGGCGTATAAACGTCGTGTATATGGGCATGGGCGAGCCGCTTGACAATCTCGCTAGCGTCAGCAAGGCGGTTAAAATTTTGACCGAAAACGACGGGCTGGCTATCTCGCCGCGTCGCCAGACCATCAGCACGAGCGGGCTCGGCAGCCAGATAAAAAAGCTCGGGCAAATGGATCTGGGAGTGCTGCTCGCTATCTCGCTGCACGCTGTCACGGACGAGCTGCGCAGTCGCCTGATGCCAATAAACAGGGCCTATAACATCGAGGCGGTGATGGACGCAGTGCGGGGCTTTCCGATCGATATGCGAAAGCGCGTGATGTTCGAGTATCTCGTGATCCGCGGGCTAAATGACAACCTAGCCGATGCAAAAAAGCTCGTGCGGCTGCTGCACGGCATCAGGGCAAAGGTAAATTTGATCTACTTTAACCCGCATGAGGGCAGCGAATTCGGGCGCCCGGAGCCTAGCGATATGGTGAAATTCCAAGACTATCTCTGCGCGCACGGCATCACCTGTACGATCCGCCAGAGCAAGGGGCTCGATATCAGCGCGGCATGCGGACAGCTCAAGCAAAGAAATGAAAAAAATAAAATTTCGGCTCAAAACGGTATCGATGCCGATAAAATTTCATCCGCAAAGACGCGAGGGAGGGCTGGCGCAAACGAGCCGACAAACAAAATTAGCGGCGGGAAAGATCAAGTTTTGCTAACTAATCCGGGCCGCAAGACCAGCCCTGAGCGCGCGGCTACAACGCAAAATTTAACTAACGCCGAGAAAAAATGATAGCGCCAACATCGCTTGATTATTTTCATCGTCGTTGCTATGCTGCTCAGGCTCGAACCGATAGTAAAGGTGGCTTTTGATGACAAACGCAAGCGATGATATAGCCTTTTTAAGGGCGCAGGTAGATAGGGGCAACGACGGCTCGTTTTTCGTTTTGCTCTATGATTTTTGCTATTTTGATAAGAAAATTTTCAAAAAAATTCTAAAAATCTGCCTACAAACCAAGATCGAGGATAAAAATTTGCGGGCCGAAATTTTAGATATTTTGCACTTTACGACCTATTTAATGCTTTGTCATCGCGACAAAAAGGACGTATACAAGATAAAAAATTTCAAAAAAGTCGAGGAAAAATTCGGCGATTATTTTCAGATCGTAAGGCAGATCGGCAAGAAATTTATAACGGAGTAGCAATGGACGCGCAAAAATTAATGGACGAGATCGGCGTCTTCTTAGACAGATCGCTGCTTAAAAAATCCAAGATTACAAAAGCAGAAATTATCCGCTTTATCGAGGCAAAATGGGCGGAGGCGGACGATGAGAAATACAAAATCTACGACGCGTACATTTACGCGCACCGCATGATAAACGAATACGAAGAGACGAAAGACTGCGTAAACATCCTGCGCTGGATCGACGAGATGTATAAGTGCGACAAGGCAAAAGATAGGCCGTCATACGTAAAAGACTATTATAAAGGCGCAAAATGCCTAGCATGCGGACAGAAGGGGGAGGCGCTAAAATATCTGCAAAAAAGCTACGAAGCGAACAGAGATCACGTTTTTGCCGAAGATGAACGTATCGCTAAATTTTTTAAAAACTACCTTGCAAATCCTGAAATTTTGCCTGAATTTATGGAAGAAGAGTTCGACGAGGATGAATTTGACGACTTCGGTTTTGAGACCGAGCTTGAATATTTCGCTCAAATTTTAGAGCAAGATACGAAATATTGCTGCACGTTTTTAAACAAAAAAGGCGATGAAGTAGACGAGCCAAGCCGCATGCACTCAAACGCAATCGAGTTTTTAAAGCAAAATCAGGAAGAAATTTTAATGGGCATCTTAGCTGAAATTTTAAAAAACTTCCCAAAATGGCAGAAAATTTACGACTATCCGAGCGAGACGAAAAGCGATTTTATGCCCGACATCTGCGCGCCGCAGGAACTTAGCGAACTATTGGAGCTGCAAAATATCTATATCCTAGACGGCGCGAAAATCGGCTTTGAGTTTAGCTGCTCGTGGGATATGGAGCATGGCCTAGGCGTGATGACGCGCAAAGGCAAGGTCGTAAAAATCGGCGGCGGCGAGACGGCGTTTGGTTTTTAGCATTTTTAAGCACAAGCCGTCAAATCGGCTATTCGTCAAAAGTTTTATTTTTCGTGCGGTAAAGTGATAGGTAAATAAACCCGAGCGGTGCGATAATAAAACCATAACAAATTAGCATGGTTATAAAATCTATCTTTGAACGACTAAAATTTGACGTGCTTGCTAACTAACAAAGTCAAATTTTACTAACGAAATTTTGGCTTAAAATGCCTATCAGATGGGGCTTTACCAACTAGCGCAATTTATGTTGGTCCATTATCGGCGATACTTTCGTAAAACAAGGACGGGAACAAATTTGATAAGAGAACATATCAAATCGGTTTATTTTAATACACATACAGCTCGCCGTCATCGTAGCTAAATTTGGCCGCATTGTTTTGCCGCTTGACGCTATCACCGACGAATGCAATGGGATTATAGTCCTGCCGTAGCTTTTGCGCATTGGCTTTCCAGCCGCAAGGCAGGTAGCCTAAATTTAAGATTTTTAGCAAATTCATATTGAAATCCGTGCGAAAATTCGGGCAAAATTTACGCACGCCAAACTCCTGAAAAGCTCGCAAAACGATCGGAAGTACTGAGTAGTCGTAGGTTTCTATCGGCAAGCCGCGAGAGAGAATCTTTTGTGCTAAAAGTTCTTTTTTAGGCGATAAAATTTCTCGTACGGCGCAAGCAAGCTCGTCCATAAGCGAATATTGCCGCAAAATTTGATCGCTAAAACGGCAAATTTCAGCGAAGATATCAAGGTCGATATCGCACCATTCGTTTGATTTTAGCAGTTTTGAGAGCCGTTTAAAATCTGCAAATTTAACGCAAAACGGAGCAAAAACTTGATCCGCATCCGCCAGCTGTTTGCCGACGTTTTTAAACCAATCTTGCGTGTTTAACTCGCTTTCAAATTCATGCTTCAAACCTTCAATATCTAGTTTCATTTCTATCCTAATTTTTTAAAATTTGAACTATTTTATTAGCCGCTTCGCCGTCCAAAATATAAGCGAGCCTTTCTTTAAATTCGTCGCTTTGGCGAGATAAATCTGCTTTTAATATTTGCCATTCTTACGCCGTGAAATTTCGCAAAAGCTTGTGAGCAAAAATAAAACTCTCGTCATAAAAGCAATCCGCTAGGTCGTCTAAAATTTTGTTGAGCTTTATCTAAATTTTATCGATTTCGCGAGATCATAAAACTCGTTCGCAGCGTCAAATTTGCTCTTTATCTCATATCTCCCACCGCCTAGCTCAAAGCAAATTTCATCCGCGTGTAGCAGCAGTCTAGGCGCTCCCGTCGTCAAAACCCGCTCAGTTTCGCTCATCTTTTTATCTAAAATTTCCTCCACTTGCAGCCGCAAGAGGCCGTAGAGCGGCTCGCCCAAAATACTATGTTCCACGTGGAACAAATGCAGGCGAATTTGATGCTGTCTGCCCGTGAGCGGATAGCACTCGATCAGGCTCGCGTCAATATCGGCGAAGTATTTCAGCAGGCGGATCAGCGTGACTGCTTCCTTGCCATCCGCGGCGATCTTCATACGGATTTTTATATCTGCAAACTCACCGCTAGACGCGATCGGAGCATCGATCACAAAGCCTTTAAACCCCTCTAAAAATTTCAACTTCTTGCTAAATTTAGCGTACTTCACGGGCTCAAATTTTTTCAAATTTACACTGAAAGTATCGGGCACAAATTTAGCCGTCGTCAGAGCACAAGTTTCATACTTACTGCCCATATCGCCCATTGTAGCAGCCTGTCTAAATTTATCGCCTGCGCCGCCAGACAGGATGTCAAATCCAAATCCTTCACTCGCGTCATCAGCCGAAGCGCATACCTGATCTATACCCGATACGCCGCCCATACTCGCGGTCTCATACGCAAATTCCGATCCGCGAATTTCATCCAAGCCGGACGCGGCGCGATCTTCCCGCGCACCATCGCGCGCCGCGCCTTGCAAACGCCCGCGCAATCCCTGCCGCAAATCCCCGCGCACGAGCGCTATGTATCTTTTCATCACGGATCGCTGTTCAAAGCAATCCTTCAGCTTCCGCGCCGCGTTTTTATCTTTTGCGACGATCAAGACGCCGCTGGTTTCGAGATCGAGCCTGTGTGCCACGCACGCATCCTGCCCGTATAGCGACCAGATCTCGTCGTACATATTGTAAGGAGAGTTTCTGCCGCTGGGATGGCTTAGGATGCCGCTTGGTTTATCAAACGCCGCGAACTCGTCGCACTCAAAAATCGGCTTCAGCCCGCGCGGCTCGCATTTGTAATCGATCATAAAAATTTCGCCGCGCGCGACCGAGTTTTTGTGTAAATTCAGATCGTTTGCATCGACGATCCTGCGCTTGTCGCAGATGCGTTGCGCGCTTTTCATATCGTACCCGAGGCCGAGTAAAATTTCATAAATTTTACACCCCTCGAACACGCCCAAACTTCGCTTTTCATAGCCCATATTAAAATTTCAGCCCCGCTTTTATATAATCTTGCCATCATTATACAAAATTCGAGCAAAGGTTGCAAAATGGTAGAGAGATATTCGCGCGAGCAGATGGCGCAGAAGTGGGATATGCAGGCAAAATACGGCGCGTGGCTGGAGGTCGAAAAGGCTGCGGTCAAGGCATGGAATAAGCTGGGTTTTATCAGCGATACAGACTGCGAGAAAATTTGCAAAAACGCTAAATTTGACGTAGCGCGCATCGACGAGATCGAAAAGACGACCAAGCACGACGTGATCGCATTTCTAACGAGCGTGAGCGAGAGTCTGGGCGAGGAGAGCCGCTTCGTGCACTACGGCATGACTAGTAGCGACTGTATCGACACCGCCGTTGCGCTTCAAATCAAAAGCAGCATGGAGCTCATTATCGAGGACGTAAAGGGCCTCATGAGCGCGATCAAAACCAGAGCGCAGGAGCACAAAAACACGATGATGGTCGGCCGCAGCCACGGTATCCACGGCGAACCGATCACCTTCGGGCTAGTGCTCGCGGTCTGGTACGACGAGATCGCGCGCGCGCTAAAACTACTGCAAGACGCCAAAGAGGTCGCCGCCTACGGCAAACTAAGCGGCGCGATGGGAAACTTCGCTCACGCACCGCTCGAGTTTGAGGAGCTAACCTGCGAGCAGCTCGGTCTAAAGCCTGTCCCAGCGTCAAATCAGGTCATCCAGCGCGACCGCTACGCCCACGTCATCAGCGCGATCGCCGTCCTAGCCGCCACCTGCGAAAAGATCGCCGTCGCCGTGCGCCACTTCCAAAGGACGGAAGTTTATGAGGCCGAGGAGTACTTCAGCCCTGGCCAAAAAGGCTCCAGCGCGATGCCGCACAAGCGCAATCCCGTGCTTAGCGAAAACATCACCGGCCTTTGCAGGATGCTGCGCTCATACGTGACGCCTGCGCTCGAAAACGTCGCGCTCTGGCACGAACGCGATATCAGCCACAGCTCGGTCGAGCGATTTATCCTGCCGGACGCCTTTATCACGGCCGATTTTATGCTCGCGCGCATTACGAATTTGATCGCAAATTTGGTAGTTTATCCGGAAAATATGATGAAAAATCTAAATTTGACCGGCGGGCTCGTCTTTTCTCAGCGCGTGCTTCTGCAGCTTCCGCAGCGCGGGATTTCGCGCGAAAATGCATATAAGATCGTGCAGCGCAACGCGATGAAGGTCTGGGCTGATCTACAGGAGGGCAAAAAAGCGATAAACGAAAACGGCGAGAGCCTGTTTTTGCAAAATTTGCTCGCCGACGAGGAGCTACGTGCTAGCCTGGGTGAAGCCGAGATAAAAGAGTGCTTTGATTATGCGTATTACGCCAGGCACGTGGATGGGATTTTTAAAAGGGTGTTTGGATAGATAGCTTGGCAACAAATCTGCTTTTTCTCGCAGATTTTAATATTTTGTCTTATAGAAACTCTAAATTTTTATTAAAAATGGACGAAGGCAGGTGATACTAAAATGGATAGAAACGAAGAGATAAAACGAGATTTTTTTAGCAAATTTGATGTAAATAGCGATTCTATCCAAGTTTTAGAAAATCGTGTAACTATAAAAGGTTTAAAAAATAACTCAAAATCAGAAGAAATTTTAAAATATAAACAAGATAAAACCGATAAAAGGGAGATTTTATT
>CAUUKU010000083.1:0-9419 GCA_963545665.1 uncultured Campylobacter sp. | reverse complement strand
GATACTGATCGGTCTCGTGGGCTCGGAGATGTGTATAAGAGACAGGTCTTATGCTATGCCTGTTTGACATACTGCGCCGGCTTTTTGATGCTACCCTTCTTGGCGCCGACGAGAGGGCTTATAAAAATCTCAGCCAAATTTCGCCCGCATTTGAAATTTACTTCGCGTTGGAAGCCCAAGAGCTCGAGCTAGGCCGAATTAAACCGCGACTTGAGCCCAATTTAACAAGCCTCCGTAAGCGAGCCGTAAATTTAGCCGCGCTTTTGTAAATTCTGCGACAAACGCCGTGCTGGCCGCAGCAGGATCAAATTTTAAACAAAAGATGCATGGAGATTTTGCGCCGAATGTATTCTTCGGCGGCGCTTCGGCCGAATAGATTTTAAATCCGCCGATTACCGCTTCGAATTAATCAATCGGTCGGCTCTCTTTCCTTTCGCTCCTCGCAGCGGTCCTTAAAATTTTAGCATCTAAAATCCACAAGCGGCGCTCCGCAAAATTTTATTTTTAATCTGCGCCGTGATTTAGATCCCAATCAATCTCTCCCAGACCGTGCGCGCGCAGATATTCGTTGCATCTGCTAAAATGCTTGCAGCCAAAAAACGCTCCTCCCGCAAGCGGACTGGGATGAGCGGCGGTTAAAATGAGATGCCTCTGCGCATCGATCAGCGCCGATTTTGCTTTGGCGAAATTTCCCCACAACATAAAGACCAAGCTTTGCCGCCTCGCGCTTAAAATTTTAATCACGGCGTCGGTAAAAATTTGCCAACCGAAGCCGCTGTGCGAGTTCGCGCGGTTCGCGCCCACGCTAAGGCTCGCATTAAGTAGCAGCACGCCCTGCTTTGCCCAGTAGCTCAGATCGCCGCTTTCAGGCTCGCTGATACCCAGATCGCTTTTAATCTCTTTGTAGATATTTACGAGGCTGGGCGGAATTCGCACGCCGCGTGGCACCGAAAAGCTAAGTCCCATCGCCTGATGCGCGCCGTGGTAGGGATCCTGTCCCAAAATCACCGCGCGCACCCGCTCAAACGGGGTGAGATTAAAGGCATTAAAGATCAAATTTCCCGGTGGATAGACGATCTCGCGCGCCTTTGCGGCGAGCAGGTTTTCTTTGATCTTCGCAAAATACTCGCTTAAAAATTCCTCCCTAAGCGCCTCTTTCCAGCCGTTCTCGATCCTCACGTCGTCTAAGTTTATCTGCATACCGACCCTTTAAATTTAAATGAATTAACGCTCTAATTTTACAATAAATTTTAAAAATAGTATCGCTCGCACGCGCCGCTGCAACCAAAGGCAGATCGCCCGCGCTCTCGCGCCGCAACCGCTCTCGCCGATTTATAGGCGCTGCTACACGATCACGATCAAAAACGCCATAAAAAACAGCATAGCGATCGTCTTTTTATTATCGTTAAGCAAGCTCTGCGGGTAAAAAGCAAACAAAATCGCGTAGGCAAAAAGCGCGATTGCGAACTCCCACGGGTTATTATCTTTAAATTTTAACCTATAAATGATCGCCGCTACGAAAGATATGTGCGAAAGCAGCGATAAAGCTTTATCTCGCCCCACCGGTCGTCCTTACGTAAAATTCCTAACCGAGCAAGCCTTCGGTCTTGACGCCGCAGTATTTCGGCTCCGAGCCAAACGCCCTCTCTTACGGATTTTTTGATTATACAAAATTTTGCCTTGATCGCTCGTAAGCTCACGCGTTTTTGCGTTTTAAATTTTACAAAACGCTTGCGAACCTGCGCGAAGCGTAAAATTTAAGCGATCGAAATTTTAATCGCGTAGCATAAAAGCTAGAATTTGCCGCTATGACGCAATTCAGATCATCCGCGCGCCGGATCCGGTATGCAAAAGCCCGAATTGCTGCTATAATAACGCTTTAGACAGGCCCGTAAACGAAGCCTGCAGGAGAGATAAATGTTGAGTTCAAAGCTAGCATCCGCGGCAAATGCGTTGCGGCGCTTTTGTCGCAATCTCTGCCGCGCCCGCAAAGACCCCGTCGCATTCGCAAAAAGACGCGGCGTGGATAAAATTTTACCGCATATTTTAAAAATATCTATCATGATCGCGCTGATATATTTATCGTATCCGCGGTCGCAGGACGGCATCTACGACATGACGGACATCCGCGCTTTCATCGTCTCGATCGCGTTTTGTATATGCTTGATACTAGATATTTAGCTTCGTTTAAGTTTAACCCGCGCAGCGGTCGCCCGTCTTACGCTCGCTCGGTAAAACGGCGCCTGCTCACGATCCGATCAAACTTCCGCTTCATGACCCGATTAAGCAGGGAGCGCAAGCGAACGCAAAATTTGCGGTCGCGCACATTTTGATGCCCGCCATAAACGCCGCTCGTTATGATTGATGCGCGCTTATTAAACAATCCGCGCGATCCTTTGCGCGAACACGCACAGAGATACGACGCAAAACCCTCGCTCGTCGCGCCTAGTACGAAAAATAAAATTTCTCGCCGCTTGCAAAAAGCTCCGCAGCGGCCGCCGTTATCGCGCGCTACGGATCACGCGTTAAAATTTCAAACTCGGTCTTATCGTTTTCGTCTCCCCTTTAAAATTTAATCAAATACGCCCGCTGCCCGCACCGTAATACGGATAATCCATTGCCGCGGCGGCAGCCTCTCGCGCAGAGGTGCCTGCGAATTTCTCGATCACGCAAAGTCCAAGTTCTATGGAGCTGCTCACGCCGCCAGCGGTGATGATCTCGCCTCCTTCTGGCAGGCTATCGCGCACTAGCCGCTCGTGCACGACGTCCGCGCAGTAAGGTGCCAGCAGATCGTAGCAAAACGGATGCGTGGTCGCGCGCCTACCTCGCAAAAACCCCGCCGCGCCCAGAAGCAGCGAACCGGTGCAAACGCTAAATTTATACTTCGCATCGCGCGCGGTTGCGAGCCACGAGATGAAGTCCGCATCGTCCCTCAGGCGGCGCGTCGCCGTACCGCCGGGCACAAAAACCGCATCAAAGCCGCCTATATCCGTCGTGATCTCGCCCGCATCAATCGTAAGGCCGCCGCTGTCCGAAACCTGCTGCTCGCGCGAGCAAAACCTCATCTCAAGCTGCGGGCGGGCGGCTTTGAGCCTTAGCATACAATCGTAAAATCCCACAAAATCGAGGTGCGTCTGTCCGCTAAACATCACAAGCGCTAGATTTTTCATAATCCGTCTTTTAAATTTATCGCTCGCCCAAGCTTTCGGCTTGCCGCCGCTGCAATTCTCGGCGCCGCAAGTCGTAAAATGCGCGGCGGCTAAATTTTGATACCGCAGGCCGCTAAAAACTCACTCAAACGAATTTTAAATTTTACCCGCGTTAAAAACTTGCAGAAATTTTACCGCCCGCGAATGAAATTTCAGAAGCGGTTAAAATTTTGCGCGTTTTTTATTCCGCTTTACTCAGACCTGCAAAAGCCCGTAAGCCCGCATAGTGCAGCCTTTTTGAAACATTCTCAAATTCCAAATTCCAAATTCCCTCGTCGTATTTCCATTCAAACGGCGTTTTGTAATTCGTCCAAATTTCATACGCGCGTTCGTTTAGCCGCTCAATCAACGCAGAAATCCCTAAATTGCCGCCCGCTATCTCCATCATCAAATGCCAGTTGTCTAAATCGGCGGGGTCGTCGGTGTGGATGGACTTCTCGCGCGGTAGATAATACACAAAATCGCCCGTATCGAAGGGGAAGAGGGTATGACACAACGCTATTTCGTAGATATCTTGTGCAAGGACGGTCGGTAGCTGCTCGTCCGAATAGCCGAAGGTAGAAACGTATAAAAAGCTACGCAAAATGCTTGCTAAATTTCTACAAACGGGCGCAAAGGCGTATCTGCATGCCTGCTGCGTTAAGGCGCCGTTTCGAATAAAACTTATGGCGCTATCGATCTCTCTTCTTCTTGCTTGCACGTATTTTATCTTTTTAAATCGCCAAGCTTGCATCAGCTGCAAAGAATTGTCGATTGAGCGCAGATGCTTGTCTCTTTTTTCATCCGCCGTGTCGCTTAGCTCCGCGATCCTCGCAGCGGCCTGCCTCCAAAACGGGATCAGGGTTTTTACCCATCCCAGGTAGCTCAGATAAAGCGCGTCCGGCTCCTCTTTTTCAAAAGCCGCTCTCATCTGTGTAAGTTTTATCATCGCAGCCCTTTTGTATCAAAATTTTATCCCGCGCGCTACTATTCGCTTTGCGTCTTCTCGCCCGCCATGCAGCTTTGGAATATAAATTTATGCTCCTGCGGTAGCGCTTCGTAAATTTTACCGGCAAGCTCGCGGATCTCCCAAAGTGCCGCCTTACTAGAGCGCAGAGCGAGGAAGTTTTGCAAGCTGCGAGCGTTTATGCTCCAACTAAGCTCGCTCTTGTAGCACTCGGGCAAGCAGTATTTTGCGATATCAAGGCTGATCGGGGTTTGTAAGATTACGCGCAGATTTTCAAGAGCTGCGATGCTTGCGTTATCGACCGCTTCGTTGCCGGTAAGCACGATGTATCGCGCGGCGTTTTCGAAGTCTCCTTGCATGAAGCTATTCTCGCCGCGCAATTCTTTAAGAGTGTAGCGAGTGGATTTTACGCTAAGGCTTGCTAGACGGTGGCGTGCCAGCTCCTGAAGCAGCGCGCGCGAAATACCGCTGATGTAGAAGTTGTAGTAGAGATGCTCGAGCGTGCTTGAGTGCTTGAGCTGATTGCCGACGCGGTCGATGAGCGCCAGGTCTTTGACGCCACCGCAATCGCCGCGCTCAAAACTCTGCCAGCAGGTGCGGATCGCGTTTGAGCAGACCCAAAGCGGAGTGAAATTTAGAAGTTTGACTTGCATATTTTGCCTTTGGTTTTGAAATTTTTGAATGATTTTAGCGTTTCGGGACTTAAAATTTGGCAGGGCTCGGATATTCATATTTAAAATCCTACTCCGTTTGTTTTCTCAAGCGGCTTAGGTAAAATTTAGATACCGCCTTTAAGCTGGAATTTGCTAAGATTACGGCTAAAATTTTACAAAGGGCGGAAATGAACGATAAATTTACGCGCATCGGCTTTATCTTGGCCGTCGCGGGCAGTGCCGTGGGGCTCGGTAACGCATGGAAATTCCCCACTCTCGTGGGCCAAAACGGCGGCAGCGCCTTCATCCTGCTGTATCTTTTGCTGACGTTTTTAGTAAGCTTCGTTCTTTTTATCGGCGAAATTTGCATCGGAAGGATCGGCGAGAGCGATCCCGTGGACTCCTACAGACGCCTAGCGCCTAAGCATAAAGAAGCCTGGAGCAAGGCGGGATTTTTGATGATCACGGCGCTTCTCATCTACTCGTTTTACAGCGTCGTGATGGGCTGGATCCTAAAATACACGATCACGTCGGCATTTTCGCTGCCAAACGACATAGCGCAAAGCGGCGAGATGTTTTCGGCGCTGCTAAAAGACAGCCCCGCCGTCGCAATAGCATGCTTTAGCGTGATGTCGCTCGTGTGCTTTTACATCGTCTCGCGCGGCATCAAAAGCGGCATCGAGCGGCTCAACGTCTGGATGATGCCCGCGCTTTTTATACTTTTAATGCTGATGGTGGCGTATTCGACGAGCTTCGACGGCTTTAGCAAAAGCGCGAAATTCCTTCTCGTACCCGATTTTAGCGCGCTAAATTCCAAAAGCGTGCTCGAAGCGCTAGGGCTTGCATTTTTCACGCTATCGCTGGGCGTCACGACGATCACGACCTATGCCGCGAGCCTGCCGGAGCGCACCAACATCCTAACTTCTAGCATAAATATCGTGCTCATAAACGTCCTAATCGGCATCATGATGGGGCTCGTGGTTTTTACCTTCATTTTCGAATTTAACGCCGATCCCGCGCAATCCGGCCCGGGGCTTATTTTTGTCTCGCTCGCCGTGCTGTTTAGCAAGCTGGGCGCGATCGGGCACGTGCTGGCGTTCGCGTTTTTTCTGACCCTACTTTTTGCGGCGATCACTTCGGCGATCTCGATGATCGAGCCTGCGGTGTATTACCTCGCAAAATCGCACAAACTAAGCCGCCTGCGCGCCTGCGCGATCGTCTTTGCATTTACCTACGTCCTCGGCGTCGCGTGTATTTTGGGCTATTACGGCGCTACGGCGGGCTCTTTCAGCGTTTTTGGCGCGCCGTTTTTCGACGTGCTAGACTACGCGACCTCGAAAATTTTAATGCCGATAGGCGGGCTCGTGATCGTGGTTTTCGTAGGATTTGTGATGAGGCGAGAGGCGGTGCGCGAGCTGCTGGTGCCGTATATGGGCGAGGCGGGATTTAAAATTTGGTACTTCGTGCTGCTGCGCTGCGTCTCGCCCGTAGCCATAATTTTGATCGCGCTAAGAGAGCTTGGAATTTTACGCATCTAAGCGCGGTTTGAAATTTTGCGGATTAGGCGCGAGTTAAATTTAAAATTTTGCTGCGACGCGAGGGTTTGAAATTTTAAAATTTCATGCAAAACGGCGCGGCTGCGATCGCATCTATCTGGCGAGCAAACGAAGCGTCGCGGTTTTAAATTTAAAATTCTACGCAGGAGCGGTACGTAAAATTTCACGACAAGCCGCACGGCATCGCGCTTGGAATTTCAAAATTTAACGCCGAAGCGGTCCAAAGCGGCGCGCGAGCCCGCGATCCGTCTAATAGATGGCCGATCTGTCGGAACAGCGCAGGGATCGCACATTGCAGCTTGAAATTTTAAAATTTTACGCTCTGACGGCTCGGAGCGATAGGCAAAATTCCATAGCGAGCCTCACGGCGATCCGTGAGCGGCTATGGCGGCTTACAAAAATCGCGCTTGGAATTTTATGTCCAGACAGGAGCATGCGGCGACCGCAATCAGCTTTCGGCGCGATCGCGCTAATCCGCGCGGCAACCTGCGTAAGACCACGGCAAAGGTGCCGTAGCGCAGCCGCGTCTGATCGCGCTGCGGAATTTTAAAATTTAGCGCCAAAGCGGTCTAAAAACAATGCGCCAAATTTCATAGCGAGATGCGGCGGTAGTTTGGAATTTTAAAATTCCACGGCTTTAAAATTTGAAAAATCATCGGAGCGAAAATGAACGATAAATTTAGCAAAATCGGCTTCATACTTGCCGTCGCAGGCGGCGCGGTGGGGCTTGGCAACGCATGGAAATTCCCCACCCTCGTGGGTCAAAACGGCGGCAGCGCCTTCGTGCTTTTATACCTCGCGCTCACGCTGGGCGTGGGCTTTAGCATATTCCTAGCCGAGATGGCGCTAGGCAGGCTGAGCGGGAGGGATCTGCCGAGCGCGTACGAGACGCTGGCGCCGCGCGGCGGACGCAAATGGCGCGCGGGAGGCATTTTCATCGCGGGCGGCATGCTGGTGCTGTCCTTTTACCTCGTCATCCTCGGCTGGGTGATCCGCTACATATTTTTGGGCTTTTCTCCGCTGCCCGCAACCGCCGAGGAAGCGGGCGCCGTCTTTGACGATCTCATCTCGCATTCGCTAGCCACGAGCCTCGGCTTTTACGCGCTTGCGCTCGTGCTGACGCTATCCGTCGTCGCGCGCGGCATCAAAAGCGGTATCGAGCGACTAAACGTCGTGATGATGCCGCTTCTTTTCGTGCTGCTGCTTGCGATGCTTGCGTATGCGTGCACGATGCAGGGCTTCGGCGCGGCGGCGAAATTTCTTTTCTACCCCGACTTCGGCAAAATCACCGTTAACTCCGTCCTCTCCGCGCTCGGGCTCGCGCTCTTTACCCTGTGCGTGGGCGTCGGCTGTATCGCGGCATACGCGGCGTCGCTTAGCGAGGGTGTGCGGCTGGTACGCAGCTCAGTAAACATCGTATTTATCAACATCGCGATCGGACTGATGATGGGGCTCATCGTCTTTACCTTCATCTTCGAATTTCGCGCCGATCCCGCGCAGGGTGCGGGGCTTGTGTTCGTCTCGCTCACTACGATGTTTGCGAAAATGGGGCTAGCGGGGCAGGTGCTTGAAGTCGCGTTTTTCGTCTCGCTCTTTTTCGCGGGGATCACGAGCGCGGTTTCGATGATCGAGCCTTTCGTCTTCTATCTCATCGGCAGGTTTAAAATTTCGCGCCTGCGCGCAGTCTGCATCTCTGGGTGCGTCATAGCGGTGCTCGGCGCGTGCTCGCTGCTATCGATGCACGAGGATTATGCGAGCAAGCTTAAGTTTTTCGGCGCGAGCTTTTTTGACTGCTTGGACTTCGTAAGCTCAAACGTCATGCTGCCCCTCGGCGCGCTAACCTCGGCGATATTCGTGGGCTTTGTTATGGATCAGAAGCGCCTGCGCAAGCTTTTCGGCGCCGATATGGGCGAGCTGGGATTTAAAATTTGGTACTTTTCACTGCGCTTCGTAGCACCCGTCGCGATCGTGATCATAATGGCAAATCTACTGTTTTTCAGCGGGAAGTAGGAAGCGAAATTAATAGAAACAAGCGGTAAAATTCACGCGATAAAACGTACGATAGGTTTGTGCGCGAGACGGCGCGCAGGGCTCGCAAGATAATTTGCGACGTTTAAACTCGGCTAAATGCGCGCTGTGATCCGCGAAGTGTCCGAGCAAAGGGCTTTAACGCGATGAAATTTCATGCGGTAATCGTACGCAGTAAAATTTTATGCCTCGTTTCGTAACGAAAAGACCCCCAAACGCGCCCCTAAATTTAAAATTTACGCATTAAAATTTCACAATCCGTGCAAAAAAATCTAAAAGTATTAAAATTTAATCTGCTCGCCCGGATAAACGAGCGTCCAAATGCGCCGTAGAAGCAGCGGGCTTACTTTGCAGGAGCGATGAGGGTTTTGCAGGTGCGGCCTAAACGGCTAGCGGCGCGCGTTTGGGCCGAATGAAACCGTTTTAAAGCCGCACGGTTTAAGCCATCCCTAGCGCGCTAGCACTTGCCCGCCGCTTTGAGCAGGGCGTTGCAGTCTTTAGAGCCTTTCGTACTCGGCTTGGAACTTTTCGTGCTATTTTTGGAGCTTTTTGTGCCCTCTGCGCCGCCGATTTTTGTGCAAAGTGCGTCAGAATCGACCACCAAAGCGGAGGTGAAGTAGCAGCGATAGATGTCGCCGTTTTTGCTTCTGACCTTATAATGCACGGAGTCGATCTCGCTTCGCACCGAATCAGGCACGACGGATAGGTTCGACTTCTCCACGCCGGTCGCCATCTCGGCGCGATCTAAGAGCGTCGCCTCGCTAGTCATGGGCTTTTTGATGAAGCCGCAGCCTCCTAGCGCGCAAGCTATGATGCCGAGCGCAAGCACAACGAGAAAATTTTTTGAAACCTTCATGGCTCTCCTTTAAAGTAAAATAGATTTAATTATACGTTACGGCCGTTTAAAATTTCTTAAAATGCAAGATCGGCGGCTGTTTAATTCCAGACGAGAGACATTCGGCGGCTATAGCCGCGGCAAGCCTGGCGCAAATACGCTTAAGCTTGGCTGCGACAGGCACGGCGCCGA
>CAUUKU010000082.1:0-9491 GCA_963545665.1 uncultured Campylobacter sp. | reverse complement strand
CTCGGAGATGTGTATAAGAGACAGCTTTAAGAATAAGCATGCTTAGGATTAAATTTTATTAGGAAAGGACGGTTTGAAATGGAATTTCTTATTTTGACGCTATTTTTGATCAGCGGGCTTATATTATATTTTAAGCCGCAGAGGAAAAATCTAGCTACGGGCTGTGCGGCGGCGGGCTGCGTGATACTGATCGCGCTCGAGTTTTACGTAAATTTATGGGTCGTCGTGCCGGTAGGCAACTTTTAGGAGGGCGATATGCAAAATTTAGAACAAAATCAAATTCCCACCGCCGAGCGAGGATTTTTTAACCTAATGTCGCTAGCCATCATCGCCCTCGTGGCGCTTCCGGTCGGTATAGCCTGTTTAGTACTGGGCTTTGGCATGGGAGATAGCCCGTGCGTGATGTGCTGGGCGGAGAGGATCACGATGATAGCTATCAGCCTTATCGCGCTTTTTATCCTTAGATACGGCCTAAGACCCAGTTATGTCGCGGCGCTTTTACTAATGGCTTGCTGGGGGATGTTCAATGGCTTTATCCACTACAGCCTTGATGGGACGTTCGGAGGCTACCTCGACATAAAGCAGGGCTTCGGACTTGAAATTTTAGGTGCACACACGCAGCTTTGGGTCATCGTCGTGGATTTTTGCGTGATCGCGTTTTTAGCGGTCATATTTTTATGTAGCAAAAATTTGGGTGAGATAATGAAAAAAAGCGCGAGCGGCGAATATGGCGAGTTTTTGTGCTATCTGCCTCTGGGCAAGATCGCAAATTTAATTTTCATCGTCATCATCGCCGCAAACTGCGCGCAGGCCTTCATCGTCTCGGGTCCGCCGCCGTATCTGGGCTCTAGCACGCCGGCTAGACTAAGTCTTGATCCTGCAAAATGGTTTTGGGAAAAAGATCACTGGCAAAGCGCGCTTGATTTTAGATTCGATTGGAATCCGGAGCTTCCGGATCTGCCAAACTAAGGAGCAAAAAGATGAAAAAGCTGATGATTTTTATGGCGCTAGCAGCTCTGGCGTTTGGGTTTGAGTTTAATCTCGATAGCAAAGCGGGTGCGCTTGAAGGCGTGAAGGAGCTCGGTGCACCGAGTGCCGAAGTGAGTTTAAGCTTACAAAACGATGCGCCCATTACGGGAGCGGATTATGACGCAGACAAAAAGCAGTTCGCGCTGGTTTCTAAAAATAATGAATTTTACGTTGCGGACGAAAATTTAAAGCCGCTTAGACACGGCAAGCACGATCGCCACTTTATAATGGAGATGGAAGCGACCGTAGGCGCGGCGTGGTACAAAAACGAGCTCGGCATGATAAGCTTTAATAAAACCTTCGTATTTTATGAGCCTGCGGACGGGCTTAGTGCAGAGGAGCAAAACAGCCAGTGGAGACACTTGAGCGAGGGCTGGGATAAATGGAAGCTAAACGATCTCGGCAACAAAGGGCGCTTCTCCACGCTTCGAGCAAAGCAACAATATATCCTCGGTTGGGATTACGACGCGGCTGCGAATAAATTTATCGTTGCATCCGTGCCTAACGACGTGAGGGACTATTGGAGCGTAGCGGTGTTTGACGGCGACGATAAGATGATTTTGGAGGAATTTATTCCGCAAATCGGCTCAAATTTAAAGCTAAAAGATAGCAGGAGCCTAGGCGAATACTACGTCACGGGCATTGACGCTCAGCCTGATGCCGTTTATCTTTTGAGTAAAAATTTCTCGAGCATTTTAAAGTTAAATTTGCAAACTCATAAGATTGAGGATGCGTATAGTTTTAGCGGAGCAGCAAATGCGAGAGCGCTTGCGGTGAAGGACGGCAAATTTTATGTTTTTTCGCGCGAAGGCAAAGAAAATAAAGTTTTCATATACGATATGAAATAAAGCCCACATTTAAGGAGAAGAGATGCAAAGACGTTCTTTCTTAAAAGGCGCGGGAGCGGCTCTAGCTACGGCAGGAGCCTCTCCAAGCCTATTTGGTATGGAGCAGTTTGAGGTGGATTTTAAACCGAAATCCTATAAAAACGAGCAGGGCGTAGAGTATCACTACCTCACCTGTCCTAGAAACTGCCGCGACGCCTGTTCGATGATCGCAGAGATCAAAGACGGCAAGATGGTTAGCATCAAAGGCGATCCGAAGCACCCTCTAACGCAAGGCACGGTCTGCGTCAAGGGCCATACCTACGCAATGCACCTATACAACGCCGATCGCATAATGTATCCGATGAAGCGCGTCGGTAAAAAGTGCGAGGGTAAATGGGAGCGCATAAGCTGGGATCAAGCGTTAAAAGAGATAGCCGCGAAGCTCACCGAGATCAAGGCAAAATACGGCGGCGAGGCGCTGACGGAATTTGTCTATTCGGGCAACGAAGGACATATCTCAAAGACGATCGCGCCTGGAAATTTCTTTGAAAAATACGGCGCTACGAGACTTGTGCGCAACCCGTGCGACTGGCCGCGCTATGCGGGCACGCCGAGCGTCATCGGCACGGACTTTTCAAAAGACGCGCTGGAAGTGGATGAGAGCGACATGTATATCAGCTGGGGCTCAAACGAAGCCTACACGGCGGTGCACTGGATTAGATTTGCTCACCGCGTCAAAAAGCGAGGCGGCAAGATCATCGTCATAAATACGATCAGAATTCCGCTCGCAAACCAGGCCGATATGTTTATCCAGCTAAAGCCTTCGAGCGATCCAGCATTTTGTCTAGCGGTCTGCAAATTTTTGATAGAAGAAGATCTATATGATCATGAATTCGTAGAAAAATATACAACCGGCTTTGAAGATCTAGTACATGAGTGCTCACTCTACACTTATGGCGAACTATCTGAAATGTGCGGAGCAAGCGTCGATCAGATCAAAGTCTTTGCGCGAGAATACGCCCACGCCAAAGCGCCTGCCATTATGCACGGCGACGGCGGCCAAAGACACTTTAACGGAGCAAGGCTAGTGCGCGCGGTTACCTTCTTGCCGGTACTTACGGGTTGCCTTACAAAACTTGGCGGCGGATTATTCTGGGCTTACGTGCACGTAAAGGGCTGTTTTAACTTCGATAACTGC
Organism: uncultured Campylobacter sp.; assembly: GCA_963545665.1. Classification (GTDB taxonomy): domain Bacteria; phylum Campylobacterota; class Campylobacteria; order Campylobacterales; family Campylobacteraceae; genus Campylobacter_B. The sequence goes on along the minus strand of CAUUKU010000082.1, from coordinate 6,437 downwards.
ATGCCAGATCTTTCGCCAAAAGACGCGGAAGGCAAAAAGATAGAGCGCCAGCAGGTAAGCTATGTAGAATTCGGCAAAGGCATCCAAAAGGAAAATCCGACCTATCTCGATAAGCCGATAAATACGGTCATCCGAGCCTGTATCAATTACAACTCAAATTTGATGGTAACGGCGCCGAATACAAATTTAATTAAAAAACGCGTGATGGACGACGACTTTTTCTTAGTAGTCATTGATCCTTATGATACCGACACCTGCGATTACGCGGACTACGTATTGCCAGGCGTTACCTTTATGGAGAGCGAGGATATTCAAAACGATCAAATTTCAGGCTACGTCTGCTACAACGCCCAAAGCGTCAAGCCGTTGGGCGAAGCCAAGACGAATTTGGAATTTTTTAACGCTCTAGCCAAGGCGATGGGATATACCGAGGAGTGCTTCGACTGGGATAGCGAGACGGTTTGTAGAAGGTTTTTAGATACGGAATTTGCCAAAAAGCAAAATATCACCTACGAAAAGCTAAAGAGCGTAGGCTGGATTAAGCCGTTTAGAACGCCTGAGACGATGAAAGATCAGTTCCCTTACTACCCTTATGCGCCGAAGGACAAGCTGGTATTCGGCACTAAAAGCGGCAAGTGCGAGCTCTACTCCGAAGCTTTCAAGGACGCAGGCTATCATCCGGTGATCGATCTTGACGACGATTGGGATTACTACGAAAGACATAAAAATTTCGGCAAAGATTATTTGAAAAAATATCCGCTTTATTTTATGACGCCGGGCACGCAGCTTCAGGATAACTCAAACTGGGGCAATATGCCTTACATCCTAAAACGCGTCATAGTAAAGGGCAACGCTGAGCTATTTATGACGCGCGAGGATATGCTGGCGCGCGGTATCAAAGAGGGCGATACAGTCGAGGCTACGAACGAAAAGGGCACGGCGATATTTACGGCGGTTGAAACCAATCAGATGCAGCCGGGCATCGTCTATGCATGGAACAATATCTGGGTTAAGGTTACCAAGTCTCGCACGGGAGCAAATATCCTTTGCTCGGACGGAGTGAGCGATTTGGGTAACGGATCGACCTATACTGCAAGCTTTTGCGAAGTAAAAAAAGCTGCGCAGCAGATGAGTTGAGCCTGCTTGTCTTACGACTAATGTTTAAATTTTAGGCGATACGGAGCTTAAAGGCAAACAAATACGACGCGACCGAAAGTCGTGTTGTGCTTTAGGTGGGTGCAGGGAGCGCTTGCGCTTCCGCTCGCAGGGCGGACTTTGTTCGCCCGAGAAGTAAAGGAAGAAAAAATGAAACGAAAACAAGGATTTTTATTTGATTATAACTTTTGTATAGGTTGTAAGGCGTGCGAAATTTCATGTCAGGTCTATCATAACCAAGACCCTGACATCAACTGGCGCCATGTTGATATGATGCTTATTCATGAAGATGAGATTGAAAAGGAAATTTTCATATCGCACTCATGCCATCACTGCGATGAGCCTGCATGTATGGACGTTTGCCCCGTAGGAGCTTATATTAAACTTGAAAACGGCATAGTTCAGCCGTTGCACGATAAATGCATAGGCTGCGGATATTGCTTAGTCGCCTGTCCTTACGGCTCGATAACCAAGGGTAAAGACGGCAAAGCGCAAAAATGCAACCTCTGTGCCGAGAAGCTCGAGCGCGGCGAGGAGCCTGCATGCGTGGCGGGCTGTCCTTGCGACGTGCTAAAGCTGGTTGATAGCGACGTAAGCGATAGCGCGGGGATGGAGAAAGAGATGCCGGGCTTTAAGCGATTTTTTACGAAGCCGAACATCCGCTTCTATCCTCACATGAAGCGCAACGAGTTTATCCACTAAGGATAAAAAGATGCGTAATTTAAAGCAGAGTCTTTGCGTCGAGGACTTTTTGAGGCAGATATTTTTGGTGCCTCTTACCGGTGAAAATTTGGACGAGCTTTTAAATTTGACGCAGGATTTCGCACCTAAGCTTAAAGAGCATAAGTTTATCCTCGAATTTGCCAAATGCAAAAGCGAGCCAAGCTTAATTGATGAAATTCGCTACGAATTCAATGGGCTCTTCGTAGGCCCTAAGCGCCCCAAAGCCGAGCCTTACGAGTCGGTGTATTTCGACTATCAAACGATGTTCGGGGCAAAGACGATGCAGGTGCGAAGCTTTTACGAGAGCTCGGGGCTAAAGCTCGAGGATGCGCAGCTTGATAAATTTCCCGACGATTTCATCGGGTACGAGTTGCAATATCTTTATTTTCTAAGTTTTAGCGCGCTAAAGGCGGAGGATGAGGCTAAATTTAACGAAATTCTGCGCAAAAAAGCGGAATTTATCGCCGCTCATCCGTCGCAGTGGTTTGGCAAATTTGCCGCTCGTTGCGATGAGCACGCAAATTTAGACATTTGGAAGAGTTTCGGAAGCTTTTTAAATCTCTATCTAAATAGCGAGATGGATGCACTGAAAAGTGCACTAAAAGATCCTGAAATTTTTAAAAATTTAAAGGAATGACAATGGTACAGACGACTTGGGGATGGCTCATAGTCATCTATCTATTTTTGGGCGGTTTAGGCGCTGGGGCGTTTTTGTGCTCGGCTTTGGCTTATAAGGGCTTTTTGGGTCCATTAAACGAGAGATTTTATAAATTCGGCTTTCTGCTCGCACCAGTAGCGGTGATAATAGGAACCGCGCTTTTGCTATTTGACTTGGCGCCGAGCGCCGCGATAAATCCTCTTAAAATTTTACAGCTCTACACGCGCCCGGTTTCAATGATGAGCATAGGTACGTATCTGCTTACGTTTTTTATCGTAGTCAGCGTTTTGGTGCTTTTGCAGATCAAAAAGAGCGGTAAAATTTGCGATATGATGCTCACGCTCGGAGCTATTTTGGCGCTTGGAGTGATGGGATATACGGGGCTACTGCTTTACGTCGTAAAGGCGATCCCGCTTTGGGCTAGCGTGTGGCTGCCGATTTTATTTACGATCTCCGCGATCTCTACGGGGCTTAGTGCGAACGCCGCCGCTACGTTAAATGCCGGGCACGGGCTAAGCCACTGCGCGCATAAATTTCACGTCGTGTTAGTCGCGCTTGAGATCGTTGCGGTACTAGCGCTATTTGCTAGCGTGAGAAGCGAGGCTGCGGGTATGGCTAGCGTAACCAAGATAGTCGGCGGCTCGCTTGCGCCGATGTTTTGGATAGGCTTTGTCGTGTTTGGGCTTGCTCTGCCGCTGCTGGGCGGAAGCAAATTTATGCTTCGCAGCTGCAGCGTGAATGCGGACGGCAGCGTCTGCGCGCACGGCGGCGAGGAGGTAAAAAGCTGTGTTTATAACGAATACGGCGTGCTTGTGGGCGGCTTTTGCTTAAGAGCGTTTATCGTGCTCGGCGCGGTTTATATATTTTAACCCCTCCTTTCTGATACTGGTCGGGCGCAAGTCCGACCTTATTAAATTTTAACTTTAAATTGTGATTTTTCGATAGATTGCTAAAAACGACACGGTGTTACAAAGCTCTTAATTTCAAAGTTTTGGCGTAAATTTTGACCACATAAACACAATAGTCGTACAAGTTAAAATCCACATAGACTCTTGCTTATTATCAAATTTGTGTTTCCTTGCGGGCCTCCCAAGTAGCTAAAAGATAACTAGCCAATGATCCAGATAAATTAACAGCCAGCTCGGCATGACGCGATGCAGGTTTCGCACCAACTTTTCCTTTGCCGTGAGCATCACTTAGACGGTTACGAAGTGTTCCTAATCCCTCAATAACGGCCGTGCAACCACCAAGAATTTGCTTGAATACTTCTTCTGTGTGCTGAGATGGAGCAAGATTTAAAACTTTTGCGGTTTCTTTATAAAGTTTGGGTAAATCCACCGTGTCATCATATTGGACATTCATATCATCAAGGATGTGTTTACAGACTGTTTCTATCAGCGTTCGGGCTGATGTAATTGCGCCTTCTGGATCACTTACCCTCCTATCTAATGCTTTTGACCATGCTGCTTGAACGTGAGCAGAATCAATTTTCTTTATGCCTTTAGTCACAAATTCATCAGACGGAACCAAGCCACCCCGCTCTAGAGCTTCTAATAACGAAGAAAACTCAGACCATATATAATTTCGACGTTCAGCATAGCTACCGAACTTATATTTTATAAACTGCCAAAATTGATCGAGATTTCTACATGTTTTTATAAATTGAGGGACAAGCGTATCAAATGCTGTATTTGCAAGAACTGTCTGTCTTAGACGCGTGTATTCAATGTTATTTTCTTGCCCTCCTGTGGCGCGGGAAATCAAAAGGTTTTGTAGCGTTTCGGCTTGAATGAATAATTCGTTCATTTATCTCTCTATAAAATCAAAAATTATGTGAGTAGCTCAATAAGATATTTCGACTAATTTTATAGCTAAAAGCAGTTTTGGGATTTGTTCTTTCATTTTGTTCCTTTTGGTTAAATTTACAATGACATTATAACAAAATGGACTTTAAGCAACTTGGTAAAAATTATTTGGCAGATATCAATTCGACACTGAGCGAGGGCTAAATACTATGTTTTAGATTATTTTTAAATAAGCCGCCCAAAAGACGGCTTAAATTTCACCTCTCAAAAATAAAAATTTTATTCACGCCGCCTTCTCTGGACGCGACGTAGAATTTGCCCTCTTTGATAGCGAGCGCATGGGCATCGCTTGCCCCTTCAAAGCCATAAATCTCCACGATCTTTCTGCTGCGCGGATCAAGCTTTAGGATGCTTGAGTATTGCTTTGAGAGCAGATAAACAAACTCGCCTTGCGCATCCATACCCGTGACATAGTAGTCGTTTATATCCCTACCGTCCTTTATGCCGAGAGCCTCATCGAAGCTCGGCACGAACTCGCTCGAGAGCAGATTGTCGGCATCGCTAAAGCTCGCTATGCTCCAGCTCGCTTTGATGTCGTCGGGCACGCTAGCGACGAAAAACTCGCCGTAGAAATCCGAGTGATCCCACGAGAGGATGAACTGCTGCTTAGCGCGCACGGTGGAGTAGCGGTCTTTGAAATCGAGCGTGAAATTTTCATATCCATCGTGCAGATAGCGCCACGCCTTGTTCGCTTCCTCTTTACTTTGATTCGGTGCGGGCTTGAAAAACTCATAGGTTTTATTATAGCTCATGAGCCCTACCGAGTCTTTAAAAAAGCTCGCTGCGACGGTTTCTTCCATCTGCATTATCCAATCGGGCGTGCTTCGTAGATAGCTTTTTACGGTTTTTAGCTCGCCGTCCATTTCGTAGAGCTCGAATTTTAGCGTACCGACCAAAAAGCTTCCGCTTGCCATGTCGTAGTCAAGCCCCGTGACGGGATTATTGTTGTTTAAATTTAGCGTTATCTCGCCGCTTTTGCGTAGCGGCGTTAAATTTACCACTGCGCCGTCCGCAGGATTTAGATTAAACTCGCCACCCAGCGCCAGTGCAGCGCACAAAAGGGTTAAGGTTAAAATTTTTCTCATATCGCGACCTCACTTCGGTAAATTCGGTAGTTTTGGATTCCAGCTTTCGCGGAAGTCAATTTCGGTTTCCTCCCAGTGATCAAGCTCCCAAAACCACTTTGACGGATCGACGCTCATGCGCGAAGGCGTCGCAGAGGCTAGATAGGGCGGAGGACCTGCCGTGATGAGAGCCTGAATGCAGTTAAAAGCCATGATAATCGCAAAGGCTGCCACGGCTATCTTACCTAGCGCGAAGCTCGGCAGAACCGCACCGTATGCGCCCTCCTCGCTTTTTTGCATTATTTTACCTACGTTTTTGCCTAGCAGCAAAATCACGCCCAAAAATATAATGACGCAAAAATGCACCACTACGACCCAAAACTGCGTGTGCGCGCCTAAAATTTCAAGCCCGAAGCCCTGCTTGATGTCGAGGTAGCCGCCGCCGGTGCCGTCAAGGCTATAATGCAAAAAGCCGTCGTATAGCCCAAGACATGCTAAAAAGAGGATCGCGGCTAGGTATTTGACAGTAAATCCGTATCTAACGATCAGCAAAGCCACGAATGAGATCGCTACCATGCAAAATCTCTCATGCCAACACATAATGCAGGGACTATCGCCCATGCCAAAGCCCAAAACCAAACACGCGATACCTACGGGCAGGGCGATGAGGGCGAGGGCGGCAAGGGCGAAAAGATTAAAAAATCGCTTTTCATCTTCGCCCCAGCCCGCAGAAATTTCAGCGCCGCGAATGAGGCTTTGAGACATTTTATCTTGCAAACTTTTCATTACTCGCTCCTAAAAATTTCCCATAGGCACGACGGCAAATTTATTCACCCATGCCATCATGATGACGAGTATCGCGATGCCTGCGACACCAAAGCCCATAACCGCGCGCTTTTTCTCAGGTCTAAACCACAACAAAAGGCCCGCGACGAAAAACATCAGAACCATCAAAAATTCCATGCTTTCTCC
>CAUUKU010000081.1:0-9560 GCA_963545665.1 uncultured Campylobacter sp. | reverse complement strand
GTCTCGTGGGCTCGGAGATGTGTATAAGAGACAGGACGATATGTTTTGATCCTCTGCGCCTAAGCTCGGCTGCGATTGTCTGCGGCACGTGCGTGAAATTTTGAAATTTTAAAAATTATCCTTCGTGTTTCGGTCGCTGACGCGGTCCCACGGTAGCTTCATTCCGCCGAGGATATGGAAGTGCAGGTGCATCACCTCCTGCCCGCCGTTTTCGCCGCAGTTGCAAACGAGGCGGTATCCGCTCTTATCAAGCCCCATGGTTGCGGCGATCTCTTGGATGAAAGCGCTCATTTTACTCATCACTTCAGGCGGCGTTACTTGAAAGTTTTCATAGCATTTTTTGGGGATCGCCAGGATATGGATCGGCGCTTTGGGATTGATGTCGTGGAAGGCCAAAAATTCGTCGTTTTCCAGCACTTTATTGCATGGGATTTCGCCGTTTACGATTTTTTCGAAAATGCTCATTGCGGCTCCTTTACGAGTTGAAATTCGGCCGCGATTATAACTAAAAAATCCAAACGGGCGAAATTTACCTTGCTTTTATCAAATTTTAACTACAATCGCGCCATTAAATTTAACTACAAGGATAGAATTTGCAAGAGATTAAAGCAAAAATCGACGCCGCATCGAGCTTAAGCGAGCTGGAAGCCGTGCGCTTGGAGCTTTTCGGCAAAAAAGGCATCATAACGGCGCTTTTTGCCGAGCTTAAATCCGCCACGCCCGAGCAGAAAAAAGAGCTTGCCGTAAGCACGAATGAAAAGCGCGATTATTTCAGCGAGCTCATCGCCGCAAAAAAGGCGAGCCTGGAAGCGGCGGAGCAAAAAGAGGCGATGAAAAATGAAGCGAGCGACGTCACGCTTTTTAACGAAAACGTAAGCTGCGGCGCGCTGCATCCCGTGATGGAGACGATGGATAAGATCATAGACTACTTCATCGCGCAAAATTTCAGCGTCGAAAGCGGCCCGCTCATCGAGGACGACTTTCATAATTTCGAGGCGCTAAATTTACCCAAATACCACCCGGCGCGTGATATGCAAGATACGTTTTATCTAAATGACGGACGGCTATTGCGCACGCACACCAGCGGCGTTCAGATCCGCACGATGGAGAAATTTAAAGCTCCGCCGGTGCGTATGATCGCCCCTGGTGCGGTATTTCGCCGCGATATGGATCTAACCCATACGCCGATGTTTCATCAAGTAGAAGGCCTCGTAGTCGAGCAGGGCGATCGGGTGAGCTTTGCAAATTTAAAATACGTTTTGGAGGAATTTTTGCGCTATATGTTCGGTAGCGTCCAAGTCCGCTTCCGTCCGAGCTTCTTTCCGTTTACGGAGCCGAGCACCGAGGTCGATATCAGCTGTATTTTCTGCCACGGCCATGGATGCCGCGTCTGTAAGCAGACGGGCTGGCTCGAGGTGCTAGGCAGCGGCGTGGTCGATCCTAACGTCTTTAAAGCGGTAGGATGGAAAAACGTCAGCGGATACGCATTCGGGCTCGGCGTCGAGCGCTTCGCGATGTTGCTGCACGGCATCCCCGATCTGCGCTCGCTATTTGAAGGCGATATTAGATTATTGGAGCAGTTTAAATGATAATAACGAGAAATTGGCTACGAGAGTGGATCGACATAGGAGAAATTTCAAGCGAGAAGCTGGCCGCTACGCTAAACTCTATCGGTCTCGAAGTCGACGCGCACGATAAAATTTCACTTCCCGCTAGCGTCGTCGTGGGGCTCGTAAAAAGCAAGCATCGCCACGAAAATTCCGATCATCTAAACGTCTGCGAGGTTGATGTCGGCGAGCAGAGCCTGCAGATCGTCTGCGGCGCGAAAAACGTCGAGGCGGGGCAATACGTCGCGGTTAGCCTCATCGGCGCCGTGCTGCCTAGCGGCCTTGAGATAAAGCCCGCTAAACTTCGCGGAGTGGAGAGCTTCGGTATGATCTGTTCGGCAACGGAGCTTGGGCTTGCTAAGACGAATGACGGCATTATGGTGCTTGATAGCAGCATCGGCGAGCTCGTACTCGGCAAGGAGCTGCGCGAGTATGAAATTTTTAACGACGACGTCATCGAGATCGAGCTTACCCCCAACCGCGGCGACTGCCTTAGCATCTTAGGCGTAGCGCGCGATCTAGGGGCTGTTTTGGATCTGCCGCTGAAAGTGAAGCAAGAATTTGAAGACGTAGAGGGCGCGCCCGGTATCGGTAGAATTTTAAGCGTGCGCGCAAGCGACGAAATAAGCGCGAAATTTACATTCCGCGCTTTTGAGATCAAAAGCGAGTTAAAGCTTAGCCTAAAGCAGACTTTGCGCCTTGCCGGCGCCGGTCTGATTAGCGCTTGCGCCGTGCAAAATTTTATAAATTACGCCACTCACTCTACCGGCGTGCTGCTTCGCGCTTACGATTTCGATAAGATCGCCTCTGCGGAGGGTAAAGTAGCGCTCGACATAAAGCCGATGCAAAACGGCGAGTTCGGCGTTTATGCAAACCAGAAGCTTCTAAGCGTAGCAGGCATCTGCCAAGATGCGCAGTTTAAAGCGAGCGCGACCAGCAAAATCGTGATCGTAGAGGCGAACTACACTGCGCCGCTACTCATCGCTAAAGCCGTGAACGAAGACAAAAGCCTAAAGGGCGACGAGCACGTATATCGCTCAAGCAGAGGTAGCGAACCGAAGTTAAGGACGGGACTTGATCTGCTATTTAGACTGCTAGGTAAAAATAAAGCCGTGAGCCTATATGCGGGTACGCAAAGGGTCTCGAACGTCTCGGGACTGCGTATCGTGGGCTTTAGCGAGAAGGAGATAAACTCCATGATCGGCGCACAGATCCCGCGCGATAAGATCGTAAAAATTTTAAAAAGACTGGGCTTTGAAATAGGGCTCGAAGCCGATCTTATAACCGCTAAAGTACCGTCTTTCCGCCACGACATCGTAAATTCTCACGACGTGTGCGAGGAGATCGTGCGTATCGTAGGCATCGATAATATCGCTGCCGCGCCGCTAAGCTTTGATGAGAAAAACCGCTTAAACGATACCTATGCAAATTTGCGCAACGCACGCAAGCTGCGCGAAAAGGCTGCGGGCGCGGGATTTTTTGAATGCGTGCACTATGTATTTGACGAGGGCGCGGCGCTGCAAGATTTGGGCTTTGCGCCGTGTAAAATAGAAATTTTAAATCCGATCAACGGCGAGCTAGACACGCTACGACCGACGCTGATTAATCATCTGCTGGAATCTGCGGAGCGGAATTTCAAAAACTCGCGCAGAAGCGTGAAGCTTTTCGAGCTAGGAGAGGTGTTTGATGCGGACGGCGAACAAAGCCTAAAGCTGGGCTTCATCGCTAGCGGGCTAAAGGCGGAGCCCTCCATCGTAGCCGGCGCAAAGCCCGAAGCGGTCGATTTTTTGTATTTTGCAAATTTAATCCAAAGCGTCATCGGCAAATTTAGAGTTAGGCTGCCGCGACAAAATTTGAAATTTTTAAGCGAATTTGAGCAGGCGCAGATCGAGCAGGGCGGCGAGATAGTGGGTTTCATCGGGCGCGTGGACTGCGGCGTGGAAGCGGCGCGCGATTTGCAAAAGAGCTATCTGTGCGAGATCGATTTTGCCAAGCTGAAATTTGAAAATATCGTAGCGGACGTCTATTCGAAATTTCCTAGCGTATCGCGCGATCTAAGTATTTTGGTGCCGAGCGGAATGCGCTTTGAGCGGATCAAAGAGTGCATAGAGGCCCTTAAAATCGGCGCGCTAAAGGAGCTGATCCCGAGCGATCTTTACGGCGACGAAAGCCTGGGCGACGCAAAGAGCCTGACGATCAGACTTACTTTTCAAGAGCTTGAAAAAACGCTTTGCGACGAGGAAGTGGCGGGCTTTACCGATAAAATTTTAGCCGCGCTTAGCAGCGAACTGGGACTTGGGCTTAGATGAGGATTTTTGCGCAAGCGGGCCCTTTGCGAGCGGAGATTTCAAACATCGCCGCTGATAAATCGATCTCGCATCGTGCGGCGATCTTTTCGCTGCTAGCGGAGGGGACGAGTAAAATTTCAAACTATCTTGAGGCTGAGGATACGCTAAATACGCTAAAGATCGTGGAGCTTTTGGGCGCTTGCGTGCAGCGCGATGCAGGCGAAATTCTGATCACTCCTCCCGCCGTTATCAAAGAACCGAACGTCCCGCTTGATTGCGGCAACTCTGGCACTGCGATGCGATTATTTATGGGCTTTTTGGCGGGACGCGAGGGCTTTTTCGTGCTGTGCGGCGATCGGTATCTAAGCGAGCGCCCGATGAGACGCATTGCGGATCCGCTTTGCAAAGCGGGCGCTAAAATTTACGGACGAGCGGGCGGCGAAAAGGCGCCTATTGCGGTGCTTGGACAGAGGCTCGGGTATTTTGAATACGCGAGTAAGATTGCGTCCGCGCAGCTCAAAACCGCTCTGATTTTAGCAGCCTTGCGCGGCAGCGGATGCAAGCTTAGCGAGCCCGAGCTTAGCCGCGATCACAGCGAGCGGATGCTAAAAGCGATGGGCGCGCAAATTTCGCGAAACGACCTTGCAATCGAAGTCGCGCCGCTTAGCTCGCCGCTTAAACCGCTTGAAATTTTTATCCCAAACGATCCCAGCTCGGCGTTTTTTTTCGCGGTCGCCGCAGCGATAACCCCAGGCTCGCGCATCGTGCTAAAAAATATGCTGCTAAACAAAACCCGCATAGAGGCGTATGAAATTTTAAAACGTATGGGCGCTGAAGTAAAATTTCATAAAACGAGCGAAATTTACGAGCAGATCGGCGATATAGAGGTCGCTTACGCGCCGCTTCACGCCGTAGAGGTGAGCGAGAACATCTCGTGGCTGATAGACGAAGCGCCTGCGCTTGCGATCGCCTTTGCCTGCGCGCAGGGAAGTAGCGTGCTTAAAAATGCCGCCGAGCTGCGCGTAAAGGAGTGCGATCGCATAAAGGTAACCTGCGAAGGGCTTCGCGCCTGCGGTATTAAGGCGCGCGAGCTGCAAGACGGCTGGCAGATCGAAGGCGGCGAGGCGAACGCGGCGATCATCACGCCGTGCGGCGACCACCGTATCGCGATGAGCTTTGCGATTTTGGGTTTAAGATCGGGGATGATCGTCGAAGATAGCGATTGTATCGCGACGTCGTTTCCAAATTTCGCCGAAATTTTAAAACAGATCGGAGCAGGCGTTGAAGATTGAGATGGCCAAAAGCTACGGCTTTTGCTTCGGCGTCAAGCGCGCGATCAAGATCGCAGAAAGCGCCGGCGAGGCCGCTACGATCGGCGAACTGATACATAACGCCGAAGAGATCAATAGGCTAAGGCAAAATTTCGGCGTCAAAACCTTAGAGGGCGTTAGCGAGATCAAGGACGAGCAAAAGCTCATCATCCGCACCCACGGCATCCAAAAGGACGATCTGCAAACCCTAAAAGCGCAAAACAAGCAGCTCATCGATGCTACCTGCCCCTTCGTGACCAAGCCGCAGCAGATCGTAGAAAAGATGAGCGCGGAGGGTTACGACATCGTGATCTTCGGCGATAAAAATCATCCCGAGGTAAAGGGCGTGAAATCCTACGCAAAATCGCGCGTATTCGTGATCATGGATACGAAGGAGCTGCAAGACGTCAAGCTCGGCTCGCGCGTGGCGGTCGTTTCGCAAACGACGAAAAAGATAGAAAATTTTACGAAAATAGTTGCCTTTTTGATGAGCAAAGCAAAGGAACTGCGGGTTTTTAATACGATCTGTAACGCGACGCTGGAAAATCAAGAGGCGGTTAAAAATTTAGCGAAAAGAGCCGACGTGATGATCATCGTGGGCGGCAAAAATTCCTCCAACACCAAGCAGCTTTTTTTAATCTCGCAAAATTTTTGCAAAGACAGCTACCTCATAGAGAACGAAAGCGAGCTTGAACGCTCGTGGTTTGAGAGCAAAAGCTTATGCGGTATTTCGGCGGGAGCTAGCACGCCCGATTGGATCATCCAGAAGGTAATTAAAAAGATCGAAGAGCTAAAATCTTAAATTTTATATTAAATTTAACGAAATTTACCCCGCTTGCCCGCAAATTTAGAGCTTCATTTATCAAATGTAAAGCAAATTTCGGATAAAATTTTAAAACTTAGCGTCTGCAAAAGACGCAAATTAAACGCAAAGGAAGAAGATGGTCGAGGTGAACGAAAAGGTTCAAAATAACGCAGAGGAAGATTTTGCGACATTATTTGAAGAGTTTTCAAAAAAAGCTGAGAGAGATGAAGTTGCCGAAGGCAAGATCATAGCGATAAAAGACGACGAAGTTTTCGTAGACGTAGATAGGAAGTCCGAGGGCATTTTAGATGCTGCGGAGATAAAAGACGAGAGCGGAAATCTGCTATTTAACGTGGGCGATAGCATCAAAGTCGCCGTCGTGGGAAATCGAAGCGGACGCCCGATCGTATCTTATAAAAAAGCCCTCAAAAAAGAGAAAGTCAAAGAATTTATCGAGAGCTATGACGAAAACGCCGAAAATATCTTCGACGTAAAAGTAGTCTCGTTTAACAAAGGCGGCTACGTCTGCGTAGATGCGGACGGCGTGGAATTTTTCATGCCTCGCTCGCAAAGCGCATTAAAGCATTCCAACTCCATAATCGGAAAAACCTACAAAGTCAAAATCATAAAGATCGACAAAGAAGAGCAAAGCGTCATCGTTTCGCGAAAACGAATTTTAGACGAAGAAAGAAGACAGAAAAAAGAGGTCATATCTAAGATCGTCGAAGAGGACGGCGTGATCGAAGGCATAGTCAAAAAGATCACCACTTACGGTATGTTCGTCGACGTAGGCGGCGTGGACGGGCTCGTACACTACAGCGAAATTTCATACAAAGGCCCGGTCAATCCGGGATCGCTTTACAAAGAGGGCGATAAAGTCCCCGTCAAAGTCATCAAATACGATAACGATAAAAAGCACCTCTCGCTATCGATTAAAGAGGCGATGCCCGATCCTTGGAACGAGATCAAAGATAGCCTCGAAGTCGGCGATACCATCCAAGTAACCGTTAGCAATATCGAGCCTTACGGCGCGTTTGTAGATCTTGGCAACGACATCGAGGGCTTTTTGCACATCAGCGAAATTTCGTGGGATAAAAATATTAAAAATCCGAAAGATTTCATCAGCGAGGGGCAGGAGCTTGACGTCGAAGTCGTAGAGATCAATCCAAAAGAGCGCAGGCTGCGCGTGAGCCTTAAAAATTTACTCACTAAGCCGTTTGACGAGTTTATCGCAAAATACAAAGTGGGCGATATAATCAAAGGCGCCGTCACTACGATTACGAATTTCGGCGCGTTTATTAAGATCGGCGGCGTAGAGGGGCTTTTGCATAACGAAGACGCCTCTTGGGATCGCAACGAAAGGTGCAAAAATTTATTCAAAGTGGGCGATGAGCTGGAGGTCAAGATAGTTAAGATCGACAACGAAGCGCAAAAAATTTCGCTAAATCTTAAAGATTTGGGCGAGAGCCCTATCGGCGAATACGCCAAAACTCACAATCAAGGCGATATCGTAAAAGGCAAGATCCGCGACATTAAGGATTTTGGAATTTTCGTCGAGCTTGGAGACGGAGTGGATGCGCTGATCCGAAAAGAGGATCTAGGCAGCGTCGACGAAGCAAGCCTTAAAGTGGGCGATGAAATAGAAGCCGCTATCGCCTTTATCGACGAAAAGAAAAATAGAATTCGCCTAAGCGTGCGACGTCTCGCAAAGCAAAAAGAGCGAGAGGTTATCAACGAAATCAACGATAACGACGAAAAAATGACGCTCGGCGACCTCATCAAAGATCAATTAGAAAATTAAATCCACATTGCAAAGTCGCAGATCCGCGGCTTTGCCCCACCGCTTCAAAAGGAAATTCATGAAAACTATAGTAGTGTGCGATGCGATCCATAAAGTGGGTTTTGAACTGCTAAAGGAAGAAAAAGATATAGAGGTGATCGATGCTACGCAGCTGAGCAAAGATGAGCTTTTAGACGCTATCGGCGAGGCCGACGTCGCGATCACTAGAAGCTCTACGGCGGTGGATGAGAAATTCCTAAATGCCGGTACCAAGCTAAAAGCGATCGTGCGTGCGGGCGTGGGCGTCGATAACTGCGACATCGACGGCTGCTCCAAGCGCGGCATTATTTTGATGAACGTACCGACCGCAAACACCATCGCCGCGGTCGAAATGACGATGTGCCATCTGCTAAATGCGGCGCGCAAATATGTAAATTCCTGCAACGATTTGAAAATTGATAAAATTTGGAAGCGCGAGAAGTGGTATGGCACCGAGCTTTATAAAAAGAGCCTCGGCATCATCGGCTTTGGAAACATCGGCTCGCGCGTGGGGGTGCGCGCGCTCGCGTTTGGGATGAACGTCATCGCCTACGATCCGTATATCGAGCCCGAAAAAGCCGTGAAGCTAGGCGTGAAATATACGACGAGTTTTGATGAAATTTTAGCCTGCGATTTCATCACCATCCACACGCCGAAAAATCAAGAGACGATAAATATGATCGATGAGCCGCAGATCGCAAAGATGAAAGACGGCGTGCGTTTGATAAACTGCGCTAGAGGCGGGCTGTATAACGAAAAAGCGCTCGCAAATAATCTACGCAGCGGCAAGATCGCGTATCTCGGCATCGACGTGTTCGATAAGGAGCCTGCGACCGATCACGAGCTTTTGCGGCTCGAAGACTTTAGCGCGACGCCGCATCTTGGCGCGAACACGCTCGAATCTCAGGCTAATATCGCGCGCGAGGCCGCAGAGCAGGCGATCAGCGCCGTGCGCGGCATTAACTATCCGAACGCTTTAAATTTGCCGCTTAAGCTCGAGGATCTGCCGCGCGGTATCGAGCCGTATATAAATTTGGTCTCGAAAATGGCATATCTTGCGGCGCAGATCAACAAAGGTCCCATCAAATCGATCCGTATCGAGGGCAGCGGCGACGTGATCCGCTACCTAAAGCCGATGTTGGTTTTTGCTATCGTGGGCGCGCTTCGCGACTCTTTGGGCGATGCGCTAAATTACGTCAATGCAAAATTCCTCGCGGACGAAAAGAGGATCGAGACGGACTTCGGCGAGCTCACGCACAGTGTTTATAAAAGCGAAGTCGCGGTGAAAATCACGACCGATAAAGAGATATCCAGCGTCGCGGGCACGGTCTTTGACGGCAGCGAGGAGCGCATCGTAAATATCGGCGGGTTTAAGACCGATTTTCAGCCGAAGGGCAAGATGATAATATTCAAAAACACCGACGTGCCGGGCGTTATCAAATCCGTAAGCACTATCCTAGCCGACGAAAACATCAATATCGCGGACTTCCGCC
The DNA here is from genome assembly GCA_963545665.1 of uncultured Campylobacter sp. Lineage (GTDB taxonomy): Bacteria > Campylobacterota > Campylobacteria > Campylobacterales > Campylobacteraceae > Campylobacter_B. The sequence continues at coordinate 238 of CAUUKU010000081.1, read as the reverse complement.
TAGGCAGAGGCGAGGAGGGGGACGCTTTGGCGGTCATTTTGATCGACTCCGAAGTGCAAAAAAGTACGCTTGAAAAATTAGGTGCGCTGCCGACCTGCTTGATGGTGCGCTACGCGGCGCTGTGATAAAATTTGCGCTGCGATAGCTCGGCGCCGATAAATTTTGTTTTATCGGCGGACGGCTTCTGTCTCTTATACACATCTCCTAGCCCACGAGACCGATCAGTATCTCGTTTGCC
>CAUUKU010000080.1:0-9593 GCA_963545665.1 uncultured Campylobacter sp. | reverse complement strand
GTATTTATGAGAAAAACGACCCTCGCATTTAGCGTTTGTTTGGCACTTTGCTGCGTAGCTGCGGCGGATGATGCCGACGAGAAGTCGAAGGACGCGCAAGATCTGGGTAAAATTTCGGTCACTAGCGACTCCGGTAAGACCCAAGTCGACGCCACGAAGGTGAACGTCAGAAATGCCGCGATGATCAAAGATATCATGCGCGACATCCCGGGAGTTTATGTAGGCGGCACGAACGGGCTAAATCAAAAAATGTATATTCGCGGCATCAACGATCGAGGCTTAAATATCACTATCGACGGCGCGCGACAGAAGGGCAACGCCTTCCACCACGACGCGGATCTGTATCTAGACGCGGATATCATTAAGTCCGTCGACGTGGGCTTGGGCGTAAATTCCGTAGTCGGAAACTCCGGTGCGCTCGGCGGCTCGGTCGCTTTCAAAACCGTTGACGCTAGCGACCTGCTAGAAGACGGCGAGGTCTTCGGCGGCAAGATCAAAGGCGGATACGCCAGCAACAACAAGGAGTGGCAACAAAGCCTAAGCCTTTACGGCAGGGCGTTTGACTCGCTCGATCTTTTGGGCTACGTCGGGCACAGAGGATACAAGCGCGGCAAGGACGGCAAGGGCGATGACATCGGCGGCAAAGGCGACGATACGAATTATCTATTTAAAGTAGGATACGACTTCGCGGATTACGCTAGAATTTCTTTGGGCGCGGAGCATTTTCAGACCAAGGGCGATTACCCGCTCAGAGCCGAGTGGCCGTCTTTAGGAAACTTAGTCGATACGAAATTTATACGCGACACCTACACCGCAAATTTTACTATAAATCCTAACGACTTCGTGGATCTAGACGCCAACGCCTACTATACCGACCACAGGGTCAAAAGCGCCGTCAATGCGGGAGTGAAAACCTACGGCAGCAAAATAATCAACAAAACTAGATTCGACACGGGCGCGCTCAATCATACCTTGGTTTACGGCCTAGAATACTACATCGCCGAAAGCTACAACAAAAAGGCAAAAAACGTCCCGAACGATAAAGCAAAAAGCCTCTCTTTGTTTTTGGAAGATCAGTTGAGATTCGACGGCTTTACCCTAACGCCCGGTCTTAGATACGACCGCTACGAGCTAGATACTCTAGGCGGCGCGGCAGGCGTTGCGGGACGCGCGAATTATTCGTGGAGCGAGTGGTCGCCCGCGCTTAATCTGGATTATCAATTCGAATCGGGATTTGGACTATACGGCAGCTACGCTAAGGTTTTCAGAGGTCCGGATCCTATCGAGTCCATAAGACTGTCGGATAGCAACGTCTTAAACACGGTCACAAACGGCGATTTAAAACCCGAAACGGGCGATGCTTATGAAGCTGGCGCACGCTATGAGAGGGAATTTGACGACGATCAAAAGCTAAGCCTCTTCGCTAAGTATTTCTACAACGACTACGATAACCTCATCATCGAAATGGCGCGCGCGGGAAGGATCGAGGTGCAAAGACAAAACGGCGGGCGCGCGACCGTCAAGGGCGCCGAAATCGCCGCTAGATACCAGATCGGAAATTTAGGCTTGGGCGCTAGCTACTCGCGCGCCAGGACGAGCTATAAAGACAAAAAAGCAAACTCGGGCTACGGCGGCGTGCTAGCCTACAGCGATGCGGGCGATAAATACACCTTCAACGCCGAGTATATGATCGCTCCGATCGACACGCTCATCGGCTACAGCCTGATCGCGTTTAGTAAAATCGATACCAAAAACGGCTCGGGCACGTCGTATAAAAAACCGGGCTACGCAGTCAGCGATCTTTATGCCACTTGGGCTCCGGACGGCGGCAAATACAAGGGCTTGGAGTTAAATTTCGGCGTTTATAACCTATTCGACAAGGCGTATTGGTCGCATTCGCAAAGAAGCGCAGGCTCCATGTCGTGCCCTCGCGGCAGAAGATGCCCGCCTACGCCGCTTAGCCCGGGCTTGATCGATTGGGAGCCGGGAAGGAACATCAAACTTAGCGCAAGCTATAAATTTTAAATTTTGCCGATCTATAACGGCCCGCTAAATTTTAAACGATCGGACTTGATGCGCGTTTGCGCGAGCAAAAGCGAATTTAACATGGTCCGTTTAGATCCTCGCGACAAATCTCGGCGCAAAGATTGCTGCGCCGAGATTTTAAATTCGCCTTCCTCTTTCTCTATCTCCCTTCATCGCTCTTGCTGCCCCCTTTGCCGCAATTCGCCCTCTATCGCTCCTGTAGCAATTCGCTCCCTCTACCCCCTAGGCCATCGTTTAGCGCGCTGTCGCCGCGACATATCGCCTTTGCTTCAATTCATCGCCCCTTGCAGCGATCAAAATGTGTAAAATTTTACGCACGGTTGCGGAAAACAGCGCGTCGATTTCATGCGCACGCGCTGCTTACAGACGCAAGAGCGCCGGCTCGTCGCACAGAAGCAGCGTATTGATTTTCGAGCGGCAAAGTAAAGCCGAACGCGCCGAATTTGCGCGGCAGGCAGGCTTTGCTTCGCACGTTTTGCTTTGCCGTAAACCTCGCTAATCGAGAAACTTACGCCCCTGCTAGCCGAGATTTGCGCACGGAATAAAATTCCGGCGCGGCGCGGCGAGCCGAATTTATTTCATTTTCGGGCGAAACGAGCGCTTTACGTCAAAGCCCTTACCGGCTATTTTATCTCGTTTGGGATCGCGCCCGCAGGGGCAGAGACGTCCTTTTTGGCGGATAAACTCTACGAGACTTCGCCAAACGAAATCGACATCAAAATAAAGCCCTATCGCGTTAAGTTGTGGATTTATCGCTACGGTGTGAATGTCCTGCGTGAGCTTAAAAAATACGATTGGGGCGCTCAAAATTTCATCTTTGCTTATAATTTTATCGTCGCGAACAATATTTTTTAGTGTCGTTTTGCGGTCGCCCTCTAGCGCCATGAGCCGTAAAATTTCCTCGCGCGCGACCTGCTCGCCGAGCTTGCTGAGCCATGAGACGATATGGGCACGAAATCCATCGCTAAAGCTCAAGGTTCTGTCCTTCTGATACTGCCTTCTTAGCTCCGTCTCGTCAAACTTTAGGCTTGTGTAAATTTTACCCTGAGAGGCGAAAATATGGACTAAATTTTTGCCGATGAAAATCACGGAGTGAAGCAGGCGCGGAAGTTTATTTACATCGGTTTTTCTCCAATCTATAAATTTGCCGCCGATGAAGCGATACCCGCTAAGCTTCCTTTCAAAGACCTTTTTATCGCCCTCGTCAAGCCTCCATAGCTCGTCAGCACCGACTAGAGTAGAGTTTCTGCGGTCATAGACCAAAGTCTCGTCAAGTCCGTATTTTGACACCATAAAATCGTAATTATCTTTAAATTTCGAGATAATTTTCATGTTCGTCCCTTAAAATTCTATCTTCCCTAAGCTTCTTAATCGGTGCGCTTTGCGCCGAAGCCAACGCAAAATTTTATCGCTGCAAATTTGCGCTGCGAACCTCACAAATTTTACCAAAATTTAATGCTAAATCGCCAAAATTTATATCGTAAGCCCACGGCTCGCTCAATTTTACCGCGTGCCGGCGAAATGGTAAAACCGAACGAAAAGCGTGCGGCGCGGCAAATTTTAAATTTATTTTGCGAGGCGGACGGCGGGCAAATTTTACCGCCCGCACCTATCTTAGCGTGTTTAAAAAGTGTGTGGGCCGCTACCGCTTAAAGTCGTAAATTTCGATAGCGGTAAAAACCGAAGCCTCCTACCGCTTAAAGTCGTGGATTTGTATATTCGCGCCATATTTTTTGCAAAGTTCGCTTACCTTGTCTTTTAGCCTTTCCTCGTCATAGCAGATGAGATCGATGTATGCGCGCCTCTGTCCGGTTGCGCCGCCGATTATCTCTAGAAACGAGCCGCAGCTCTCTAGCTCATCGTCCTCGATCTTGTTTCTCATATCAAAGCCCGCCTGCACGTCGCCGCCGTTATCAATGCTAAGAAAGCAAAATTTGATGCCGAGCTCGAAGGCTTCGTTGTAGATGTCGCGCTCGCCGTTTAGGTACTGATTTACGATGGTCGTTAGGCAGGTGGTGCCTACGATCACGTCCTCGCGCACCTCGCTACCGCGCGGCTCCATCTCGTAGCTGAAAAAATTCTTTAGCGGTTCGCGCGCGGCTTTTTCGCCGAATTTCTCATCGATCAGATCGGCAAATTCGCTTAGCGGCACGCCGTTTTCTTCGGGCTCGGCCAGTACCTCAAGCATGCCCAAGGTGTTAATGACCGTCGTCTCGCCGATGATATTATCAAGCAGGATGAAACTTAGATTGCCCGCTTTGTCCTCATCCTGCGCAAGCAGAGCCGCTAGGTTTTCGTTGTAAATTTTAATATCCACGTCGCTTTCGTTAAACTGCGCGTAGATCATCGACTCCTCGGCGCTTACACGCGTGCCGTACATCTCAAGTCCGCCGATACCTCGCGGCGCGCGCGGCTTTCCGAGCGTGCAGAGCATTCTGCCCTCGAGCTGCTTGGGCATAGCGTTTTTGATGAAACTTAGCCAAAATAAGCAATGTCTCATACCCTCGGGAGTTAGCACCAGATCGAGCTTATCGCCCGCGAGCCCCGTCATAAAATAGGGCTCGGCAAGGCAGATGCGAAGCTTCTCGTCGGTCTTTTGCATCGCCTTTTCAAACTCTTTTGCCGCCAGATCAGCCTTGATCTCATCTATCACGCCGCTAAATTCCGCCCAAAATTTATCCACCCTGCCCGCAAAAGTGCTTGGAATTTGCGCTTTTTCAGCTTTTTTGCCCAAACCGAATAGCCCCATAACCTCTCCTTTAATTAAATTTAAACGCAATTATAGCTTAATTTTTGCGCGGGCTCGGGGCACAAATTTTAAAAGCCCCGCGCCCTCACGTGCACTGAAAGCAACCGCCCAAAACCTCGCATTTCTCGCAGATCTGCACGTATATGACCCCCTCGCCCTGTACCAGCTCGCCGAATGGGATCTGAGCTAGATGCTTCATCGTCCCACCGCAGCTAGGGCAGCTCAGATACGCGGCGTCCTGCACCCACTGCGGATAGCCGCCCACGGTCGTATCAAGCTCGCTAAAGCAGCCGTAAAAGGGCGATACTTCGCCGCCTAGCTTAAATTTCATACCGCTCAGCCGCGTCATATCCTCTTGCGAAAAGTAGCTTTTCTCCATCCCTTCGCCCTCGCAACTTAGCTCCATCACGCCGTCCGCGCCGCGTTTGCAAAAATACATTACCGAGCCGACGCAGGTCGGGCAGCATCGAAATATCGCGTCGTGCTTTAAATTTAAAAATGCAAGCCGCGGCTCACCGGCCTTAAGGCGGAGCATATCGAGCATCTCGCAGCCGCAAAACTCGCACTTTTGCCCCGTAGGTCTGCCGATACGTACGGGCTCACCCGCGTTTTGGTTTGCGCCTTCGCAGCGAGCGTCCTTTGCATTTTCGCTTAAATTTAAACCGCTGCTAGCGTCTTTTTGCGCGTCTGCTTTGAAATTTACGCGCTCGTTCCGCAAGCTCGCGTCCGCGCCTTTGTTTATGCCCGTGCGAGCACACTGCGCGCCCGCGTGCAAATTTAAAATTTCGTCCGCGCCGTTTTGCGCATTTTGTTCGCAATTTTCGCCATCCGCGCCGCCTTTGAAATTTGAAATTTTACTCGCGCTTTCATCTCCACGCTCGCTCGCGCAGCCGCCGTTTTTCTCCGCGCCATCTCTCGCGCGCACTACTGCGAGGCATTTATCAAAAACGAGCGATTTGCGCTCGCCCCTCTTATCAAAGCTCCAGCCGCCGATTTGTGCGTAAATTTCGGTGCCTGCGTAGAGCTTTTGGCGCCACGGCCTCGGGTTTTGATACAGCTCGTAAAAAAGCTGCGTCGTCTGCTCGTCGCCCTGCCACGCAAGCGCGCACAGTAGGTCGTTTAGGGTATTTTTGGCATTGTCCTGCAGCGAGGCGAGCTTGCGGACGAGCGCGTCTCTCACGTCCTTCGGCGCGCCGAAGTAGAGCTCGGGCGGGCAGTAGATCTCCGCCGCGGCAGCGGCTCGCGCGATCCTTGGATCGTGTATGTCACGCAGGCTAAAAAGCGCCCAAAAATCGTTGTAAATCTCATCCCATTTTTCGATCTCGCCGATTCGCTCCGCGATTTTTATGATCATCGCTTCCACTTCGTCCGCGCTTAGGTTTAAAATCTCCTCTCGCCTCCGCCTTTGGCTGCATGAGTGGCAGATGCCGTCGAAATAGATCCTATTTTCGCCGCATTTTGGACATAGATGAGCGCCCATGTTTGCTCCTTTGGGTTAAATTTCATCAAATTTTATCAAATTTCGCCGCATTCGGCAGGCAAGCGCGACTTTAAAATTTGACGCCGTCTTTGCTCGCTCGCCTCCATTTGTCGTCCGTCCGCATTTCCGCCGTGCCCATTGCACGCGGTTCTACGAGCGCAGGCGGGCACTAGCTTTGTATCGCCCGTGCGAATTTATCTGTATCCGTAAATTTTTAGCCCGCCCTCGTCTATTTCATAGTCAAATTTGCCCGCCTTTGTCATGGCGCCCAGCACCGCTTCAAGCGGATTTGGGATAAAATTTGAGGCGAGCTTTTCGGCTCTGTTCATGCGCGCCCGCTCGTAAAATTTAGGCACGAAAACCCAGCGCAGATCCTTAAACAAAATCGCACCGTTGGCGCAGTCGAAATACCCGTCCTCTAAGCATCCAAAGCCGCAGATAAGCGCGATCTCCTCGTCGCTTGATAGTAGCTTTACGCGTATGCCCTCGCAGCCCGAGGCCTCTAAAATTTCGCAGAGCTTGAGCCATTTTGCGTCGTTCATCAACGACGTGAGGCGGCGCGCTTTTGCACCGAGCCTTTTTTGATAAATTTTATATTTTTCGTTTAAATTTTGCACCAATGCCTCCTCGGCGCCGATAAATTTGCGCCCCGCCTTCGCGGGTTTAATTTTAATCAAAGCTTGCAAGAGCTCGCGCATTTATCTAGCGGGCGGCTTTGCGCGCGATCTGTTTTTAAGCCGCAAAAGTAGCACCCGCGACGCAGCGGCCGGCTCGGCGTAGCGTACGGCCGCTCATGGTCGCTATTTGCGCACTCGCTAGCTTTGATGCAGGCACACCTCCACACGATGCCTTGTTTGCACCTCACGGCATCCCGGGCGACATGTCGCGTCCGAAAAACGCCGCACCCATCCGCAAGGCAAAATTTTACCGCTTACGCCGCTATGGCTAGCCGTGCCGTGCGGCTTTGAAATTTAGCTTCGCATTCAAATGCGAAATCTCTCCACGCCGATGCCGTACGTCCGCAAATCGAGCGCTTATAGGCGGATTTACGGCCTCTGTTTCATACCGGATGCCGATGTCTCATACCCGCAATTCGCGCAGCCGCTTCTACTGCTCCGCTCGGGCCGCCGCCTTATTACCGCCCGCCGCGAAATTTTAAAATTTCAATTTTTACCGCGGCTTTTTACCAGATACTCGATGATATTCACCGCGCCGTCGATACCGCAATAGGACGTATCGATGCAGATATTGTAGTTGGCTACGGCGCCCCAAATTTGATTGGTGTAGTACTGATGAAAGCTCATCCTGCCCGCGTCGCTATCCTCCATATATTCGCGCGCGTCGGCGTGCCCCTCGTTTTCCAAGCGAGCGAGCTTAAACTCGTCGCTAGCGCGCAAAAACACCGTCAGCAGATCCGTCCGTCCACGCAAGAAAAACCCCGCGCAGCGCCCAAGCACGATGACGTTGCCGCCCTCGACGATCTTTTGATAAATTCTAGCTATATGATCGCGCTTCTGCTCGTTGGCTAACTCGCTGTGCGAGATCGCCTGAAGCAGCGTATTTACCGGCATTTCGTTGTAGAACTCATACATCTGCTCGAAATATCCCAGCTCGTCTGCTTTGCGGAGCAGATCCGCCTTCGCCAAATATGTGTATCCCAGGCGCTGCGCGAGCTTACGCGCCGTCTCGCGCCCGCCCGCGCCGGTTTGCCTGGCTATAGAGATTATCATGTCCTCTCCTTAGATAAAATTTGCAAATATGCCTGCGCCGATGACGGTAAGAAGCCCCGTAACCGCCATCGCCAAAGAGGCCATCGCCCCCTCCACGTCGCCGATCTCAAGCGCGCGCGCCGTTCCCATCGCGTGGCTCGCACATCCTAGGGCGATACCTTTTGCCATAGCCTTTTTAATGCCGAAAATTTTAAGCAGCACCTCTCCAAATACGCTGCCGATGATACCCGTGGCGATGATGCAGGCTACCGTAAGCGTCACGATGCCGCCCAAGCTCTCGCTGATACCCATGCCGATAGGCGCGGTGACGGATTTCGGCAGCAGCGTAACGTAGAGAGTGTGGTCGATCCCGAAGATCACCGCCATCGCGTAGATGCTGCCGAGCCCCGCTATCACGCCGGCAAACAGCCCCGCACCGATGGCTAGGAAGTTGCTCCGCAAAAGCGAGAGTTGCTCGTATAGCGGCACGGCTAAACACACGGTGATCGGCGTTAAGAAAAAGCTGATGTGCGAGGCGCTGGCGTTAAATTTCTCATACGGAATTCCAAAAATCAAGAGCACGCAGACGGTAAGCACCGTGCCGATTAGAAGCGGATTGAAAATCGCTAGCCTGAAGCGCTTTTTTAGATAAAGTCCCACGTGAAAGGACGCCAGACACAAAAACACGCCGAAAAAGGCGGAGTTCATCAACGCTTCTTTCATCTCTCATCCTCCTGCGACAAGGCCTCGTGCTTTAGCATCTCGTCTATGATCTCGCCAGCGTCCGCAGGGTCTGCGATAGCGTCGGCGCTAGCAGGGTCCGTAACGGGACTATCGCTCGCAAGGTCCGCGATAGTATCGCCGCTCGCGTGATTTGTGGCGGCATTCGCGCTCGAAACGCCTATGGTATCCGCACCCGCGGAGCCAGTGTCAGCATCCATGCTCGCGGAGCTTTTTATAACATCCGAGCCCGCGGAGCTTTTCAGGGCATCTGTATCCACAGAGCTGCCGTCTGCGCCGTTTGGCACGCTTTTGACAGCGCTATCTGTGCCGCCGCCCGTGACGCCGTTCGCGATACTGCCTATTGCGCCACCTATTATGCTATCTACGCCGCTTGCGCCTCTACCCGCAGAGGCGGCCTGCGCGCCCGCTTCTGAAAACTCATTGTGTGCTGCGGCGTATAGTTTGCGCTTGAGCCGATTAAGGGCGATTTTGTAAAAAATCTGCGTCACGGAGCCGCTTGCAGCGATAACTGCGACGGTCGAGATCGCCGTGATCGCTATGATCGCGAAGAGGCTCTCGCGCAGCTTATCGCCCGCGATGATGATAGCGGCGCCCGCGGGGATGAAAATCACCGGCATAATCTGCATAAAAAACGACACGGTCTCTCTGATTTGGGCCACTTTGATGAGCTTAAAAATAAGCGCCAGCAGCATGATGATAAGCCCGTAGATGCTGGCGGGGATCTTGACAGGGATGAGCGCGGCTAGGATCTCGGCGATGAAGGAGATGCCTAAAATGATGGTGAATTGAGTTAAATATTTCAAATTTTTCCCTTTAAAATTTAAAGTGAAATTTAGCATTTTGCAGTTAAAAGGGATATTAATCC
>CAUUKU010000079.1:0-9597 GCA_963545665.1 uncultured Campylobacter sp. | reverse complement strand
GTTTAAAATTTTCGCTATCATGCATCAAATTTTCAAAAAGGACGAAAATGCAAAAAGAAACTCTCGCGACCCGTTTCGGATACGATTCCGTCGCAGGTTACGGCACGATGGCGGTTCCGATCTATCAAAGCACCGCGTTTAACTTCGGCACGAGCGAAAAGGCTGCCGACCGCTTCGCGCTACGCGATCTAGGGCCGATCTACGGCCGACTTAGTAGCCCCACTACGGACGTTTTTGAGGCTCGCCTCGCGGCGCTAGAAAACGGCAAGGCCGCAATCGCGGTAGCTAGCGGGCAGGCGGCGATATTTTTTGCGGTAGCGAATTTAGCCGCGGCGGGCGAAAATATCATCGCTAGCGATAAAATTTACGGCGGCGCGACCTCGCTGCTTACACACACCATCAAGCGCTTCGGCATCGAGGCCAGGGTCTTTGACGCCGAAAAGGCGGATGATTTGGAGGGCCTTATCGACGATAAAACTAGAGCGATCTTTTTTGAGACGCTTTCAAATCCTCAAATTTCACTCGCAAATACCGCTAAAATCGCCTCTATCGCAAATAAGCACGGCATCGTAACGATCGCGGATAACACGATCCCGACCCCTGCGCTTTACAATCCGCTTGACGACGGCGCGGACGTCGTGATCCACAGCGCCAGCAAATACATAAGCGGGCAGGGTCTTAGCATCGCAGGCGCGATCGTTTCGAGCGAGGGATTAAATTCCAAACTCAAAGGCAATCCGTGCTACGCGCACTTCAACGAGCCAGATGAGAGCTACCACGGCTTGGTTTATGCGGATCTTGCGAGCGATTTTGACATCTACACGCTTCGCATCCGCTTCGGGCTTTTGCGCGACATCGGCGCGACGCTATCGCCGTTTAACGCGTTTCAGCTCATCCAAGGGCTCGAGACGCTGCCGCTTCGCATGCAGAAACACTCGCAAAATGCGCTAAAGATCGCGGAATTTTTGCAAAGCCATCCAAAAGTAAAACAGGTAAATTTTCCCGGCCTGCCTAGCTCGCCGTTTAACGAAACGATCAGAGCTAAATTTAAAAACGGCTACGCAAGCGGCCTGCTAAGCTTCGTCGTAGATAGCGAGGAGACCGCGCTGAAGGTCGTTAGCAGGGTTAAAATTTTCTCCGTCGTCGTAAATATCGGAGATACGAAGTCGATCATCACTCATCCTGCGAGCACGACGCATTCGCAGCTAAACGAGCAGCAGCTAAGCCGCGCGGGCGTGAGTGCGGCTCTGATCCGCTTAAGCATCGGCATCGAGGATGCGGGCGATCTAATAGCGGATTTGGCGGAGGCGCTGGAGTAATGGCGCTTTTATCCACCAAGGGCGTCTATGGGCTGGCGGCGATACTTCAAATCGCCAAGGCTAGCGAAGTAGCGCCGATAAGTATCAAAGAGATCGCGCAGCGCACGGGGATTTCGAAAAATTATTTGGAGCAAATTTTAAACGCGCTTCGAAACGAACGGCTAGTATGTAGCATCAAGGGCAAAAACGGCGGCTATCATCTAGCCAAGGATGCTAGCGAGATCACCTTCGGCGAGCTCTTTGCTGCCTTAGAAAAGGATCTGCGGATAACCAATCTCGAGCTTAGCGATCCGAACCTACGCGCCTTTTTCGGTAAATTTGACGAGAAGCTGCGGGCGCTGTTTAACGTGCCGCTTTCGAGCTACGAAGAGATGATGGCGCAAAGCGCCGAGTATCTAAATTTTAGTATCTAAGGGAAATTTTATGAAAATAGCAAACGACGTCACCGAGCTCATCGGCAACACCCCGCTGGTAAAAATCAATAGCTTCGGCAAAAACGCGACGATCCTTGCCAAGGCGGAATTTTTAAATCCGAGCCATTCGGTAAAGGACCGCATCGCGTGGCGGATCATCAAAGACGCGCTGCAAGCGGGCAAGATCGATAAAAATAGCGTTTTGATAGAGCCTACCAGCGGCAACACGGGCGTGGGGCTTGCGATGGTCGCGGCAAAGCTCGGTATGAAGCTCATTCTAACGATGCCAAGCTCGATGAGTATCGAGCGTCAAAAGCTCATCGCGGCATTCGGCGCCAAAATCGAGCTGACCGATCCAAAATTTGGAATGAAAGGTGCGGTAGATAGGGCAAATGAGCTGGCTGCTAGCACTCAAAACAGCTTCATTCCGAGCCAGTTTGATAACCCGAGCAATCCAAAGGCGCATTTTGAAACTACAGGGCCTGAAATTTGGGAACAAAGCGGCGGCAGGGTGGATATTTTAGTCGCAGGATTCGGCACGGGCGGTACGCTCAGTGGCACGGCAAAATTTTTAAAATCTAAAAATCCAAATCTCAAAGCTTACGGCGTGGAGCCCGCTAGCTCGCCGCTGCTTACGTGCGGTAACGCAGGCGGCCACAAGATACAGGGTATCGGCGCAAATTTTATCCCCGCTAATCTCGATAGAAGCGTCATCGACGGCTTTTTGAGCGTCGAAAATGACGATGCGTTCGCCGCGGCTAGACAGCTGGCGCAAAAAGAGGGCTTGCTCGTGGGTATCTCAAGCGGTGCGAACGTATCCGCCGCCGCGCAAATCACTGCCAAGGCCGAAAACAAGGGCAAAGTGATCGTTACGATCCTATGCGATACCGGCGAGAGGTACCTTTCTACCGAGCTTTTTAAATAATTTCATTCCGTCTATCTTCGCCTGCAATAGGCCCCATCTCGCACTTGTAAGCGGCGCGATTTTTGCGTGAGCGCGGTGATCGGTATTGCGATGGATTGGTGCAAAAATTTTAAACGGGCGCGAAGCTCGGCATTTATATTTTTATGCGAGTGTCGAGATTTGTCGTGAGAAAGTCTTAATGGGATGGCATAAGTCGGTACTTTAATTTTATGTGAATGTAAAGATCGTCGCGATGGGCTTTTAATGCGAGTACCGCGTGATGGAGTTTTAAGACTGGGTGTCTCTGCCCGACGCGATAATTTTTGCGAGCGTAAAGATCGACATAGCGATTTTTAAATGAACGCGGGGGCTGTCGCGATAAATACTCTCACGTGCACGGCAAACAAAGCGATTGCGGTGGCGAGCAGCTATACAAAAACACAACGATTGCCGCGAAGACTACGCAGCGATCAGGCTAGGCTGGCTCTACAGACTTGGCGATTATTGCGCGTGTTGGCACGCGGACAAGAGAGCTGGTGCAGCGGCCTTTTGCACGGGCGGTAGCGGTTTTGCAGTTTGTCGGTTCGGCTATCTCGCGCTTTAGCGGCTTGTCGTCCGCCGCGAGATAAAATTTAGCCCCAAAACGGTCTAAATTTTAAAATTTCATCTTTCGCGCCGAGCTGATTTCGGGCGCGCTATGTATGGCGGCGTGACTGCGCGACGCATGGCATAAATTTAGAGCCGCTAAGTCCGCCAAATCTGCGCGATCCCTACGCCGCAAATTTTATATCGTCGTCCGCACGCAGCACAAAATTTTAAAATTCTACTGAAATTTTAAAGCTCGCTCGCGCGGCTAAAATTCCAAATTCGCTCCGCGCATAAATTCCAAGCCCGCGCCGTGCATAAATACCAAACTCCGCTGTAAATAAAATTTCAAAATCCCGCCCTTTAAATTTAGCCGAATTTCAAAATTTAATCATAAAAACGCTATCATCGAGGCAAAATTTTTAAGGTTGTAAAATGAGTTTGAGCTTGAAATTTCGCCCCAAAAGCTTAGAGCAGATCGTGGGGCAGGGCAAGATCGTAGCGGTTTTTAAAAAATTCGTCTCCGCAGGTAGCATCCCGCACAGTATATTTTTCGGCGCCGCAGGCAGCGGTAAAACGACGATGGCGCGCGTGATCGCAAGCGAGCTGAACTACGATTTTTACGAGCTTGACGCCACGAGCCTGAAGGTCGAGGATATCCGCAAAATTCTATCCTCGCACGCCGGCTCGCTCATCAAGCCGCTCATTTTCATCGACGAAATCCACCGCCTCAGCAAGACGCAGCAGGAGGTGCTGCTAATCCCGATGGAAAACTACGCCGCGATCATCATCGGCGCGACGACGGAAAATCCGCAGTTCGTGCTAAGCAGCGGCATCCGCTCGCGCTCGATGATCTTTGAGTTCGAGCCGCTTAGCTACGAGGATTTGGAGGTGCTTTTGGCGCGTGTACAGGGCGAGATCGGCTTTGAGATGGACGAGGAGGCGCGAAAATACCTACTAAACTCCAGCAGCGGCGATGCAAGGAGTATGTTGAACTTGCTGGAATTTGCGCTTTTGGCAGACAGCGCCATTACGCTGGATACGCTTCGTACGCTGCGTGCAAATGCCGTAGCTGCGGGTGTTAGCAGCGACGACGTGCATTACGAGCTAGCAAGCGCGATGATCAAAAGCCTGCGTGGAAGCGACGCCGATGCCGCGCTGTATTATGTAGCGAGGCTGATAGATGCAGGCGAGAGCGCGGATTTCATCGCGCGCAGGATGGTGATCCTAGCTAGCGAGGATATCGGCAATGCTAATCCAAACGCCCTAAATATCGCTACTAGCACGCTAAATGCCGTCAGCAAGATCGGCTATCCCGAGGCTCGCATTATCTTAGGGCAATGCGCGATCTATCTGGCGCACAGCCCCAAATCAAACGCCGCGTATTTGGGCATCAATGCCGCTTTGAAATTCGTCCGCTCCGCCGCTCCGCTGCCTACGCCGCGCTATCTCATCAACTCTGACAAGCAGATCGCAGACTACAAATACCCGCACGACTTCGGCGGCTGGGTCGAGCAGGCCTATATGAGCGAGGCGGCGAAATTTTACGAAAGTAAGGGTATCGGCTTTGAAAAGACGCTGGATGAGTGGCTGGCAAAGATCAAGGCCAAGAGCTCGGTTTAAATTTACGTGCAGCAAGAGCTAAATTTGACACGAGAGCGCAAATTTTAGCGGCTCGCAGGGCTTAAATTTTAAAAATATTCGCAAGGAGCGTGGATGAATGAGCAAAATTTGAAGTATATCGCAAATTTAAAAGCGCAGGACGTGCCGTGGAGCAGGCTCACGACCGCTTACGGTAGGGCGAGCGGATTTCCCGAAATTTTTAAGAAACTCGCGCTGGCAATCGAAGTTTGTGATGCGGCACGCAGCTTGGGCGACGAGCAAAATTTAAAAAGCGAGCCCGGCGCAGGGCAAAATTTAAAAAGCGGGCTCGGTTGCGGGCAAAATTCTACGGATGCGGCAAGATGCGGCGCAGCGCAAAAGAGCGAGTCTAAATTTAAAAAGGCGGATAGCGAGGCGGCGAAATTTAAAGCTGGCGGGGCGGAATTTAAGAGCACGGATAGCGCGGCGATAAAATTTAAAGCGAGCGCGGCGGATAAGGGCTCGGATACGAGCGAGCGGGAGGAATTTGATGCAAAAGCCCTCCAGGACGCGCTTAGCAAGATTTTTAAAGAAATAGAACATCAAAGCACGTTTTGGCACGCAACCCCTTTTGCGCTGCTGTTTTTGGCGCGTATCTTTATACAAGCACGCGCGGCAGCGGGCAAAAACGCGAATAAAAATAATCAAAACGCCGCTGCGGACATAAATGGAAAAAACGAAAACGCAAACGGCGAAAACGAAGCGGCAGGCTTTATCGCGGCTCGGCTCGGCGGATTTTTTGCGTTTATGCTTGAGATTTGCGATGATGCTGATAAGATCTCGCACGCAGCGCCGCTGGCGAGCTTTTCGGATATGCTTGCGGAAAAATATCTGTGGCCGCAGAGCGACGAGAATGACGAGGAGCGCTGGGAGGAGCATTTTTACGACGATGAGCTATTCTGCAGCCTCTATTTTTATTCGCGGGCGGTTTTGGACGCGACGGGAGTGGACTTTGCGCCGTTTAAGTCCGAGTGAGATGGCGTTTTTGGGTGCTGCCGTCTGCTTCCGAGCTCTAAATTTACGGAGACGCGGCGCGCTTTGGCGATGCTTTGTTTAAATTTAGACTTCAAAATTTTAAAATTTCGCCCAAAAGTCGCGACAGACGGAATTTGCAGACCGTCTGTTTAAATTTAAAATTCGCGCGATTTTTGATCGGCGGTATGGTTAAGGTGCGGGTATCGCTTTTAAATTTAGATCGCCGCGAAGCTTCAAACACGCTTGCGGCGCGGCTTTTTATGTGGTTTTAAAAAGATACCAATTCGGCGCAATTTTTTCTATCATGATAAACTCGCTAGGGCTCATTTGCGGCAGATCCGCCTCATCTTGCACCCGCAAAAAGCCCACGGAGTTATCGGTGACCCCGCCGATGAGCAGCATAAAGTTTTTGCCGCTCGTCTCGGCATGGGAGAGATGCAGGCTTTTGATCTCCGCCTTTGCGCGCTCGGGCTCGCCGCTAGCGTAAAGCTCGTAAATTTTTTCAAATGCCGCTAGGTTTTGTTTGCCGAACTCCACAAGCTCTTTATCTGGCGCTAAGATTAGCTTCAAATTTGCGATATCGGCATCGGTTTTTTGTTCAAACTTCCGTTTTTGCGCCTCGCTAAATTTTTCATATTCGCTTACAACGGCCTCGATAATGGCGGTTTGCGCCAAAACCCGCACGGCGTAGATCCCGTCCTCCTTGGTATAGACGTAAAGATCGAAGTGCTTCTCTTTAGAGCCCAAAAATACATGAAAAATCTCGCTAAATTCGTCGCTGCGTCCAAGCGGAGCGACCGTGATTTCGCTATAGTTATCCGCCGCGTAGAATTTACGCTTTAAATAGCTTCTCATCTCGCCTTTAAAATGAAGATTTTTATCGAAGTTTGCGTCGCTAAACAGCGAGCGGACGAGCTCCTCATTGGGGCTCGCGTTTAGGTTTAACGCGCAGCTTGCGCAAAGTATTAGAGGAGCAAAAATTTTTGAAAATCCTGCCGTTTTAAAAAATCTGAATAAGCTCAAAATTTAGCCTTTTGAAATTTTATAAATTTAAAAAGTCTATAAATTCTGGAAATTTTAAAATTTTGCAAATTTTGAAATTTTGCAAATTTTAAAATTCCGTAAATTTAGCCTTTTATAGGCTCGCCATCTCCTCGGCGCGTGCGAGAAGCTGCTTTGCGCCCTTTTCGATAAAAGCGCGCGCGAGCTCCGCGCCTACGCTTTGGTATTGCGATTTTTGCGCGACGATGCTTTGGCGGATGCTCTCGCTGCCATCGGGTAGACCCACGATCGCGCTGATATAGATATTTTCGCCCTCAAGGCGCGCGTTGATGCCGATCGGCACCTGGCAGCCGCCCTCTAAAACCCTGACGAAATCCCGTTCCACGGTCGTTTCGATAATCGCGCGCTCATCTTTTAAAAATTCTATCGCGCGCAGGATCTGCGGCTCGTCCACCGCCTCGATGCCGAGTGCTCCTTGCCCCATCGCAGGGATCATCTGCGAGACCTCAAAGGGCGCTACGTGCTTTACTTCGGCGCGTAAATTTAAGCGGTTGATGCCCGCCATCGCCAAGATGATCGCGTCGAATTCGCCGTCTTTGAGCCTTCGCAAGCGGGTTTGGACGTTGCCGCGCAAGGAGATTATCTCTAAATCAGGGCGCATGCTAAGCAGCTGCATCTTGCGGCGAAGGCTCGTGGTACCGACTTTTGCGCCGCGGGGCAGCTCGCCGAATTCGGCGTATTTTTCGCTGATCATCGCATCGCGCGCGTCCTCGCGAGCACAGATCGCCGCTAGCACTAGCCCCTGCGGAAACTCCACGGGCACGTCCTTTAGGCTATGCACGGCGATGTGTGCTTCGCCGCGAAGCATACTCTCCTCAAGCTCTTTTGTAAAAAGCCCCTTGCCGCCGATCTTTGCAAGCGGCGTGTCTAAAATTTTATCGCCTTTGGTTTTCATGCTTTTTAGCTGCGCTTGGATGCCGCGGGCGTTAAGTAGCGATGCGATATGTTCGCTCTGCCACAGCGCAAGCACGCTGCCGCGCGTAGCGATGGTTAGGCTCGTCATTTTCTCTCTCCTATGCTTTTTTGGATTTCTATTTCGTTTTCTTCGACGATCTCGACGTCGATAACGTCGCCGTCGTGGGCTTTGCGGCGCCAAAATTTTTGTTCGCTTTTTTCGGAATTTTCGCTGTCGCTACTAAATTTCGGCACGTCGCTGGTGACGCAGTAAAACGACGCAGTGATCACGCAAACGCCCAAGATATCGCCAAAGATGCCCGGCGCGATGAGTAGGATGCCGCCTACGACGAAGCCCACGCCGCTTAAAATTTCGCGAGGCGAGATTTTTATTAGGTTGAAAAAGCCCATCCACGAGCGGTTTGCTACGACGTATCCGCCTAAAATCGCGCTTATGACGATCTCCACAGCGTACGCAGCAAAGCCGTTTGCGCTTACGAAATAATAGGTCGTAAATACCTCTATGATCAGATACGGAATGATCAAAAGCCTAAACATATCTCTCCTTAAATGCGCCGCTATCGCCTCTGCGCTCGTACTATAGTAGCCTCGCGCCCGAAGGCTAGTTAAAATTTAAAGCCCGATTTTAGCAAATTTCGTCTGAATTTTTAATGCGTCGCAAAAGTCCCTCGCAGCCGCACTTTATGTCCGCGTAGCAGCGCTCAAAATCGCGCGTGTAGTAGGGATCGGCGATCTGTAGGCGTCGGGGATCGGTTAAATTTAAACCGGCGCTCTTTAAATTTAAGGCGGTTTGTTTTGCCGAGCCTTTGGAATTTTGCGCGGTGCAGTCTGTAAAATTTCCCCCTCCAAATTCCAAAAGAAATTTTAACTTAGCCATATCCTTGCCGCGAAAAATTCGCTCCAGCGAGCGCATATTTTCATCATCCATGCAAAGTATGAGATCGTAGCGCTCGTAGTCTGCGGGCGTGATCTGCACGGCGCGATGCGCTACGAGCGGCACCTTTTGCTCTTTTAGCATGCGCTGCGTCTCGTAATAGGGCGGCGAGCCGATCTCGTCGGCGTGCGTCGCCGCAGAATTCACGCTCACGCGCGCACTTAGGCCGCTTTGATTAATGAAATTTTGCATCACGGACTGCGCCATCGGCGAGCGGCAGATGTTGCCGTGACAGACGAAAAGTAGCTTCACGCGCGCCTACTGCGTGATGATGTCGTAGTTTTTGGGGATTGTGGGCTTGAAGATCGCCTCGTTTACCGGCGCGTTTTTGCGGACGTTGCTAAATGAAATTTGCACGTCGTTGCCGAGTTTATCGGTGTATTTTATGGAGCTTACGATCTCATTTTTCAGCTCGATATAATACTTCACGTCGTCGAAGCTTGCCTCATAAATACCGTTTTTATTCGGCTTTGCGCTCGCTAAGATCGCCGTTAAATTCGGAGTTTCTTTGATATTCGTGACGATGACCTGCTCTAGCTCGGGCTCGATGACGACGACCTTCGTGAGGCTAAAAAAGATATTTTTGATCGCGGGGCTTTTGTAGTGCCACACGGCGTGCTCTTTGGTGGCGCTAAAATCGCCGCTATAGCTGATTTTGGCATCGTCGCTTTTTACGATCTGTTTAAAATCGGCGCTAAGGGTTTCGAACTGCAGCGGATTTGCGCCCGCCGAGCAAAGAGCCGCGCCTAAAAAAAACGCGCAGAAAAGTAGGACTTTTTTCATAAAATTTCATCCTTGTAATTCAAAATTTACGCGCATTATAGCTATTTTTTGAAATCTTTAATTAAA
>CAUUKU010000078.1:0-9615 GCA_963545665.1 uncultured Campylobacter sp. | reverse complement strand
CACTCGACTAGTCGTCGGCAGCGTCAGATGTGTATAAGAGACAGCTTTTGTATTCATCTTTATGAATGCTTTTTTCGTTCTTTCGGAATTCTCAATCGTAAAAATAAGAAAATCGCGCCTCGAAGAGCTTATCAAGGATAAAATTCCAAACGCAGCTCTCGCTTTTAAAATTTCAAACTCCCTAGACACCTACCTCAGCGCCACTCAGCTCGGCATTACGATAAGTTCGCTAGCTCTTGGCTGGATCGGTGAGCCAGCGGTAGCGAGGCTGATCGAGCTGCCGCTAAAAGCCTTCGGCGTAGGCGGCGTAGCGATCCATACGATCGCCTTTATCGTCTCCTTTGCGCTCGTTACGCTATTTCACGTCGTACTCGGCGAGCTAGTACCAAAATCCATCGCTATCGCCAAAACCGAAAAAGTAGTGCTTTTCATCGCTAGGCCGCTGCATCTATTCTGGATCCTGTTTTTCCCGATCATCAAGGCGTTTGATTTCATCGCCGCCGTTTCGCTTAAAATAATCGGCGTAAAGCCCGCCAAAGAGAGCGAGCTCGCGCTTTCTGACGAAGAGATCAAAATCATCGCGAGCGAGAGCCTAAAAGGCGGCGTGCTCGATAGCCTAGAGACCGAGATCATCAAAAATGCCGTCGATTTCAGCGACACGGTCGCTAAAGAGATAATGACGCCGCGCCGCGATCTAATCTGCCTAAACAAGCAAGCAAGCTACGAGGAGAACTACGACACCGTCTTGCAGTCCAGATTTACGCGCTTTCCGTATATCGACGGCAGCAAGGACAACGTCCTAGGCCTCATCCACATCCGCGACATCATCCAGCAAAAGGGCGGCAAAAGCTTCGACAAGATCGTGCGCAAGCTCATCATCGTGCCCGAAAACAGCCCGATCTCTAAAATTTTACCGATGATGAATAAACAGCGCGTGTTCGCCGCACTCGTAATCGACGAATACGGCGGCACGGCGGGATTTTTGACGATGGAAGATATAATCGAAGAAATTTTCGGCGACATCAACGACGAGCACGACGCGAATGCGCAAAATTTCAAACGCATCGACGAAAATACCTTCGAATTTAGAGGGCGCTTCGAGATCGAAGACGTCGAGGAGGTGATGGGTATCGATTTCGACGAGGAGACCGAGCAGCTCACGATCGGCGGCTACGTCTTTAACCTCTTCGGCAGCCTGCCCGAGATCGGCGATAAGATCAGCGATGAAAACTGCGATTATGAAGTGCTACGCATGGACGGCACAAGGGTCTCGCTCGTAAAAGTCACTAAAAGATGTGAACAAGAACTACAAGAAAGAGGCGAGAATAAAAACGAGTAGAGATAAGGCGCATTTGGTGCGGCGTGCGTAATCCGGTCGCCTTGAGCGTGGCGCAAAAATCTCGGCGCAGGCTCTGAAGCGATCAAAATAGCGGTAAAACTTAATCGGCAAGCGTTTTAGGCTGCGCTGAATAGTATGTCGCCGCCTAAAATTAAAATTCCGAAATTTCTCTTAGAAAGGATTAACTATGGAATTTCGTATCGAAAAAGACACGATGGGTGAGGTGAAGGTTCCGAATGAAAAATATTGGGGTGCGCAGACGCAGCGCAGCCGCGAAAATTTCGAGATCGGAGTAGGGCTGGAGACGATGCCTAAAGAGGTCATAGAGGGCTTTGCCTATCTAAAAAAGGCGTGCGCGCTGGTTAATCGCAAGCTAGGCCGCCTAGACGAGCCTCGCACCGAGGCGATCGCGCAGGCGTGCGATGAAATTTTAAACGGCAAGCTGGACGGAAATTTCCCTCTGGTCGTGTGGCAGACGGGCTCGGGCACGCAGTCAAACATGAATTTAAACGAGGTCGTCTCAAACCGCGCGATGGAGATTTTAGGGCTAAATTTTCGCGATAAGGCGGCACTGGACGTCAAAGATGCAAAATTCGTACACCCAAACGATCACGTAAATAAAGGCCAGAGCTCAAACGACACCTATCCTACGGCGATGCGAATAGCCTTTGTGCAGCAGCTTCAAAAAAAGCTGCTGCCCGCGATCGAAAAACTTGAAGCGACGCTGGATAAAAAGACCGCCGAGTTTGCGGGGATCGTAAAGATCGGCCGCACTCACCTGCAAGACGCCACGCCGCTCACGCTCGGGCAAGAATTTAGCGGCTACGCGCATATGCTAAAGGCGAGCAAGGCGCAGATCCTAGCTACTATGCCGTTTTTGCAGGAGCTTGCCATCGGCGGCACCGCGGTGGGCACGGGGCTAAACTCGCACCCGAAATTTAGCGAGATGGTAAGCGACGAGCTAAACGCGCTAACGGGCACGGCGTTTAAATTTAAATCCCATCCGAATAAATTTCACGGCCTAACCAGCCATGACGCCGAAGTGTTTTTAAGCGGCGCGCTAAACGGCCTGGCGGCAAATTTGATGAAGATCGCAAACGACGTGCGCTGGCTGGCAAGCGGGCCAAGATGCGGCATCGGCGAGATAAACATCCCCGAAAACGAGCCTGGAAGCTCGATAATGCCGGGCAAGGTAAATCCGACGCAGTG
Organism: uncultured Campylobacter sp.; assembly: GCA_963545665.1. Taxonomy (GTDB): domain Bacteria; phylum Campylobacterota; class Campylobacteria; order Campylobacterales; family Campylobacteraceae; genus Campylobacter_B. The sequence goes on along the minus strand of CAUUKU010000078.1, from coordinate 7,067 downwards.
CGAAGCCGTCACGATGGTAGCGGCGCAGGTGATGGGCAACCACGTCGCGATCTCCGTCGCCGCAAGCCAAGGAAACTTCGAGCTAAACGTCTTTAAGCCGGTGCTTACGTACAACCTCATCCAAAGCATCCGCCTGCTAAGCGACGCTATGAATAGCTTCGATAAACACTGCGCTTGCGGTATCGCGGCAAACGCCGCGAAAATCGACAAACTGCTGCACGAGAGTCTAATGCTCGTAACCGCGCTAAATCCGCACATCGGCTACGCAAATGCCGCCAAGATCGCCAAAACCGCGCATCATAACGGCACGACGCTACGCGAAGAAGCGATAAAATCAGGCATACTAACCGCCGAGGAATTTGACGCGTGGGTAGTGCCTGAGGATATGATCGCGCCGAAGGAGTAAATTTGGCGCTTTGCCTTTGAGCTTGGCAGGGTTTGCTCGGCGGAATTTCTCTTTGGCTCGGCGAGATTAGGGCATTTCGGTAAAATTTGATCGCTTCGATAAATTTTGATCGTTTTGCGTGACGTGCTCGCCTTGAGTGATTTCGCAGAGCTTACCTTGCACGGTTTTGCCGAGTTTGCTTTAAAGCGATTTTGCCGAGCCTGATTAAAATCCGTAAATTTTGAAAGCGAAATTTGCGGATTAAATTTACTTTGGTAACGCGGCTCTTGCTGTTCGCTAAAATAGCGAAATTACCGAAGCGGAAGCCGCTTTTTATCTTTAAATTCTGCCTGTCATTTCACGCCCCGCCAAACGCGTATAAACACCGCCGCTAAGATAAAATTTTAAATGCTTCGTAAGCACCCAAAGGATAAAATGCGCCAAAATTTTACAAAACGGGGATTTTGTGAGGGACTACGATAAAGAGCCATTGATCATAAACGATTACACCGTCTATCATGTATTTTCTTGGAATATATTTACTTGCATATTGTGTTTTTTGCTTTTAAGTTATGATCTGATTACGACCGGCACTACGGGAAAATTTAGCGCTTTCGGTATCGTTTCTTTAATTTTTGTGACATATTCTTTCATACGGCTAAGAATTTCGGCGGAGCAAAATTTTTCCAAAAATCCGAGCTATTTTTATTTTTCAAACAGCCTGATCCGCTATAACGGAAATATGAAGATAAAAAATAGTATAATCTCCGAAACCAAGACAGCCCCAGCTCCGTCCGCAAATATATCTAGCGTTCATTTCTGCGTAGTATGCGAATTAGAAACCTCCTACGGCAGGTTTCATTATTTAAGTTCGTATGAGTTATATAGATATTCAAGTATAGGCGTTCATATAGGCAAACTTGTTCTTTATATAAAGCATCTAATGCTATATTTTATATTTGCTCTGCCGTATAAATTTATAAGCTCAAAAAGAGCTCGGAGCCCCTTTGGTTACTAAAAAGAAATTTCGTCGTCAAATTTAACAACAGAAATTTCTTTTTAGTAAATGCCGTATCTGCAAAAGAGTATCATGAGCTGCTGCAATATTTCAAAGCGCTAAACGTAAAAATAGAAGATCGGACCGACTTTATACCGCAGGCTCAAAACAACGACTATTTCACCGATAAAAACGAAATTTGGAGCGACGATTTTAGCGATACGCAAATTCCGAAGAAAAATTTTAAATGGAAGCTTAGGCGATTTTTTAGTTTGGATTGAAATTCTAGCTCAAACGGCGAGCCGTTAAATTTTACAAGTAAATAGGGCGGAGTGGGACAGCGAGACAAATACCGCTCGCTAGCCCTCTCCGTTACAGCCGCAAAGCTGCGACAAATCAAATCGATCCGACCCGTCGCCGCAGCAAATCCCCGGCAATCCAGGGATAGAGCCTCGCCCTAAAACCCCAGACCGCTCCCAATCCCTACTTCGCCCCTTTAGGCGGCATAAACGCGGTTAGTTTGATATCCTCGCCCGCCTTGTGTTTATAAAGCTCGATATCTACCAGCGCCGTGTGGGAGATGTTGCCGTTGGCAAGCTCGCTCGTAGGCAGATCGATCGTAAGCACGTTTGGATTTCCATTTTTGCAAAGACCCTCGGCATTAGGATCGTACCACGCGCCTTCGAAGATCTGCACCACGCCGCGCATTATGTCGCCGCTTACGTTGGCTCCCGCCAAAATTTCGCCGCGAGCGTTAAACACGCGCACCAGATCGCCCTGCTTGATACCGAGCTCCTTAGCGTCCTCGGTATTTATTAACACCGGCTCGCGATCCGCAACGGCGTATCTCTTGCGATTTGAGGTATTGCTCTGCTGCGAATGCAAGCGATCGAGCGGATGCAGGCTAAGCAGGTGAAATTTCGCAGGCTTTTCCTTCATCCCGAGCCACTCGACGGGCTCGAACCACATCGGATGCGCGCCGCAGTCTTTATAGTTCATCGCAGCAATCGTATCGGAGTAAATTTCAATTAACCCGCTAGGCGTTCCCAAAGCCTCCAAAACGGGATCGTTTCTAAAATCCTCAAACGTCACGTAGGCGGCATTTTCAGGCGTCTCATAAAATTCCGTCGGCTCGTTTTTCTCCCACCACTGCTCAAAGCTCGGCATCTGCATGCCCAAAGCGGTATTTGCGTTCACGGCGCTCGCCGCCCCTTCGTAAAATTCCTTGATCCAGTCCATCTCCGTTTTGCCGCCGTCCGTATAAACCTCGGCAAGTCCGTCTGCATAAGCCTTGCAAAGGTCGGTAAAAATTTGATAATCGTCCTTCGCGCCGTGCTGCTTGGCGACGACCTGCTTCATCGGGATTATATGCATATTGGAGTAATCTCCGCTCATCGTGATGTCGTTGCGCTCATACTCCGTCGTGGTCGGGAACACGATGTCCGCCATCTTCGCAGTCGGCGTCCAGTAAATTTCATTCACTACGATGGTGCGCGGCTTGCGCCAAGCCTTGATGTTGGTGTTGGTGTCTTGATGATGCACGATCGGATTTCCGCCGACCCAGTAGATGAAGTCGATCTTCGGATAGGTGATCTTTGCGCCGTTTGCGTCGATCGTCTTGCCGGGATTTAGCAGCGCGTCCGCGATACGAGCTAGAGGGAAGGCGACCTTCGCCGTATTTACAAGCCACGCTTGAGTAGCTTCGCCGCCTTGCTTCTGATCCTGCGCAAGCCCTAGGAATTTGCCGTCCTTAACGACGCCGACGCTTGCCGCGTTCATTCCGCCGATCACGCCGCCCGCGCAGGTAGGCGCGCCGCCGTTAGCGTAGTGGTAGCTAAAACCGAAGCCGCCTCCGGCAAGTCCTATCTGCCCCAGCATCGCGCACAAAGTCACGATCATCCAGTGCGCCTGCTCGCCGTGATGAGCGCGCTGGATACCCCAACCCGCCATTATCATCGTGCGGTTTTCGTAAAATTTTATCGCAAGCTCTTTGATCACGTCCGCGCTAATGCCGCAAATTTCGCTAGCCCACTCCGGCGTCTTGGCTACGCCGTCGCTCTGTCCCGTGAGGTACGGTACAAATTTTTCAAAGCCCACGGTGTAGTTTTGTAAAAATTCCTTATCGTACTTACCCTGCGAGTAGAGGTGTTGCGCCATGCCTAGCATCATCGCTACGTCGGTGTTCGGGCGAGGAGTGATCCATCGCGCCTTACCCTCGAAATACTTGCCGCTTACGGTTTTGATCGGATCGATGATGATGATCTCTTTGTCGCTATTTTTTAGCTGCTCAAAATACTTAAATCCCTGCTCGTCCGAGCTCGTCCACGCTACGCGAAGCGTAGAGATCGGATTGAGCCCCCAAAAGACCACGACTTTGGAGTTTTCAAGCACCACGGGCCACGAAGTTTGCTGCTCATAGACCTGATTTGAGCCCGTTACGTGCGGCATTATGACCTGCGCCGCACCCGTGGAGTAATCGCCCGTGACGCCCGTAAAGCCGCCGCTTAAGTTCATAAATCTATGAAGCAGCGTCCTTGAGACATGCACGTTGCCCGTGCTCTGCCAGCCATAGCTACCCGCAAACACCGAGCTTGCGCCCTTTTGCTCGCGCGTCTTTTTAAGCTCGCGCGCGACGAGCTTGATCGCGTCTTCATATTTTACCTCGACCCATTCGTCAAGCCCTCGAAGCTCGGGTTTAGGATTATCGGGATCGGCGAGGTAGGATTTTCGCACCATCGGCGCTTTGATGCGCGTGTTATAAACGAGATCCGCCATCGTATTTTGAAGAGTATTTGGAATTTTAGAGGTGATCTTCCACGGCGCGGATTTTACGATCTTGCCGTTTTTGACGCTCGCTTTTAAAATTCCCCACCGCGCCGCGGTTAAAATTTCGCCATTTTTCTTAAGCGCAGTAAGTTTATCCGCCGCGAGCATCGAGCTTGGGATGAGCGGAAGCGCCGAGACCGCCGCGCCGAGCTTTAAAAAATTTCGTCTTTTCATTTCGTCTCCTTTAAATTGACATCTTTAGAGTGCTTTTGTAAATATTGCACCACCGCCCAGCTCTCGTCCTCGCTAATAGGCGTACGCGAAAGCATCGATTTTATGTAGCCGGGCCATTTGTTTGCCTCGTAGCTTGCGGGCTGATGCAAGGCATGGCAGACGCTACACGAGGTTTCGAATTTTTCTTTGGCTTCGGCGAAAATTTTATCCACGTCGCCGCTTAGCGCGCCCTCGTCGGTGTAGGCGGTTATTTTGACCTTATTAAAGCCGTCCTCTTCGCCCAAGCTCTCGCTTTGAAATTTAGCCTGCTTCGAAAACGCCACCGCGATTATGCGTGCTTTAGGCGTGAAATAAATAACGTTGGGCGCCTTTGGATTTTGATAGCCGATGATCGAAAATTTCACCGCTCCGTCCTTGACCTCCAAAACCTCTATGGCGTTTGTGGGCAGCAACCTGCCGTCCTTGTGCGACAAATCGCTGCTTACGCTTACCTGCTTTAGCACCGTGCCGTAAAGCGTCTCGCCCGCCTTAACCTCGGCGTTTGCACAGCTTGCGATCGCAGCCGCAAGAGCCGCCGCAGCCGCAATAGAATTTAAAAACTTCATGCTTATCCTTTCTTAAAATTTTAAAAACTTCTCGTAAATCTGCCGTATAAAAAGCTCGCAAACATCACGGCTAAAACAGCCGCGAATGTCGCAAACGCTACCTGCGCGCACTGCGCCGCGTCTGCAAATTTAATGCTCGGCACCAGATAAAATCCCTCACCGTAAAATCCGCCGAAAAAACTCTGCACTTCGCTAAGCGCGGTGCCTGCGGGGAAGGACGGAGTGCCCGTGCAGCTTGCGGGGCGAAATAGCTCCGGCAGCAGGCTATCAAGCGGCGCCGCAAAAGGAAAGGCGGGTGCCGCGAGGCAATTTGCGGTATCTGCGGCAGGGTGCGACGCAGAGCTTTGTAAATAGCCGTATATCGCGCCCGCAAATCCGAGCGCGTAAGCAATGAGCCTTGCTATGAAGCCAAACGGCAGCAGCAAGCCGATGAGCGCGCCTACGCCCGCCACGGCAAAGCCCAGACGCACGAGGGCGCCCATCTGCGTAGGCGACATAAAAAGGCAGCGCTGAAAGAAAAAATATGATGTCGCAAGATATCCAGCGCTTATCACAAAGAGCCAAAACCACGGCGTAGCGGTATTTTGCCACGCGTAAATCTTTAAGATCAATCTATTCAAGATCTCCTCCGTCTTATAAAGCACTTAAGAGCAATCTCTAATCTCAAGGCTTAAATTTGTGAGGAAATTATAGCAACAAAATATAAAAATTTAGGCCCGCGCTGCCCTAGATATCGGAGTTTTATGCACTTTAAGCTTCACGTATAAAATTCCAATTTTAAAATTTAACGTTCGTTGCGTAGCGACGGAAAGTTTTTGAGATATGAAATTAAAATGGTAGATTTTATAAAATTTTATCTTTATTCGGCTCCGTTTTGAGGAAAATCAAATTTTGATCCGAAGTAGGGCGGTTTTTCTCGGTCGCACATCTTTCTTTAAAAAAGAGTAGGAGCGGGGCAAGACGAGATGCGGCAGCAGATAGGCGCGATAGAACGGAACCCTGCGCGACAAGATAGAATAAAGCTAGCGGCGCGGCGCAAATTTTAAAATCATGCGCGCTTAAAATTGCGATCGCCCGAAGTTGCGCTCGATCAAAACAGCCCGTGATCGAAATTTACGCCTTACGGTGGTGCAATGAGCTAAAATTTAAAATTTGAGGCCGTTAAAAACGCGGCTACATAAATCCTCCGACTAAATTTTATCCGTTTAATCGCCCCGTCGCGAGCCTTTTAAAATTCAAACTCTCTGCACCCGAGATACTGCGCATGCTTGAAGATGAAATGAAGAAAGGAGCGACCCTACGTCAAATTCGAAAAACTATTCCCGCGCGCTAAAGTCGGTTTGGTAAATTAAACCGGCAAGATCGATTCTGCATGAAGGCGGCGAGAAAAGAGGCGATTTGCGCCGCAGATCAAAGCCATAAATACGCATAAGCAGGAGATAAAGAGGCGGCGGCGCGGATCAATTTTGCGCGCGAGCGCGTAGGAGTGCACGTAGTGTTATCTCGCAGTAGAATTTTACGGATTTGATCTCGTGCGTAAAAGGCGAGATCAAATCTAAATACCCGACAAGAGCAAATTTTACGCAAGCCGCGCAAGGGCGGTCTTGCGCTAGCGCTAAATCGCGGCTTTTAACGCCTCAAATTTCGCGTCTTGCTCGGCTAGCAGCTGTCCTTTCTCGTCGCGCGAGACGTAAATTTTAAAGATATTCTCGCCCGCCTTGTCGTAAAAGCCCACAAATTTCGAGAGCATCCCCATAAAAGTCTGCGTCACGAGGATGATCTTATCGATCTCATCCGTCTTTAAATGACCCGCCAAAATGCCCAGCCCATGCGCCTCATCGCCGTTTGCGCCCATGCCGAAATTATAATATCCGCGCGCGCTCTTGCCGCTTGGGATCTTGGTTTTAAACTCGATGATGAAGCTCGGCGTATTTTTTACGAAAAGCACCTCGCCCCAACTCTCAAGCTCTCTAATGACCTCGCAGAATTTATCGCCGCCGGCGCTCTTGCCGAAGCGCTCGGGCAGGTTTAGCAGCACGTCGATCTCCTTGGCGCCCAGCTCTTTGCAGATCTGCGCGAT
>CAUUKU010000077.1:0-9846 GCA_963545665.1 uncultured Campylobacter sp. | reverse complement strand
GATCATAACGGACAGCAATTCACACAAAGAGATGCTGATCGGCAAAAATGGCGAGGCGATCAAACGGATCGGAATTCGAGCCAAAAAGTTAATTTCAAATTTTTCTAAGGTCAAAATTTACTTAAAATTAACAGTTTTTGTAAAAAAAAGCTGGAAAAATGACGAATTTATGGTGAAAACCGATTTTATCTATTGACATTTTATTTTATTTCTATTAGTATTAGCAGCGTAGAAAATTTCATTTGGAAGTGGAGTGTTATGGCAAAGAATAGTAAAAATGCTAGTTCGATTGTTGCGATTAACAAAGTCACGCAAACCATATTCGGTCTAAGTGAGAATGAAGTTTTCGAGCACGACTTCTCAAAAGCAAATCGTGCGAAGGAAACTTACGTCTCATATATTCCGTATAAGGATATAATGACTGCGACGGTCGAGATAAGCAGATCGGTAGAGGACGCGGATCTTTTAGATGCGATCGTCGTTAAGGTGTATGAGGAGCTGGGGCTTGACACCGCTTTGGATTACAAAATAACTTATAGTGAGGTAATAGGCTCCGGCGACGATAGAATTTTTAACGTCTTCGTCGTAGATAATGCTAAACTCACTTCGGAATTCGATGCGATCGCCGCTAGGACGAACTACATCGATTACGTGGCAATGGCTCCGTTTTTATACGAGGGCTTGTATAATAGAGGCGTCCTAACTCGCGACGGGATCGACTGCTTTATCTATCTACAGCGCAACGATGCATTTTTAGTAGTGTATCAAAACGGCGAATATTTTCAATCTCGCCAGCTGCGATATAGTCTGAAATTTTTACATGAAAAATATGTAGAATTGATCGGCAGAAAGATAGATGAGGATAATTTCTATAGAATGTTATCCAGCCAAGGGATAAATTTAGAAAATCCGACCGAGCGCGATTATATGATACAGATCTTCGACGATATGTTTTATTATATAAACGACGTCTTAAACGGAATAAGTAAAATTTACAACGTCAATATGCAAAACGTCTATATCGGAACGGATATAGGTAAAATTCCTACGATAGAGGTTTTTGTAGAGAACAACCTAAAGCTAAGATACAGAGATTTTAATTTTAGCGTCGCTATTAATGCGAAGGAATATCCGCTAACTCAACTAGACATATTGATGTTCTTGGTGGGACAAGACTATCTGATCACTAAAGACGACGACCATAACTATTCGCCGTTTATGAGGCCTCCGCCTTTTGCTCAAAGATCGACCGGCAAGCTGATAGGCTATTTCTTGTTAGGTTGCTTGCTTGGCGCTGCATATCCTGCGTATAACTTTGGCTATGGCTACTATAATAATATGGTAGCCGGAGATAAGACTAGCGAATATCAAGCTCTAGAAGATCAGCTAGTTCCTGCTAGAGCCGAAAGCGCGCAGCTTGATCAAGAGACTAAAGCGGTTAAAACCGAAGCTACCGCACGCGGCAAAGAGCTTGAGGACAGACGCAGCCTAATAGATGCGATCTCGGATAAGAAAAATAACTACGCTATGAAGGGCGTTTCTATTTTTGAATTAACTAATATGGTCGTTAAGAATAAGGGCAATATGGTTAGGATAGGCGATGAAAATAGAACTCTTACCGTTCAGGTGCGAACTAAAAACGATAAACAGATGACTGAGCTTTTAGAGGATATTAGCAAAAAAGAGATCTATGGCGTAGATACTAAAACGATTGCATTGCAAGAGGGCAATACGACCGTCTTTTACGATAGTAACATCAGCGTGGAGGTTAAATAATGAAAAAGAAAAGTTCATTAGATCAACTTGATCAATGGTTTGCCTCCAAAGGGACGGGCGCAAGTACGTATTTTTATATAGCGCTGTTTATAGCGGGTATTCTTGCATATCTTGTTTTAAGCACATATTCCGATCCTTATTTACAAGAGAGTGAGGATAATCTCAATACTGCTACGACAAAACTTGAAAATGCTCAAAAAGAATACGATCAAGATTTTAATGGCGACCCTAAGGCTTTTGTCGAAAATAAGCGTAACGTCTTAAATGCCGAAAAAAATAGGCTTCAGGATATAAAAGAGGAGAGGGCGTATTTGGATAAAAAACTAGAAGATATTTCAAAACTTACCTATAACGAGAAAAATTGGGCTACATTTATGGATAGCCTCTCTACAATCGCAGAGAATAACAATATTAAAATTTATGCTATTCACAGCGATAGAAGAGAGCCAAGCCTAAAACAAATTTTTGAGCCCGAAGCCCTGCTTGACATAGATGTCCAGTTCGAAGGAGCATTTCCGAATGTCCTTAGGTATATCAACCTAATCGAACAATCAGAGATGATCGTAGATGTGAATAAGATGGATATAAACGCTACTAAAAACGGAAAAATCGGTGGAAGTATCGGTATATCTATCTGGGGAGTGAATTACCGATGAAAAAGTTAATTTTATGCTCTTTACTGCTCTCGACTGCATTGCTTGCCGTCGATGATAATCAAACGGCTGCACCTGTCCGTAGCGACGGCGCTTACAAGGCTAGATATGATTCGATATTTGACGATCTTAGTAAGCCTAGAGTGGGGCTAAGCGATGCTCAAATAGCTTCTTTGCAAGATCCTTTTTATCCTAAAGAAGCTAATGCTCCTAGAGAGGCCAATCAGCAAGTAGACCTCGGTTATCAGCTAGTAGGCATCATGGGCGATAAAGTCAAGTTGAATGATAAGTGGTACGGTTTAGGTGAGTATGTCGGCTCATATAAAATCGTGCAGATAACAGGCAACAGCGTTATTATTACTAATGACGATGACAATAAGGTCGAACTTACATTAAAACAAGGAAATAAAAATGTCACTATTACATATAAGTAGGAAGCTTAGCATAGCTGCTATGCTTGCTTTATCCGTTGCTACTAGTTTATCCGCCGCTCCTGCTTCGGGCGGCTGCGATAGAAAGGCGCTAAATATCAAGATTAACGATACCGTTACTCTAAACGAGATGCTAGCTCAACTCTCCGATATGTGCAAATTTTCGGTAGTCGCTAAGGATGCCATAGCCCAAGAGGAGCTATCTAAGTCGCTTCAGGGCGTAAGCATTAAAGATCTTTCTTTGCGTGAAGTTTTTAATCTGCTGATCTCGGAAAACAATCTAAGCTATGAGTATTCAAACGGCGTTTTGAAAATTTCTGCCTTGGAGACGAGGACGTTTAAGGTGGATTACATCACGTCTATTCGCGAAGGAACCGCGGTCACTAAATCATCGGTAGATTCCGCTCCGGTCGAAGTAGGTGAAGGAAGCGGCAACAATGATAGCGAAGATAAAGACGATAACAAAATCACCACTAAGGAGAAATTTGATTTTTGGGAGAAGATCAGCGACGAAATCACCTCCATTTTAAATAATGGTACGGAAAAATATGTCGCCGTAGCTCCGATAGTAAATCAAAATGCAGGTTTAGTTACCGTTACCGGTATGAAATCTCAAATAGCTCGCGTAGATAGATATCTTAAGGGTATGCAAAAACGGCTAAATCGCCAGGTGCTTTTAGACGTCAGCATTATATCCGTGGAGCTTTCTAATAAATACACTACGGGTATCGATTGGAGTAAATTTGAGCTGGGATTTAATACCTACGTAGATAATAAATCCAAGCCGTCGAATTGGCACTGGGGCAACCGCGGCACCGGCAAATTTAGCCGCGCGGCAGGCGCTTGGACTATCGGAGCTAACTTAAATTTCAACATAGACGGATTGATCAATTTCCTTGAGACGAAGGGCAAAACCAAAGTCGTATCTAGCCCTAAGGTAACTACGATGAATAATCAACCGGCTATTATCTCGGTCGGCGATACTATCAATTATATCTTGACGAAGACTACGAATTCCGATCTTTCTACTAGCACTAGCGAAGATCAAGAGCAATACTCCGTTTTCATCGGTATTTTGTTAAATATTTTGCCTGAGATTTCCGACGACAATAGAGTTATGCTTCGCATCAATCCATCATTAAGCACATTTAAGTACGGCGAAGACAATGCTAAACCTGCAGAGGGCACTACGCGAAAGATCGCACCGGATACCTTGCAGAAGAAACTCTCAAGCGTAGTTTGGGTAGATGACGGCGATACTGTTATCTTGGGCGGCTTGATCGGTCAGCAAAAATCTAAAGATAATACGAGGGTTCCGGTGCTAGCCGAAATTCCGTTGATCGGAAATTTATTCAAAAGCACCGCGGATATTTTAAGTACGACCGAGCTTATCTTTGTCGTTACGCCGCATATCATCGACAGCACGGGCGCTCCTCTCGCTACATCGCTTAAAGAGCTAGGTTACTCAAAATCTATTTACGAAAATGAGTAATAACTATACGACGATAAAGGAGATATTTATCGAGGATAACGAAGTCTCAGACTTCGTTAATCTCGATAAATCGACCCTTGCTTATCATAAAATTCTAAACGCTTTGCAAAAACCGCTAAAGCTAATACTTTTTTACGGTAAGCCGGGCTGCGGCAAGACCTTTTTGCTTAATAAGATCAAGGTCGATCTCGAAAAAAAGGTGAGGGTCGTGTTTATACCGCAACCCTTTTTCGACGAGAAGGAATTTTTCTTAGAGCTTTATTCGCAGATATTTCACTCTACGCCGAGTGAACCGATAGATAATTATGAAAATTTTATGCGAATTTATAGAGAAAGATTTGGAATTTCTACCAACGTAGGGGCGGTGGAGCAGGTCGTTATTTTGCTCGACGAGGCTCAGCTGTATCCCGGAAATTTGATAGAAAAAATTCGCCTCATGGCGGATACTAGACTATTTAAATTTTTATTTACGGTCCATAAGACGGACGAGGAAGATCGCCTCGCGAAGGACTATTTTAAAACTAGGATTTGGGAGAGCATCGAGCTTCCTAATTCAAATTTAGGCGAAGTCAAGCTGTATATTGAAAAAAAGCTTGTCCTTCACGGCTTTCAACAATACTATTTTATGTTTAGCGACGATAATTTCGATATGATTTTAAATTTAACGGACGGCAATATGAGAAACATCAACAAGCTTATGTATAAGATGTATGAGCTTTTTGAGTATTACGAGGTAAATAAACCTACGGAAATTAGTTTTTCGCAGATCAATAGCAAAATAATAGAGATGGCAGCGATAGGCTCGGGGATAATAAATGCTTGAATTTTACGAAGTAAACGAACTGGAAAAAAAGTGGGAAGACTACAATAAAAACAAAAAGCAGTTTTCCTTTTTGAAGTCCAAGCCGAATTTTGTGTTGAAATTCGACAAGACGATTTTGGGACTTTTGATTTTGATTTCGGTCGCGATGGGAGCTATTTTTTGGCTGCTTAAAGACAATGAAGGCGTAAGCATGGCGAGCATCAATCAAAATATCGAGGATAAAAAGGGCTCGTCCTACGCCCCGGATGTCGGCGCGGAGCAAAATACCGATCTTGCGGTGCAGAGCAACATATCGCGCGAAGATTATAACATTACCGCTCCAAAGGAGGTCCGCACCGTTAAGCACGCGCAAAGATCTTCCGAGCGCCCGAGCTTAAATTTAAACGACGTAGGCGTGCTATCTAGCGAGGATTCTGCGGGATTTAAGATAAGTAACGGCTATGAAAGCGGCGGCAGCGGTTTTGTAAATCAAGCCCAAGCCCAAAACTTCGGCGGTCAAAATTTTAATCCGCAAATTAATCCGCAAAGCGCACCTACCTTCAACGTGCCGAGCTCTAACGGCGGCGTGTTCGCAAACAGACCGCCTAAAAACGAAGTTATCGATTTCGGTCGCGCACCCGTACCGCCTAGATCAAATTTAGCGTCTAGCTCCGCAAGCTCGAGCGGTGCGCCGCTAAGCTCCAGGATCGAGATCAAAACCTCAAATTTGAGCGATGACAAACAGACTTTGGAGAGCAAATTTTACGCTACGAATAAGATCGAGTATTCCCTTTCATTGGCGGAAGAGGCGTATAATAAAAGAGACTACGATAATGCGATCAAATGGGCTCTTACTTCAAACGAGCTTGATAAAGACAATGTCTCTAGCTGGATAATTTTTGCTAAAGCTAATTATAAAAAAGGTCGCAAAGAGGACGCTCTCTTCGCCCTTGAGACCTTTAATGCAAAGGCGAAAAATAGCGAAATTTCTAGCCTGATTTCAAAAATAAGAAGTGATAAACTATGAAAATTTTATCTATTTTGGCCTTCGCGATCGTTTCGTTATTTGCCGTTAGTATCGATGATGTGCGGAATTGGGATCAGATAGGGCAGTATAACCGCATCTGCCAAGAAAGCGTGAGAAATTTATTCATCGAAGAGCAAAATGACGCGCTTGCGAACATGTACGCCAAGGCGTGCCTGAAGATGGATAAGGTAAATGAGCTCGTCGTGCCTACCGTGATGCTATACAAGACGAAAGAGGCGCGCGAGAACGCATCGCTTTATTCTACGATAATTTTTCAAAAAAAGATGCTTTATTTAGCGCTTTGTGACGGCGTGGACATAAGCTATATCAGAACGCCGAAGATTAATTATATTTTGTCTGAAATTTTTGATAAATTTACGGAGAAGGCGTACGTAAAAAAGAGTGATACGTATGTTTTTACCCTGGAGAGCGGCGAGCGCGCCGAGCTTTTTATTAAGGAAGAGGAATCGGTAAAAAAGATGGTAGTTGCACTTTACACGGGCGATAAACTCAGCTCGATTAAAATTTATTGGTGATCGCGATGACAAAGATTGAAGAGCAGATCGTTGCGATTTTAATAAGAAACAATATCCTTACTAACTCCGTCGTTCCGGAGATTAAGGATAAGATGGATATAGGTCTTACGCTCGGCGAAGTTTTGGTCGGCGATAACTATCTGAGCAAAGACGATTTTTGTTCGATTTTGGTAGAGTTGTATAAACGTCGCCAGATAGCGTTTGACGATATAAGCGAAAAATTTTCGATGGATTCGAAGGAATTTTTGCAAATTCTAGCCAAAAAAATGAACCTATCGTATATGAATTTAGACGATGTCGACATAGACTTTAAGCTATCTGATCGCACCCCTACCGCTCAGCTTAAAAAATACGGCGTCATCCCCGTTAAAGCAGATGATTTGAATATCTACGTGGCCTTTTCCGATCCGTTTAATCTCGAGTCGCAGGATAAGGCCCAGGCTATGTTTAATAAACAGCTACTTAAAATCGTAGTAGCCGATCCGAACCAAGTAAATAAATACCTATCCAAGCTCGAGCTTTCGGAAAGTATTAAGGGGCTGGTAGCGGAGATCCGCAAAGAGCTTGCCAACACCGGCGGTAGCGGAACTAGCGACGATACCTCTGCGATTTTGAAGCTCATTGAGATGATAGTTAGCCAGTCCATTAAGATGCGCGGTAGCGATATTCACATCGAGCCGACCGAAAATAACTGCGTCGTGCGCACGCGTATCGACGGTATGCTTGCTGAAATTTTTATCTTCGATAAGGACATCTATCCGCCGCTAGTAAGCCGTTTGAAGCTGCTTTCGAATATGGATATCGCCGAGCGCCGCAAGCCGCAGGACGGCAGGTTTAGTATGAAAATTTCAGGCCGCGAATACGACTTTCGTATCTCGACGCTGCCTATCATCAACGGCGAATCTACCGTTATGCGTATCCTCGATAAATCCAAAGTTATCATCAGCCTAGAAAAACTCGGCATGCACCCGGATAGCTTTAAAAAATTTAATAATGCTATGAATGCCCCATACGGCATCATCTTAGTTACCGGACCTACGGGAAGCGGTAAATCTACGACGCTATATGCGGCGCTAAATGATATCAAAAGCATCGATACGAAGGTTATCACGGTCGAGGATCCGGTCGAGTATCAGGTAAATTTAATCCAACAAGTCCACGTCAACGAAAAAGCGGGCCTTACCTTCGCTTCGGCGTTGCGCTCGATCTTGAGGCAGGATCCGGATATCATAATGATCGGTGAGATTCGCGATCAAGAGACGCTTAGAATTGCGATCCAAGCTGCTCTTACGGGACACTTAGTTTTCTCGACTCTGCACACCAACGATGCCGTTAGCGCGATACCTCGTATCGTAGACATGGGTATTGAAGCCTATCTCATAAGCGGTGCGCTCATCGCGGTAGAGGCACAGCGCCTCGTACGAAAGCTCTGCCCGCACTGCAAACAACCTACGAATTTGCCTAAATCAATGCTTGATCAGTTGAAGGAATTTTTGCCAGAAAAATACAGCTTTTTTAAGGCGGTCGGTTGCGATCAATGCGGTCAGACGGGCTATATGGGACGAGAGATGATTAGTGAAATTTTACCGATTACCGATAGGATGCAAAGCCTGATCGCCAACGGCGGCTCAAAAGATGAGATGCGCATATTAGCGAAAGAGGAAGGATTCATCGATATGTTCGAAGACGGTGTTATACGTGCTGCGCGCGGAGTAACTAGTATAGAAGAAATTTATAGGGTGGCTAAACAATGAAAAAACAATTAGAAGTCGAATATCACGCCAAGGGCACAAGAAAAAAGATGTTTTTGCAAGCGAACGACAAAGTTCAAGCAAAAAACCTAATAAAACAGCGCGTAGGCGGGACGATAATCAAAAGAGGCGAAACCCAGGTCCTAGCCAATACGGGTGGCGACTTTAGATCGCAGGCGGTCCGTCTGCTAGGCGGTAGCGGCAAGGTCCGAACTATGCCTTTGGTCGCATCGATCCGCCAACTTTCCGTTATGACGAATGCGGGAATTTCAATCCACGACTCGATCAAAGAGGTCGCAAGAGCGGCTGAGGATAAGACGCTGAAAGAAATTTTTAGCTCGATGAACGACGATCTTAACGCAGGTCTTAGCCTTACTGAATCTACGGAAAAATTTAGAGGCCAGCTCGGCGACGTCGTCGTTGCGATGGTAAGTCTGGGCGAAGCGACCGGTAATATGGCGGAATCTTTGGCCAAGCTTGCGGCTATGCTTCAAGAGCTTTGGGAAAATCAGCGTAAATTCAAAAAAGCGATGCGCTATCCGATGATCCTTATGATCGTTATGGCGATTGCGTTTACGGTTTTGATGATGTACGTCGTGCCGAAATTTCGCGAGATTTTCGAAGAGCTCGGCGCGGATCTTCCGCTACCTACTAGAATTTTGCTCGGTATCGAAAGCACGCTTAATAATTATGGAATTTTCGTTTTAATAGGCATTATACTTACCATCGTAGGGCTTAGATGGGCGTATCGGAACAACCCCGAGTTTAAGAAGGGTTGGGATCGCGGAATTTTGAAAGTCTATCTATTCGGCAAGATCATATTTTTCTCGACGATGGCGCGATTTATGCTTATTTTTACCGAGCTCGTACGAGCGGGAATTCCTATCGCAGATGCGCTAGATACTGCCGTTTTGATGGTGGATAATCATACGCTAAAAGAAAAACTCTCCTCCGTCAAAATCGCCGTACAACAAGGCGTTAGCCTAACTGAGGCGTTTAACAATACCGGGCTTTACGAGAGTATGCTTATTCAGATGATCAGTGCGGGCGAGCAGGCCGGTAACCTCGATAAGATGCTTGGTAACGTCACGGATTACTATAAAGAGAAATTCGACGACATCATCGATAATATCTCAAGCTACGTCGAGCCGATCATGCTATTTTTTATGGCGGGTATGGTTCTTCTTTTGGCTCTGGGTATCTTCATGCCTATGTGGGATCTGGGCAAAGCCGTCCAAAATTAACCCCTTTGATTCCGCGCCTTCAAGGGCGCGGAATTTTATCAAAGTATTAAAATTTCGCTCCTCAAATAAAATTTTAACCTTCATTTGGCTAAAATACCCCTGTCTCTTATACACATCTGACGCTGCCGACGACT
>CAUUKU010000076.1:0-9994 GCA_963545665.1 uncultured Campylobacter sp. | reverse complement strand
CCATATTTGGCGTTTCGTCTATGCTTATCTCGGCGCAGCGGCGCAAAATAGGCGCCAGATCAAACTCGCCATCAAGCAAAACGACAACCGAGCCGCGCCTAAAACTGCAAGCGTTCCAAAAGATCTCGGCGCCGTTTACGCATTCGCGCGCGAGATCGAGGCGAAATTTGCCCCGCTCGCGCACGAGAAAGTCGAAGCTCGCCAAAACAAGCGGCTCGTGCACGACGCTGATGAGCTCGCCCGCCCTGTTTATGCTTTGCGTCTCATGGCTAAGCCCTCGATAAACATATGCTTCCAGCGCGCCCGCAAGCAGGGGCGCCACCACCTCGTCATGCGCGCTCGTGTGATCGTCATCTCTGGCGCGCCCTGCTCTATCTCATAAATTCTAACAAGCCGGCATCGGTCCACAAATACCCGCACGATTTCGGCGGCAGGATCAAGCAAGCCTATAGAGCGAGGGGTGAAATTTTACGAAAATAAGAGGCCTCTCTTGAAAAGACGCTATATGAGCGGCGCGCAAAAGATCGAAGCTGAAGGCTGAATCGGTCGGGTTTTATGAAAGGAGGCGGGGCGTTAATTTAGCGCTCGCGGCGGTAAAATCTAGCCCTGTGCCCGCCGCGAGGTAGAATTTTAGCTTTATAATTTACTTCGAAAGACTTTGCAGCCACCTTTTAGCCGCATCCGCAGCTGCTATCAAACCGCCGCACATCATTATCAGATCCTTTATCACCAGCCTGCCCGCGCCAGAGAGATACGGGAAGCCGTGGTTCGGGCTCTCTGTTATGCCGAGGGCGGGATTGCCCAAATTCGGCACCCAGGTTTCGGGCGTCGTTATCAAAAACGATAGCGTAACGATAGCCATACCGAAGGTCAAAAGTCCGCCTACGACGCCTATTTTTGGGAACCATATGCCAAGTAGCATCAAGATGCCAATCGAGCAAATCGTCGCGCCGATAATGTAAGAAGCCGTGTAGGTGCCGTTTGATTTATGCCATTTGATATTATCCGGCACGACCAAGCCTTCGGGGTTTTTGTGCAGATTATACTCTGCGACCATTTTGCCCTTGCCGTTATCGACCACGTCTTTATTTTTCATCAGATAGCTGAAAAACGGGCTGTTCGTGACGAAGGGCACGATGCCGTCCGCCTCATACTGCACGACTTTTAGGCCGCCTATCCAGATCATGACGACGAAAATTGCAAACCTGATGCAATTTACAAATATGCTTTGCGAATTGGACAGGCAATTAAGCACCTTATATAGGAGGGAATTTTGATCCATCTGTGTTTCCTTTGCGGTAAAATTGATGCGATAGTTTATCAAAAGTGGGTTAAATAAGTCAATAGTTTTTATAAAATAATATTAATAGTATTGTAAAAAATTTTATCAAGTGCGTATAATTTTGGATCTATTTGCAGATCTTTTAGCCTCCGGATCGATTGCTTTTAGTGAGTTTTATGAAATTTTGATCAAATCCTGCTTTGAAATTTTAAAAATTCCTAATGAGCGGGCGTAGATCGCGGCGGGCGGCGGCACAAGCAAGGATCTAGCGGGCGGCAAAAACTATGCGAGGCAGCCTAATGATGGGTAAAACGTTTGTGCGATAGATAAATGCGCAGCGTGAAAACAAAGGCTTGCGACTGCAGATGTGAGACGCTCACAATGCCGATCTACGAGCGCTCGCAGGCTTTTTCGTTAAAATTTTCCGAATGGCTTTTTTGCGTTAAAATCTATCCGTTGGGCTTTACGTTAAAATTTGCTCGCGCAGCTTTCGGATCAAATTTCGTCCAAAGCCTTCGCTCGTTAAATTTCATCCGCGCAATTTCGCCATTGTCGGTCAAATTTTATCCAAGCGGCCGCTTCTTTTCGCTCGGATAAATTTTACTTTGTTGCCGAGATCCAACCCAAGCTTTTACGGTTAAAATTTCATCCAAAATGCGGCAAGCTCGTAGCCGCAGGGCCCGCCCGACCCGCTCAAGCTTTCAAACGCAAGCGTAACGCCGCTGCTTAAACTTAGCTCCAAACCCTCATCCCTTACACGCTCGCGATACTCAATCCGCTCGCGATTTAAAGCACCTTTCACTGCCGTAAGGTCGATGGGAGCAGGACAGCCCGATAATATCCAAGGCTCTATTTCGATTTGCCGCGCCCTGCCGCCGCCGAAACCCAAAGGCTCGTTTCTGAAATGATCCGAAAAAATCATAAAAATTTCGTCCTGAAAAAAGTGAAACTCGAAGGCGCCGTATTTTAAAATTTCAGCCCCAGCACTCTTAAAGCTTGCGTCCGCAGGGCCGAACATCGCGGCGATCTGCGCACAGCTCAAGCCGCTTCCTACGCCTGCAAACTCTCCCGAGCGAAAAAATTTTAGCATATCGATTTTTAGCATTTTACCCCTTTGGGGGCGTTTGAAAAATACTGCGCGCAAGCAAAGCCATTAAATTTAGCGTCCGCGCCGCAAATAAACGGGCAAGCAAAATCAAAAGCGCGTGGGCGCGTCCGCATTAAATTTTAATTCTTATGCGCGCTAAATTCTAATACCTCGCGATATGAGCGAATACGGCCGCTGTCGCCGCAAACCGCCTTTTGACCTCATATAGCGCCGCTTGCGAAACGACAGAGTGCGCGGATAAAATCTTTGCCGGGCAAAATTTCACTCCCGCGCGCCTGCGCGTCAAAAAATGGCGCGGACAGAATTTTGCCGATAAGAGCAAAATTTACCGCCGTAGCGATCATAACCGCGCCAAAAAGCGTGAGCAATCTTAACCTTGCTTTTTATCTCTAAAAAATCTAACGATCTTAGCCTGCAGCTTGAACCACTCGCTAAGCTCCATTATAGGCTGCCCCGCGTAGTTTTTACCGCCCGCTAAGTCCTTGCTTATGCCGCCGCGCGCCGCGATCTGAGCGAAATCGCCCACGCTTACGTGCCCGCCGCTGCCGCTCTGTCCGCCCATCACGACGTTGCGCCCGAGCGTCGTCGAGCCCGCAAGCCCCACCTGAGAGACGATGAGGCAGTTTTGCCCAAGCTCGCAGTTGTGCCCGATCTGAACGAGATTGTCGATCTTGCTGCCGCGCTTAACGATCGTAGAGCCGAATACTGCGCGATCGATCGTCGTGCACGCGCCGATCTCGACCTCGTCTTGCAGCACGACGTTGCCGTTATGATAAATTTTAACATGCTCGCCCGTTTTGGTGTGTGCGTAGCCGAAGCCATCGCTTCCGATGACGGCGTTTGCGTGGATTATGCAGCGCTCGCCGATGATCGCGTCGTTGTAGATGACGGCGTTTGCGTGGATTATGCAGCCGCTTCCGATATGCACGTCATCGCCGATATACGCGCCGCTTAAAATGACGCAATTCTCGCCGATCGTAGAATTTGCGCCGATATGCACGCTCTGCCCGATCTGCGCGCTAGCGGCGATCTTTGCGGGCGCGCCGCTGCGAATGAGCGGCTTGGCAAAATGCGCGCTTAAGATCGCAAAGGCTAGATGCGGGTTTTCGCACTCCAGCGCTCGCACGCCGTTTGGAACCGCAGTGCCGCACTTTACCAACACGGCGGCCGCTTTGGTGGCGGATAAAAATTTCTCGTTTTTGTCGCTGTCGCAGTAGCTCAGCTCGCTTTGCCTTGCGTTTTGAAGCGAATTTATCGCGGTGATCTCCGCGTCCGCTCCGCTAAGCTCTATATTTAAAATTTCGGCAATTTTTGATAATTTCATTTGCGCTCTCCTTTGATTAAATTTTATCGCCGCTTACATATCCAGCGCGACGCTGCCGCCGCGGACGACGTCTATCGGATTGTATTTTTTTATCGTCTTTAAAAATCCGTCGATGCGGTCTGCGTCGTCGCACGCCATGATGACGATCTTGCTGTCGTCGCTGTTTGCGATGCTGCCGTTGTAGGCTTTTAAAACTGCATCGAGCCCCGCTAAATTTTCACCCAGCGCGATCTTTACCAAAACCATCTCCTTTTCGACGAATTTTGCATCATCGATGACCTTGTAGACGGGGATCAGCTTATGAAGCTGCTTAGTGATCTGCTCTATGACGCGCTCATCGCCCGAAGTGACGATACTAAGGCGCGATAGACCCGTATTTGGGATCGGCGCAACGGTGAGGCTGTCGATATTATAGCCGCGCCCCGCAAAAAGCCCCGAAATCCGCGACAAAACACCGTGCTCATCGGTAACGACAACCGAGATTACTCTTCTTATACTATTCATCTTTACGACTCCTACTCAAAAATCATATTATAAAGCGCGCCGCCTGCGGGCACCATCGGCCAGACGTTTTCGAAGCGATCGATCTTAGCCTCGATGACGCTTACTTTCTTACTCGCAAGAGCCTGCTTCAGCGCATCTTCAAATTCCGCTTTTGTGCTGACGCTAAAGCCCACGCCGCCGAAGCCCCCCGCAATTTTTACGAAATCGGGCTGCGAGCTAAGATCGGTCGATGAGAAACGCTGCCCGTAAAATAGGCTCTGCCACTGCCGCACCATGCCTAAGAAATTGTTGTTTAATACGATATTTACGACGTTTAGACCGCTCGCGCTCGCAGTCATCAGCTCTTGGATATTCATCAAAATCGAGCCGTCGCCGCTGAAATTTATAACCGGTCTATCTCCCGCATAGGCCTTCGCGCCCAATGCTGCGGGCAGACCGTATCCCATCGTGCCCTGCCCGCCGCTACTTAGCAGAGTGCGCGGCTTGCAAAACGGATAAAACTGCGCGACCCACATCTGATGCTGCCCCACGTCCGTAGCGATGATAGCATCCTCGCCAGCGATTTTTGCGGTACTTTGGATAACCCACTGCGGCTTTAAAATTTCATCGCTGTCGTTAAATTTAAGCGGGTGAATTTCATCGTATTTGCGAATGAGCTCGCGCCACTGCTCGAAATTTTGAGGACTAACCTCGTTTTTAATGCGCGGCAGCATCTCCTCTAGCACCGATTTCACATCGCCCACGATCGGATAATCCGCGTTTATGATCTTTGAGATAGAGCTGGGGTCGATATCTACGTGGATGATCTTTGCGTTTTTGCCGAATTCGCTAAGCTTACCGGTGACGCGATCGTCAAATCTCGCGCCCAAGCAGATTATCAGATCCGACTCGCTAAGCGCCATATTTGCGGCGTAGCTACCGTGCATTCCTACCATGCCGAGGCGGTTTTTATCATCGCTTCGCATAGCTCCCAGCGCCATAAGGGTTTCAACGACCGGGATCTGCGCAAACTCGCTAAGCTCGCGCACCAGCTCGCTTGCGCCCGCGCTAATAACGCCGCCTCCGATGTAGAGGATAGGTTTTTTGCAGCTTGCGATTAGCTCGACGGCTTTTTTGATCTGTTTAGAATTGCCCTTATAATTAGGCTTGTAAGTCTGCATCTTGATTTCGCTAGGATATTCAAAAACGCCTAGCTTCGCCGTCACGTCCTTCGGCACATCGACATGCACGGGCCCCGGTCTGCCGCTGCGAGCGATGTAAAAGGCTTCTTTTAAAATTCTAGGCAGCTCTTCGATCGTTTTTACCAGATAGTTGTGTTTGACGCATGGGCGTGAAATTCCGATCGCATCGATCTCTTGAAAGGCGTCTGTGCCGATGAGCGAGGTCGCCACTTGGCCGCTAATAAGCACGATCGGGATGCTGTCGCTATACGCCGTAGCAAGCCCCGTAAGCGCGTTGGTAAATCCAGGACCGCTTGTGACGACGGCCACGCCCACCTTGCCGCTAGCACGCGCGTATCCGTCTGCGGCCATCGCCGCGGCCTGCTCGTGGCGGACCAAAATGTGTCTGAAGTATTTTTGTTTGTAAATTGCATCATATATATTAAGCGCCGCGCCGCCGGGATAGCCGAAAACAACCTCGACCCCCTCCTGCCGCAACGCCTCCACGATCATCTGCGATCCGATAAGCTCCTTCATCGATCCGTCCTATTTCATTGAAATGATCTTTTAATTATATTATTTTGTATATTAAATTTCACGAATTTTAGGCGCTTTTGGCTAAATTTAAAATTTCACCGCGCGGCGGCGTAAAATTTAAGCGCGAGATAAAGCCTAAGGGCTAAAATTTAGCCCCGAGCGCGAGGCTAAAAGCCCACTTCTACCTCGCTGCTGCTTTGCGCGGTAGCTTCGCAGCGACCGCTTGAAGTATCGCAATTGTTGGCGTTATGGGAGCGTTTAGTCCTTATCGTACTCATATGCTGCTGCACAAAACTCTTGCGCGTGCTTGAGGTTGAAATTTGACGATCCACGCCGCCCTCGGTGCTGCGGTAGCGTCGCTCGTAGTTTAGAATTTTACCCGGATCCGTCACGAGCATATCGCGATCGTAGCAGTCCGAGCGGGGATCGGTGCAGTCTCTGTAATACGGGCGGTATCTAACGACCTTTTTCGTTCGCTCGATCACGACGACCTCCTTTTGCGGCTGCGTCACCGGCGCGGCAGCTTGCGAGCTTTCCGTCTTTTTA
Organism: uncultured Campylobacter sp.; assembly: GCA_963545665.1. Classification (GTDB taxonomy): domain Bacteria; phylum Campylobacterota; class Campylobacteria; order Campylobacterales; family Campylobacteraceae; genus Campylobacter_B. The sequence continues at coordinate 3,533 of CAUUKU010000076.1, read as the reverse complement.
AACTCAAAGCCGTTTTGCAGTTTTTTCGTATCGTATCCGCTAAAGCCCGTGATCAGCTGCAGATCCGCCGGATCTGAAATTTCGCGACTAGTGCGGTATTTGATCAGCATATCCGCCCTGCCCGCATCGAGCCCGCCGATCGTCATCAGCTCGTAGCGATCCGCTTCGTTGATGTTGATTTTAGCTAGCGCTAAACTCGCAAAAAGCGCGAGAATGATTAAATTTTTCACAGCCGCTCCTTTAAAACGAAATTTTAAAGCGATTATACCTTAAATTTTATTTGCATATGTTATCATTACATTAACTTAACGAAAGGCTTGCAATGAAGGGAATTTTTGTAATCGGCGATGCGTTTTGCGAAGCGGACTTGGATAAAATTTTAAACGCTTTTTCCGGCGCGGCGGTCATGAAACTAGCAGAAGACGAGACCTTAGAGCTTCTGGCGCGCGGGCAATATTCAAAGATCGCCGAAGGCGCCATTGCGGAGTTTGAGCGCATTTCGCAAGGCGCGGGCTTCGTCGCGGTTTTGGGCATAGGCGGATTTGACGAGGTTTTAAACGTGAGGCTTAGCAAGGAGCTTAGCTTGCCGATCGCGGGCTTTTATCAAAGCGAGCTAGACGCTAAAATTTCAGAAAATTTCATCGCTTCGCAAGGCGCGGTAAATTTGATGAGCGTTACCGGGGGCAAGCTTGATACGGGCGCGCTAAAACAGGCGCTGCAGGATACGAAGTGTGAAATTTTAACCCCGATAAAATTTGAATACTCGCTCTATGCCAAGGCTCGCGCGAACGTTAAAACCGTCGTACTGCCCGAAAGCGACGACGAGAGAATTTTGCGCGCGGCTGCGATCATTAAACAAAGCGGAGCGGCAAATTTGATCCTTTTAGGGCGCGAGGACGAAGTGCAAACAAGCGCAAGCAAGCTAGGGCTCGATCTAACGGGCGTTAAAATTTTAGATCCGCAGACGGATGCGAGCTTAGAAAAATTTGCGCGCGATCTTTATGAGCTTCGCAAGGCAAAGGGTATGAGCGAGGCGCAGGCGCGCGATCTCGTTCGCGACCGCACCTACTTCGGCACGATGCTCGTGTATGAAGGATTGGCCGATGCGATGGTAAGCGGTGCAAGCACGACTACTGCTGAGACGATCCGCCCCGCACTTCAGATCATCAAGACAAAGCCCGGCATCGCGAGCGTTAGCGGCGCATTTATAATGTGCCTGGATACGCAGGCGCTGCTTTTTGCCGACTGCGCCGTAGCGCCGAGCCCGAGCGCAGAGTATCTGGCGGGTATCACGATCTCAAGCGCCGCGACCGCAAAGGCTTTCGGGCTTGAACCGCGCGTGGCGATGCTAAGCTACTCAAGCGGCGATAGCGGCAGCGGCGAGCGCGTGGAATTTATCAAATCAGCGACGCAAAAAGCGCGCGAAAAGGCGCCGGAGCTTCTTATCGACGGGCCGCTACAATTCGATGCCGCAGTCGATGCGGCGGTCGCTAATAAAAAGATGCCGGGCTCCGCGGTCGCAGGGCGCGCGAATGTATTTATCTTCCCCGATCTTAACTGCGGAAATATCTGTTATAAAGCCGTGCAGCGCACCGCAGGCGCCGTGGCGATCGGGCCCATTTTACAGGGCTTAAAAAAGCCGATAAACGATCTAAGTCGCGGCTGTAGCGTAAGCGACGTCGTAAATACGATACTTATCAGCGCCGTTCAGGCCGGAGAGAACTAATGGAAATTCTAGTTATCAATTCGGGCAGCAGCTCTATAAAATTTAAATTTCACGATATGAAAAATCGCGCCTGCATCGCAAGCGGGCTCATCGAGGAGATCGGCTCGGCGCACTCTAAGGCGACGATTTGTTGCGCGATCGGTAAAAATTTAGAAATTTGCGACGAGCGCATCGAAAATCACGACGCGGGCATCGAAGCGATGAATAGGCTGCTAAAAGACAGCGGCGCGCTGCACGATCTAAACGAAGCAGACGGCATCGGGCACCGCATCGTCCAGGGCGCGGACTACTTCGACAAGGCGGTTTTGATCGATCGCTACGTGATGGATAGGATAGAGGAGCTTGCGCCGCTTGCGCCGCTTCATAACCCCGCAAATTTAGCAGGCATCAAATCCTGCCTCGCGCTCGCGCCTAAAATTCCAAACGTCGCGGTTTTTGATACGATCTTTCATCAAAGCATACCGCCGTATGCGTATATGTACGCACTGCCGTATGAATTCTACGAAAAATATAAGGTCCGCCGCTACGGCGCGCACGGCACGTCGCACAGCTTCGTCTCGCAAGAGGCGGCGAAATTTTTAGGCATAGAGTATGAAAAATTTAACGCCATAACGCTGCATCTAGGCAACGGCTCGAGCGTGAGCGCGATCAAGGGCGGCAAATGCATCGACACGTCGATGGGGCTAACGCCGCTTGAGGGGATCATCATGGGTACTAGATGCGGCTCGATCGATCCTGCGATCATCCCTTATATCGAGCGCGTGGCGGGCTACGATGCGCAGGATATGGACGCCATAATGAATAAAAAAAGTGGGCTTTTGGGCATCTGCGGCACGAGCGATCTGCGAAAGGTCTATGAAAAGATGGAGGGCGGCGAGGCGCGCGCGAAGCTCGCCTTCGACATGCTCGTTTACAGCGTGATCAAATTTATCGGCTCGTATTACGCGGTGCTGGGGCGCGTGGATGCGGTGATCTTTACGGGCGGTATCGGCGAGAATGCGCCACATTTTAGACAGAGCGTCTGCGACAGTCTTGCTCATTTGGGGATCGGCATCGACGAGAATAAAAATTTAAACGGCAAAGACGGCATCCGCGACATAAGCGCGAAAAATTTCAAAACCAAAACGATGGTGATCACTACGAACGAAGAGCTTGCCATCGCCGAAGCGACCGCAGATGCGATCGCTAAAAATCCCGCGCAGATCGGCTAGGAAAAATCGGGATTTCAAAGCTCCGCTCGGCGAAATTCCGCAGTTATTTTACGAGCAGCGACGTTAGCTTGCCTTTTAGGCAGTTAAATTTGACTAGATTTTGGCTGCGATCGCGCTATATTGCGAAGAGATAAAATTTAGCGGGCGCGAAGCTAGCCTAAGGCGAACGTTTGCCGACTTAGGTTAAATTAAATACGCGATTGCCCGCACATTTGCGCCGCTTGATCAATCGGCACAGTCTCACAATCTAAATTTTAAAGAATAAAAATGAAAAATTTTCTCACGCCGCTCTCGGCTTTGGCTGCAAGCCTGCGCGAAATGAAAGAGATTTTTTACGTAGAGGCCTCGCTCCGACGATACGAGAAGTTGCTACGCTACGCGCGGGTTTAAATTTTATTTGTCGCTTCCGATAAAGCTTAAATTCTTTCTCAGAAGGGGGCGGGGCGGAAGGGGCTATACTTGTGCGAAGCGCCCTTTTTGCTTTGCCTGGGCCTAGCCTCGCGACCTCAAGCAGGCCCCGCCGCCCCAACCCGCATCTGCCTCGCTGCTGTCTCTTATACACATCTGACGCTGCCGACGACTAGTCGAGTGTAGAT
>CAUUKU010000075.1:0-10058 GCA_963545665.1 uncultured Campylobacter sp. | reverse complement strand
TACTGATCGGTCTCGTGGGCTCGGAGATGTGTATAAGAGACAGCATCAAAATAATCGAAATTTTTATGACCTGATTAGTTTCGTCTTTGATGACTAGCGGCTCTTTGTCGTAGTCTCTCGCAAATTTTTTCAGGCTTAAATTTAACTCATCTTGCATGCTCATTCCTATTTTGTTTGCGTAGTCAAATCTACTACGGCTTTCTCACGCCAGACGCGCAGCTTATTTCAAGCCAAAATTTTGTTTGATGTAGATGTGCAAAATATCGATCGCGGCGGGCGTTATGCCGCTGATCTCGCTCGCGGCAAACAGCGTCGGCGGCGCGAAGCGATTTAGCTTCTGCACGATCTCGTTGCTAAGCCCTCCGATCTTGCTAAAATCGATCTGCGGCGGGATCGCGACGCCGAGCAGCCCCTTCATCCTCTCTACCTCGGCGCGCTGCATCGCGATGTAGAAATGATACTTGCACTGCGTTAAAATTTCATCCAAAACCTCATCGCTAAAGCCCTCAAAATGCGGCGCCAGAGCAAGCAGACCCGCCTTTGAAAAGCCGCTTTTGGCTACGATTTTTTGCAAGCTACAGCTTTGCGAAATTGGCTCTGCGCCGATATTTTGCAGCAGGCTAAGCGTCTGTTTCGAAGGGGTAATCTGCGTTTTTAGTAAAAATTCCATTCCGCTCTGCACATCAAGCTTAAACTTGCGCGCCCGCTCGTAGCTCACCTCGTCTAAAAGCCCGATCTCGCAACCGTATTCGCTTAGGCGCAGCACGGCGTTGCCCTCGCGCAGCAGCAGGCGAAATTCCGCGCGCGAAGTAAACATTCGGTAAGGCTCGTTCGTGCCCTTGGTGACGAGATCATCGATCAAAACGCCGATATACGCCTCATCCCTACGCAAAATCAAAGGCTGCCGCCCGTGCAAATCAAGCACGGCGTTGATGCCCGCCATCAGCCCCTGCGCCGCAGCCTCCTCGTAGCCGGTGGTGCCGTTGATTTGACCTGCCAAAAACAGCCCGCGGATCTTTTTGGTCTCGAGGCTGTGTTTAAGCTCGGTAGGATCGATGAAATCGTACTCGATCGCATAACCCGGGCGGACGATTTTTGCATTTTCAAAGCCTCTGATCGTGCGCAAAAACGCAATCTGTACGTCGTAAGGAAGGCTCGTAGAGAGACCGTTTACGTAATACTCCGTAGCCTCGCGCGTCTGCGGCTCGACGAAGACGTGGTGGCGGTCGCGATTTGGGAATTCATAAATTTTAGTCTCGATGCTCGGGCAGTAGCGCGGGCCGGTGCTTGAAATTTGTCCCGTAAACATCGGTGCGCGGGCGAAATTTTCACGGATGATCTCGTGCGTGCGCTCGTTCGTATAAGCGATGAAGCAGGCAAGCTGCTTCGGCGCAAAATTTTTGCTGCGAAAGCTGAAAGCGCGCGGATCCGCGTCGCCGTCTTGGCGCTCAAGCACGCTAAAATCGATCGTCTTAGCATCGATCCTCGGGCAGGTGCCGGTCTTTAGCCGCCCCATTTGCAGCCCCAGACTTCGCAGCGATTCGGCTAGCTCGACGCTAGCTAGCTCGCCCACGCGCCCTGCTTGCAGCTTGTTCTCGCCCACGTGAATTAGCCCGTTTAAAAAGGTGCCGGCGGTGATTATCAGATGCTCGGTCTCATAAACATTGCCAAGATGGCTCTTAACGCCGCAAATGCGCGGAGCGCCGCCTTGCTCGCAGGTTAAAATTTCGCTCGCGATCTCCTGGCTTACGTCCAGCCCCTGCGTGTTTAGCAGCAAATTTCGCATATAGATGCGGTATTCGTCCATATCGATCTGCGCCCGCGAGCCGCGCACGGCAGGGCCCTTGCTCTCGTTTAAAATTCTAAACTGCAGCCCGCACGTATCCGCCGCAAGTCCCATCTGACCGCCCAGCGCGTCGATCTCCTTTACCAGATGCCCCTTGGCAAGGCCGCCGATTGCGGGGTTACAGCTCGCAGCGCCGATCTGCTCGGCCAAGATCGTAATTAGCAGCGTCTTTGCGCCCATTTTTGCGGCGGCTAAGCTTGCCTCGATACCCGCGTGTCCGCCGCCCACAACGATAACGTCGTATTTCATTTTTTACCTTTAAATTTAAAGCCGTAATTTTAGCCAAAATAAAATTTCAAAACGATAAATCGCGCGCAGATGCCGCAGACGAGCCGTCCGTAAAAGCTGCGGACACAAAATCGGCGTGGGGGGGCGTAAAATTCCGCGTAAATTTTTAGCGCAAAATTCCTGCGCCAAAATTTTGCGCGCGAGCTTTGCTTTAAATTTCGCATTGTATAATTATGCATTTTTATCAAAAAGGATGAATGCTGATAGATAAAGCTTATGTTTGCGCGCTGAAAGATCGCGTGATAGGCGGCTGCGAGATTGCAAAGCAGCAGGCGCTAGATCTGGCGCGATGCGAGGATTTGGGCGCGCTTTTTGCGGCGGCGGATGAGATCAGACGCGCTTTTTGCGGCGATAAATTCAATCTCTGCACGATCATAAACGTAAAATCGGGGCGCTGTAGCGAGGACTGCAAATACTGCGCGCAGTCGGCGCATTTTAACACGGGCTGCGAGACTTACGGAATTTTGAGCGAGCAGCAGGTGCTAAGCGCCGCGCTTGCGAACGAAGCCGAGCAGACGCACCGCTTCTCGCTCGTCGCCAGCGGGCGCGGAATTTCTCAAAAAAGCTCCGATCTAAGGGAATACTGCGCGATCTATGAGCGGCTGCGAAGCGAAACGCGGCTGCATCTGTGCGCCTCGCTGGGGATCGCTTCAAAGCCCGCGCTGGCGCTGCTTAAAGCAAGCGGCGTGCAGACCTATCATCACAATCTCGAGACTTCGCGAAAATTTTATCCGCAGATCTGCACGACGCACAGCTACGACGATCGCATCCAAACTATCGAGAATTGTCGCGCCGTGGGGCTTGACGTATGTAGCGGCGGGATTTTCGGGCTGGGCGAGGGCATGGAAGATCGCATCGATATGGCGCTGCAGCTGCGAGAGTTGGGCGTTAGCTCCGTGCCGATCAATATCCTGACCCCGATTAAAGGCACTCCGCTGCAAAACGCCGCGCCGCTAGCACACGATGAAATTTTAAAATCGATCGCGATCTACCGCTTCATCTTGCCGCGCGCGTATCTGCGCTTCGCAGGCGGCAGGCGAAATTTGGGCGAGCACGTGGGCACGGCGCTTGGATGTGGCATCAACTCGGCGCTTACGGGCAATTTCCTCACCACCACCGGCGATAGCATCGCAAGCGATAAGGCGCTTGTGGCGCAGTGCGGGTTCGACCTCGCAAAGGGCGCGGACTAGAGATCATAAGATGAAATTTTAAGTTCGCTATCCGCCTGCGCTTGCAGGGCGGACGTCGATTAAAGATTGGCGAGATAAAATTTTAAGAGGCGTTATGAAACTAAAATTTTCCTCGCCCTTGCTTTGCTCATGCTATTTTGCGGCCGCTCGCTACTTTCGCGTAGCGGGCGAGGACGGCTCCGTCTGCGGCGTATGCGAGCAGATGCGACGTCGCAAGCTCGCTAAGCAAAGAGCAGTCAAACCGCTGCACGAAGCGGCAAAAAATCGACGTCGAAGTCGCGCGAAAGGCGCAAGAGCAGGCAGTGTCGCAATACGCGTAATTCATTTAGAGCAGGCAGCGCGCAAGCCCAGCAAAGAGCGCAGCAGCAGTATATCGCTACGCAGCGAAGCCTAATGCAGCAGCAAGCACAGCAGCAGCTGGGGCGGATACGGCAGCGGCAAAATATGAAAAATTTGCAAAACGAACAGAACCGGAGCAGACTGCGCAATCCGAAAAATATAAGAGCGGCGGCGAGATTTAGCCGATGCAGCCATAGCCAAGAGCGGCGTGCGGCCTGCTTAAAAATTTAAATGGCAGGAGGAATTTAACTATAAATTTTAAAATTTGATCTAAATTTTATCCGGCGTAGCTTTTGCGTTATTTTACGTCGCGTAGCTCTACGGGCCCGCGGTAGTTTGCCTCTATCCTTCGCGGCTGGGCTTTTAAAATTTCGCAGCCCTCTTTTAAACCCGACTCGCAAGATCTTTTAAAATATCCCGCTCAGGCTTTTTCATCGCGCATCGCTCGTTTCGTATGTGTAGCTAGATGCGGCTATTTGCTCCGCTCGCAGCTCCTCTCATCGCGGCGCTACCGCGAGAGTAGAATTAAAATTTTAAAAGGCGGAAGCGGATTTGAAATTTTAACGCAAGCTAAAAAATGCTTTACGCCGTATCTTGTGCGGCAAGAATATTTCGCACTCGTCGCTTAAATTTAGCGCAAAATTTTACCGTATCAAGGAGGCGATGAAGCAGGCGCCGTTTCGCGTTCGAAGCATGAAATTTTACCGCGAAGCGAGCGCAATCAATTCTCTACGCGCAGGCCTTCCGCGCGTAGAAATCCGCGCCCTGGCGCACAGGAGCCCGTTTAAACAAACAGAGCTCGTTGCGGCAAAACGAGTGCGAAAAGGCGCGGCGAGCTACTTCACCGGCACTTCAAACCCTACGTCAACCTGCGGCCACGTCTTTTTGCCGTGAAGCCCCTGGATCACCTTGTCCGCGGCGAATTTATCAAAGGCTTCTTTGGCATCAAAGTCGCTTTGTAGATCGATCTGCCCCATCGCAATGAGCTTGCCGTCTTTGACCTCGTATTTGAGCGCGACCTCCTTTGAGGCGCCGTTGAAGTTTATCGATGCGTTCGCAGTGCCGCTCGTATCGTCGCCCGTGACGGACATGATCTTGCCGCTGACCTTCTGCGTCGTAAGCAGCGCGAAAAATTTATTCTTTACGTTGTTGTCGCGTACGGCGTTTTTGCCCGTATCGATCGAGCCTAGATCAAACTCCACGCTCGCATCTTGCAGGATTTCGGACACGCTGCCGCCTGTCTTTGCGAAGCTGAATTTTGCATCTTTAAACGTACCGGGGCCGCTTTCAGGCACCTTGACTTTGCTAGCCGCCTTATAAGCGTAAAAATCGATCTTAGCCGCGCCCGCGTCGATCTCCAAGGCGCTTAAAGAGCCAAATATCAGCGCGCTTGCGCAAAGCGATAAAGCAAATTTTTTCATTTTGATCCTTTGTAGTGAAATGAACTGGATTATCAACTATTTTGGCTTAAAAGTCTATTAAATTAAGATAGCTGTTTTCAAAAATACGCCGTAAATTTTAGATCAATTTTCAAAATATCTTAAAATTTCAAAATTTTCACGCTTTAAAAACAGCGGCGCGCTTCAAAGCTCAAAGCTCGCAGCCTGCGCGCAAGAGCTGTATCACGCATGGCAATACTGCTCGCGCGCCCTGCGAAAAGGGGCAAAATAAAATCAGAGCTCGCTTAGGGTGCGGATTGCTTTATTTTGCGCGAGCGGCAGACGGGCAACTGCAACGAGCGCGGAACCGAGGTTTTGAAATTTTAAAACGCCGATAGAGCTAGCCAAATAGCTCTGCTTCGCGCGCTAGATTAAAATTTGAAATTTTAAAGCAGATCGTCTAAACCGCGCCCGTAGCCTGGGCTTTACGCTGCGAAGCGAAGCGTGCGCGATACGTCATGGGCGTAAATTTAAACGGTTTTGGCGCAAATTTTTTGCGCGGCGGTCGCGGGTATAAATCGAGCGCGAATTTAGCGCGGTCCTTCCAAGCGGTGCGGGTCGCGATAAGTGCAAGGAGCGCGATATGTCTTGCGCACTCAAAGCTAGAAAAATTCAGCGGCAAAAGTAAAAAGAAGCGGACTTAAAATACCGCCCCATCGTCCTTACTCGCCGCTTTTACGTTTAATCTAGTTCGCACTAGACGATCGCGCTTAAATTTAACTCGCGCGAAATATCTCTGCGTTTAAATTTTAGCGTACAAAGCGCTCTTGCGTTTAAAATTTTACTCGCGCGGCGCGCTTTTGCATTCGCAAAATCGAAGCGGATAAATTTTTAAAATTTCGCGGCGGCGGGTCTTAAATTTAGCGCGCACTATCGCGGCTGCAAAGCAGCTTCAAACCCCGCGGCCGCAGGAGCGACCCTGCTTCTGCGATAGCGATTCAAATTTCATGCTCTTAAGAGCGGCTCAAACCCCGTAGCGTCAGGAGCGGACCCGCGAGCGCCTTAAGCGAGCTAGAATTTATACTCTGCTCTGATGCCCCCGCTAATGCCTCGCTTGAGGCCCACGTATCCCTGCACGTCGGCGCCGAGCGTTAGATGATCCGTCACGGCGGCACTCGCTCCCGCTTCAAAAATTCCGCTATTTCCCTTTAGGCTAGGGGACTGTATGTTTTTATTCAGCGCGTAGCTAAAGCCCTTGGCATCGCCGCCAAACTCCCTTTCAAAGGCGCCGCCGACATAAATTTCAGCGCTATCGCTCACATCGTATACGTATCTCGCTCCCGCCTTCGCCCTTAAGGAATTTACCGCGTCAAACGACAGCGCGTCGCCCCTTACCTGCACGGACTTGCCGCCCAGTCTTAAATAAAACGCCTTTGCATATAGATCGATCTTTGATCTATCCGTCGCGTCAAACAGCCTGCCTAGTCCGACGTGCGCTCCGTAATACGTCCTGCTTATGTCGAATTTAGCCACGCCGTTGAAATCGCCGCTGCTATAATCGGTTTTGTTTTTGCCGATCCTAGCGCTTGCTTCTGCGTAAAATTTATCCGCGAGCTCGCCGTGCAGCATAACGCCCGCGCCGTAGTATTTGCTGTCGCCGTTTCCTTTCGCGACACCCGCGCTACCGAACGAGTTGTAGCTGTCGTACTGCCCAAAGCCCGCCTCCACGAACGCTCCGTAAATAAAATCGTCTCTATTATTGGATACGCCCGCTAGCACATTTATGCCCCTGACGTCCACATGCGAGCCCGTTTCGTATCGCATATCGCTCGAGCCTAGGCTGACGAACGATCCGGTACCGCCACCGGAGGCCTGCATCATGGACTTTATACCGCCGCTAGCGCGAAAGCGGGGCAGATAGGAATAGAGAAGATGCAAGGTGGTAATACTTTCGATAGGGCATTGAAACTATTAGATAAAAAGCTAGATGAAGCTTTAACGGAGGAAAAGAAATGACCGAATATCAAAAACCAAAAGAAGTATCGGCTACGCTCGGACGTTTTGAAAACGGCGGCATCGTAGCTGGAGTTGCCGCCGAAAATCAAAGGCTGCTGACGCAAAAAGAGGCATCGGTTATGCTAGGCTATTCTGAAAACAGCAATATCTTAGCTAAAATGAGAATGTCGAAAAACAAGGGCAAGTGGGAATTTATGCTGCGGTTTATCATATTCAACGGCGAAGCCCGCTATCCCCTAGATTGGCTCAATGAGGATATCAAAAAACTAAAAAAGGGGTGTTAGCTCTTGCGATAAGTAGAGTGGAGTATTGGCGCGAGTGTGTTAAAAGATCATAAGTGGACAAGACTCATGCGTTTTACGGCAGCATCGCTCGGTATAGTCGAAGTAAGGACAGGCGCAATGTATTACTTTCTCGCCTCGGACGGTTACTTTAACCTCGTTTTTATATCCTCCGTAGGCGCACTCTACCAAAGGGCAATTTCTAGAAAAAGTCTCAGCAGAGAGATCCTTAATCCTTTGCGGCAGTATAAATTTAACTGCAAACAAATAACCCCCCGCAAGCGCCGAGACAAAAAGCCGCGATTTCGGAGCCGAAAATGTTTTTTAAAATATCTAAAAATTCCATACGGAATTATATCTAAATTTAAGGAGAAAAGGTGCTTTGGATCTTTTATTTTTTAATGGGTTTTGGCATGGGAACGATCGTTACGGAAGGCTATCTCGGATATAGGCGTATGAAAAAGAAAGATAAGCGTTCGTGATATTTATTACGGCTTCCGCTAAGCCTGCGCGAAGCTAAATTTTAGTAAAATCAAAGCAGAATTAAAGGAGCAAAAATGGATAAAAGCTACGACCTGCATTTTGATTTTTATGAGGACGGCGGAGCGGATTTTTTTAAGAATGTATCCGCCTTTATCGAAAGCTTAGACAAACTAAACGTCGCTATCTGCTCCTATATAGATCGAGACATAACCACTCGCGTGATTTTGGAGGGTGTCGAAAACGGCTCGTTAAAAGCCAAAGTAAGAGATATATTAAAAGGTGCGAATAGCGACAAGATAAGGAGTTATGTGAAAGACCCTAGAGATGCTATAGCCGATCTCATAATCGCGGCTAAAGATAAGTTAATAGAGCTTTTAGAGGACGACCCCAAGCAGTTGCCGAACAGGGCCGATGAAATAATCTGTGAGATTATAGAAGGCGGAGAGCTAAAAGATTACGGATATACGCATAATAAAATGCCTCTTTTGCAGGCTATGTCCGATTTATCTCAAAGTGCGAAAGGATTTAAAATGCCTCCTAGAATAAATTTGAAAGGTAAGGAGCGAGAAGTAAGAGATGGTTATGAGTTTAGCCCGAACGATTTAGCGGGTACGATAGAGCAAAGAAGTGAGCTCAAAGGCAGCTTTATCATCAAAAAGCCCGATCTCGCAGGAGCTAGTAAATGGACTATCATAAGCGGCGGTGCGATAGACGTAAAAATCATCGATGAAGCGTGGCTAAGCAAGCTAAGAGCTCACGAGATAGCCCTAGGATACGGCGACAAGATAGCAGGGACGTTAATATCTAACTCCATGATAGATGCCGATTTAAACGTCATTAATACAGATTATTTTTTAGACGACATTTCGGGTATTGAGCCGCCTAGCGGCTGCGAGCAACGAAGTTTAGAGATAAAGGAATAATATGAGCGAAATATCGTTAAAAAAGTATGCGCCTAGGCATAACGCAAAGAGAGCTGGCGGAAAGGATAGGCTATCTCAGGCGGCTTAAATTACTAAGCCCTCTAAATAATCCGCCCACCACTGCAATACCCGCAAATGTTCCCGCGAGTTGAAGTCCCTAAAATAAGCTTTATCCACCTCGTTACCGGGCGTATGCAGCAGCACTTCATCAATGATACGCTTTTCAAACATAGCTCGCTCGCCGTCGGTTGCTCGAATAGCAAAGGTCGCAAACATCGATCGAAAGCCGTGCGCGTGCAGGTCATTTATACCCAAACGCTTTAATATTTTTAATAGCGTGCCGTCCGAGATAGCCCATCCGCTAAGCCTAGAATAGGTGCTCGATTTGAAAACTATCCCCTCCGCGCTTATCTCTTTTTGGCGCTCTAAAATTTGCTTTGCCTGCCTCGGTAGCGGCAGGCGCGCATTTACTCCCGTTTTATTATCCGCCTCCCCAAAATACACGAAATTCCCGTCTATTCTATCCCAGCTAAGCTCTCTGATTTGATGTGGGCGCTGCGCCATAATTAAGTTAAAAAAGAAAAGATTTTTGATCGTCGGCTCTATAAAGGCGTCTCTAACCGCTTCTATGATCTCTTTTAGCCGCTTTGGATCCGTCACCGCCTTTCTGTGCTCTACTTTCTTTTTAGGGTAAATTTCGCTCATATCGTCTATGATCTCATAAATAAACGATATGTCGCCCGCCGCGTTTTGGGCGCGGGCAAACTTAAGCACGTCTCGCAGGATCGGTATTATCTTTTTGGCGCTTACAAAATTCACTCCCTTGGTCGCTGTGATCACCTCTTTCGTACCTATCTCATCTATCGACATATTGCCTATAGGTTGCAGCAGATGTTTATTTACGCGATTTATCATTTTACGGCGAGATTGCCTTATTTTCTCGCTATCCTCGGGCGGAATTTTAATATCCAGCCACGCGCAGAAAACATCTTTTAGCTTCTGCTTTTGTAGCTCGTCGCTCGCGCCGGATTTACGTAAGCTAATTGCTTTTTCTCTGGCTTCTGCGAGGCTTATATCATCGAAACTTCCTAGCGTCGTGTAGCCTCTTTTCGTGCGTAGCTTGTAGTATTTGCTGCCATTTGCAAAACACACGAGATACAGTGCGCAAGTGCTATCGATAGAATACGCCTTGAGCTTGCCGCTGCCCTCAAATTTTAGTTTCTTCACCTGCGTCGCGGTTAAAATTTTAGCCATTTTATACCCTTGTTATACAGCTGTCTCTTATACACATCTGACGCTGCCGACGACTAGTC
>CAUUKU010000074.1:0-10242 GCA_963545665.1 uncultured Campylobacter sp. | reverse complement strand
ATACTGATCGGTCTCGTGGGCTCGGAGATGTGTATAAGAGACAGCGTAAAAAATGGCGTATTTTAACTAAAATTTCATTAATCTTAAATTTAGCGCCCGTCTCGGCTGCTTTGCGTGATAAAAAGCGCGATCTCGTCGGCAAGCAAAAAGTTGGGATTATAAAATTTGCCCTCGCCGAATTTCAGCTTTTTTGCCTGCACGAGTAGCTGCGCGTTGCTTAGCTCCGCGGCGTCTAAAATTTGCGCGTCCACGCCCAAAATACAGCGCAACCCGAGAAATATGCGCTCGAGCTTTTTATCCTGCGCGCTTAGAACTTCGCGCTGTTTTTGCAGCGGATCTGCGATGTAGTCTCGCAAATTTTTAGGCGAGCTAAGGCGCACCTGCCCGCTAGTTCCGACTGCAAATGCCCCAAATCCCGCGTAATCCTCGCCGCGCCAGTAAGCCAGATTGTGCTTACAGCGCAGTCTGCGCGCGGCAAAATTTGAAATTTCATACTGGCTAAAGCCGCTATCCGCCGCAAGAGCAAAGAGAAATTTAGCTAGAGCCGCACTTTCCTTTTTAAAGTTTTCGCGCCCAAAAAAGGGCGTGTTTTCCTCAAGACTTAGCACATAGGCGCTTAGATGCGGCACTTCGCAGCGCGCAAGCTCGGCCATTTCAAATTTTAAATTCCTTTTATCGTCAAATTTGCTCGCATAGATTAGGTCTAAGTTTATATTATCAAAGCCCGCTGCTTTGGCATTTTGCACCGCTAGGAAAATCTGCGCGGCGCTGTGCGCTCGACCGAGGAGCTTTAGCTTGGCGTCGTTGAAGCTCTGTGCGCCGAAGCTGATGCGGTTTACGCCGAGCTTTCGCATCGCCCTAAGCCAAGCGGGGCTGGCGGAGTTCGGATTAGCTTCCGAACTGATTTCGGCTCGGGCGGTAAAATGCGGCGCAAGCAGCGTAAAAATTTCATTATAAAGCCCCGCATCCACGGCGCTTGGCGTGCCTCCGCCGATGAAAAGCGTCGAAATTTGCGCGTGCGGATTTTTCGCCAAAAAGTCGTGCACTTCAAGCCGTAGTGCTGAAAAATACTCGCGCACGAGGTTAAATTTGTCGCTGAAGGAGCCAAAGGCGCAATACGGGCATTTGGAGGTGCAAAACGGCACGTGGATGTAGATGTGCAAGGGCTTCCTTGAGCGTGAAATTTCAAAAGCAAAATTTAGCCAAATAAAGCGAAAATTCAGATAAATTTCGAGCCTATTAACGCAAATTTTAATATTTTTTCGGTAAGATTTTGGAAATTTTTTATGAGAAAAACGAGATGGAAAAAGAGAAAAATTACAGACCAAATGTCGCTGCAATCGTGCTTTCGCCATCGTATCCGTTTAACTGCGAAATTTTAATCGCGCAACGAAGCGACGTCAGAGGAGCGTGGCAGTTCCCTCAGGGCGGCATCGACGACGGCGAAACGCCCAAAGCCGCGCTTCTTAGGGAGCTTGGCGAGGAGATCGGAACGAGTAAGGTCGATATCATCTCGGAGTGTCCGCACTGGCACAGCTACGACTTTCCCGAGGGGATAGCTCAAAAGATGCACCCGTACGACGGGCAAATTCAAAGGTATTTTTTAGTGCGATTGCGGAATTTGCGTGACTTAAACATCAACACCAAACTTCCGGAATTCGACGCATTTAAATTCGTAGGCGCAAATGAGGTTTTAAGACATGTAAATCACTTCAAAAAGCCGATTTACGCGACGGTTTTAAAATATTTTAAAGAGGAGGGCTATATTTAATGCTAATCGTTCAAAAATACGGCGGCACGAGCGTCGGCACGCTAGAGCGGATCGAGTCGGTCGCACGGCGCGTGATCAAAACCAAAAACGAAGGGCATAACGTCGTAGTAATCGTATCTGCGATGAGCGGCGTTACCAATCAGCTCATCGAGCAGGCGGAATTTTTTACTAAAACTCCCCAAAGTAGGGAGATGGACGTGTTGCTAAGCTCGGGTGAGCGCGTCACGAGCGCACTTTTGGCTATCGCGCTAAATGCCAAGGGCTATCCTGCGATCGCATTTAGCGGACGAGGCGCGGGGATCGTGACGGATGAGCTTCACACAAAAGCTCGCATCGTCTCGATCGATCCAAAAAGCATGCAAGAGGCGCTAAAGCAGGGAAAAATCGTCGTCGTCGCGGGCTTTCAGGGTATCAGCACTGCAGGCGAGGTAACTACGCTGGGGCGAGGCGGAAGCGATCTTAGCGCAGTCGCTGTCGCAGGAGCGCTGAATGCCGATCTGTGCGAAATTTACACCGACGTGGACGGCGTATATACGACCGATCCGCGCATCGAGCCCAAAGCCAAGAAGCTTGATCGCATCAGCTACGACGAGATGCTTGAGCTTGCGAGCTTAGGAGCGAAGGTTTTGCAAAATCGAAGCGTCGAGCTTGCGAAAAAATTAAACGTAAATTTGGTGACGCGAAGCAGTTTTAACGATCATGAAGGAACACTCATAACAGGAGAAGAAAAGATGGAAGATGCGGTAATTAGCGGCATTGCACTGGATAAAAATCAAGCAAGAATTACGATTAGAAACGTAGAGGATCGCCCCGGCGTCGCGGCTGAAATTTTCTCCGCGCTTGCGGGCAAGGAGATCAATGTCGATATGATCGTGCAAAATATCGGACGAAACGGCGAGACGAATTTAGGCTTTACCGTGCCGCAAAACGAGCTGCAGACGGCTTATGCGGTAATGAAAGAGATAAATTCAAACCCAAGCTCTATTATCGAATCAGACGCCGACATCGTAAAGGTTTCTTTGGTAGGCGTGGGTATGAAAAGCCACAGCGGCGTAGCCAGCAAGGCGTTTAAGACGCTCGCGGATGAGGGGATAAATATCCAGATGATCTCCACGAGCGAGATTAAAATTTCGATGATCGTAGAGGCCAAATACGGCGAGCTCGCCGTGCGCGCGCTGCATAAAGCCTACGATTTGGATAAATAATGCGGGATCTGCACACTTGGAGCGTCACGGCGATGCGCTCCGAGCCCGGACTTGAGTGGCTCGAGGATCGCAAGGAGGACTGGACTCCGCTTTTGGCTTCAAAGCTCAAATTTCTCCACGACGGCTTTGCTTTCATCGTCATCTGCGATGATGAGCGAAGCTGGTTTAGCGAATACATCATCAAAAAGATCAACTCCTCGACCAACTCACGCCCGCTGCTGCCGTTTTTTTCGCTGCGCTCGCTCTACCGCGGCGGCGTAAATAGCCTCGAGGACGCGCTGCTGCTAAACGATATGCTAAGCCTCGCGTTTGCCAACGGCTTTATATATTTTTACATCGGCAACGGCAACCATCCGCTAGCCAAAATCGCCAAAAGCCACGAGGATAGCTATCTGTGGCTCATCGACGAGAGGCTACAAAATAGCTTTTACATGAGCGAGAGCGATCCGAGCCTGGATCTCAAACTAATCCAGCTTTTTAAAATTTTAGACAAAAGCATCGACGCCGTGCTTTTTGACGAAGTGGTGCTTTGAAAATCATAAATCAGATCGTTTTAACGGGCGATTATGAGGGCTTTAAAGATAAAATTTTAGCCGAAATTCCGCGCAAAAATTTAAGGTTTTTCGAAAGCGTCGAGCTTAAGATCGACGAGGCGCGAAAGATCATAGACGAAGCCTACGTCGCCGAGCGCGAGGATAAGATCATCGTCATCGCCGCTACAAAATTCGGCGAGGAGGCACAAAACGCTCTGCTTAAAATTTTAGAGGAGCCGCCTAAAAACACGGTGTTTTTCCTAATCACCCCTTTCATCAACGCCCTGCTGCCTACAATCCGCTCGCGCCTTATCGTGCAAAATCTCTGCGTGCGAAAGCCCAGACGCCGCACCGGGTTAAGCTTAACCAGGCTTAGCCTAAAGGAAGCGGTGGAGTTTATCGATGCACAGATCGCGCTGGAGCGCAAGGGCGAGTTAGATAAAACGGCGCTAAAAGCACTCATCGGCGAGATCGCGCTAGAGTGCTTTGAAGCAGGCGTCAGTCTAAGCGGCGATGAGCTGCAGCGAATAGATCGCTTAAGCTATCTTGCCGAGCACAACGCCAAAGCCCACGCCGTGCTTACTCCGCTACTTTTGATGATAGAGGAGAAAAGATGAAAATTTATAAAATTTCAAACGAGGTCGATTTTGCGCTGATTTGCGAGCGTATCGGCGTGCGAAATGCGGGGCGGGCGATAATGCAGAAAAAATCGCGGCTAAACTTTTTCTATCTAAAAGACCTGCGAGCGCCCGCGGCGAATATTTTAAAACAAGATGCCCTTAGTATCGGCGCCGAGCTTGCATGTAACGAAGGGGCGATCCTGGGGCGCGACGATACGGACGCGGTTTTGATCGCAAATGACCGCCAGATCGAGGCTTTGGCGCAAAAGGAAGTGCTGCAGGATTTCGGGCTAAAAGAGCTCGCGAAATTTCTAGACAAGAAATTTGCTAAGCCGCAAAACTGCGAAATAATGGGCGTAGTAAATATAAACTCCGATAGCTTCAACCCCGCAAGCCGCGCGGCAAACCTAAAAGAGGCGATCTGCAAGATCGAAAAGATGATCGAGCAGGGCGCCGCTATCATCGACATCGGCGGCGTGAGCTCGCGCCCGGGCAGCCGGTACTGCGGCAGGGATGAGGAGTTTGCGCGCATAAAGGACGTGCTGAGCGAAATTTACCGCCTGCGTCTACACGAAAGGGCTAAATTTAGCCTCGATAGCTTCAATGAGTATTGTTTGGAATTTGCGCTAGATCGGGGCTTTAGCATCATCAACGACATCAGCGCGAACCTCGCTCTTGTCCCGCTTGCACTTCGCTACGACGCCGCTTACGTGCTGATGCATATGCAGGGAAATCCGCAAAATATGCAGCTTGCGCCCAAATATGACGATTTGATGGGCGAGATCGATGAGTTTTTTGTGCAGAATTTGCAGCAGCTGCGAAGCACAGGGCTTAAAAAGATCATCCTTGACGTGGGCATCGGCTTTGGCAAGACCGCTGAACAAAATTTGGTGTTGATTAAAAATTTGCAGCATTTCTTGCACTTCGGCTGCCCGCTGCTCGTGGGCGCGAGCAGAAAGAGCGTTATCGATTTTTACAGCCCCTCTGCGGTCGCGGACAGGCTCGCAGGCTCGCTGTATCTGCATCAGATCGCCGCTTTAAACGGCGCCGCGATCATCCGCACTCACGATGTTTCCCCGCACGTGCAGATGCTGCGTTTGATGCGCGCGATGGACGGAGCGCTGCTTTAGCGCCCGTTTTAACGCGGCTCGCGCAGAATAATAAACTAGAGCATGGCGAATACGGCGTGAAATTTTGAGCTCGTTTTCGCACTTTGCGCAGGCTCTGCCACGCGGCTAGCGGGCTAAATTTAACGTTTCAACCCAGCTAAATTTTACGCTGCATTACATTGTGGTAAACAGCACAGCTTGCGCTTCAGCGCACGGCTTGAAATTTTGCCGCTTAAATTTTATCTCGGCAGCGTTTTTAAATTTGATTGCAACATTTTGAAATTTTACTTTTCTCTTTCCCCAAATTCTATCTCGCGACGTCGTTAAAATTTTATTCTCGCTGCGCTATTAAAATTTCATCTCGGCGGTGCCGTTAGAATTTCATATTCGTCGTTTTTTTGCCGCGCCGTTAAAATTTTATCCGCGGCAAAATGGACGAATGAAGCGGCGAAAACGATTCATCCTTTTTGCGCCGAAGTATCGCTTAGTGGCGCTGTTTTACAATCCTGCGTCGCCGTGATTTAATCGCCCGCCGTCCGCACGCTTTTCGCCCGTCGCTATGAAACGCGCGAAATCTTAAATTTAAACGCAAGATCGCTTTTTTTATTAGAATTTTATCGAAATTACGCAATACTAACGCACATCTTATCAAAAAGGAGCGAAAGATGAAAAAATTTTCTGTTGCTTTGGCCGGTTTGGCCTTACTAGCTAGCGTTTCGGGCGCTAAGGAGTTCATCAATATCGGCACCGGCGGTATGACCGGCACCTATTATCCCGTGGGCGGCGCGATTTGCCGCTTGGTAAATATGGATAAAAATATGAAGTGCTCCGTGCAATCGACGGGCGGCTCGACGTATAACATCAACAACGTGCTGAAAAAAGAACTAAATTTCGGCTTCGCTCAAAGCGACGTCGTCTATGATAAATACAACGGCACGGGCAAATTTCAAGGCGCGGCGGATAAAAATCTGCGCGCGGTCGTCTCGATCTATCCGGAGCTTTTGGCTTTCGTCGTCTCTAAACAGAGCGGCATTAAAGCCTACGGCGACGCTGCGGGCAAAAAGATCAATATCGGAAACCCGGGCAGCGGCAACGAGCTAACCAGTACGATAGTTTTTGAAAACTACGACTTCGATCTTAAAAAGCTCGCCCAGCACGGCGTTTTGACGGCACAAGAATGCCCGATGGCGCTAAAAGATAAGAAGGTGGACGGCTACTTCTACGTCGTAGGACATCCGACCGCAAATATCACCGATGCGGCGACTTCGCTTCCTATCGACTTGATCGGCATCGACGATGAGCACATCAAAAAAATTCTTGAAAAATATCCATATTTTGCCAAAGGCGTGATCCCCGCTAAAATGTATGACGGCGTAGATCACGACACGCAGACTATCGGCGTAAAGGCCGTGCTCGTAACCGACGCTAGCCAAAGCGATGAGGCGGTTAGGGCGGTAGTTAAGGCGATACTTGATAATTTCGATGAGTATAAAAAGCTACACCCTGCGCTAAATTTCGTAACTAAAGAATCGCTTTTAGAAGGACTTAGCGCGCCGCTTCATCCTGCGGCAGAGGCGGTGTATAAAGAAGCCGGGCTGCTGAAATAGGCTAGTTGATGGAGAAATCTACACAAAACGACGAGCAGGTTTTAGAGGTAAAGAGTAGAGAATTTACCTCTAAAAAGCTCTTCTGGCTCGTGACGCTGGTCTGCTTCGCGTGGTCGGTCTTTCAACTTTACATCGCGTATTTCCCGATGAATACGACCATCGCGCGCTCGATCCACTTGGCGTTCGCCGTTTTTATAATTTTTTCGCTTTTTCCGTTTCGCCCGCGCTCTAAGGCGCATTTTTACATCCCGTTTTACGATTATATTTTATTAATCGTCGGAGTGGCCGCGATCCTATATCCTGCGATAGAATTTCTCGATCTGGCGCAGCGCCCGGGAGACTATCTAACTAGAGATATCGTAGTGGCCTTTGTCGGTATTTTCATACTTTTTGAAGCCGGACGCCGCATGATGGGGCCGGCACTCGGTATTATCGCTTTTACCTTCCTTCTGTATTGCTACTTCGGCCCTTATATGCCCGACATCATCGCGCATCGCGGCGCAAGCTTTGAAAAGCTCGCAGGGCACATGTTTTTAACGACAGAGGGCGTATTCGGCGTGCCGGTAGGGGTCAGCACTAGCTTTATCTATCTGTTCGTGCTATTTGGCGCGCTTTTAGAGCGAGCGGGCGCAGGGCAGTATTTTATAAACGTAGCGTTTGCGATTTTGGGTCGCTTCCGCGGAGGGCCTGCTAAGGCTAGCGTAATCGCTAGCGGACTAACCGGCATGGTAAGCGGCAGCTCGACCGCAAACGTCGTGACGGTGGGCACCTTTACGATCCCGCTCATGAAAAAAGCGGGGCTTACCGCCACTAAGGCGGGCGCTATCGAAGTTGCTGCGGGCGTAAACGGGCAGCTTATGCCGCCTATCATGGGCGCTGCGGCGTTTATCATCGCGGAGTTTTTAGGTATGAGCTACACCAACGTAATGGTCGCGGCGGTGATCCCCGCCTTCGTCTGCTATGCGGGGCTATTTTTCATCGTGCATCTGGAAAGCTGTAAACTGGGGCTTAAAGGCAACGGCGATTGCGCCAAGGTCTCGAAGCTAAGGATAATTTTTAGCGGCATTCACTACATCATACCGATTTTGGTGCTGCTTTATACTCTATTGATTCTGAAGGAAAGCGCGATCTCTGCGGCGTTTAACTCGATCCGCGTGCTGTTTTTGATAATGATCGTGCAAGAGCCCGCTAGGAAAATGATATTCGGCGAAAAGATTGACAAATCTGACTTTATCGTCGGTTTTGTCGATATCTTTTGGGCTATGGTGGGTGCTGCTAAAAACATGGTCACCGTCGCCGTTGCCACCGCGCTAGCGGGCGTCATCATCGGTTCGATCTCGCTTACTGGGCTAGGGCAGGTTCTTTCAGAGCTCGTGGAGGCGGTCGCGGGAAATAGCATAGTGCTGATACTTCTGATGACTGCGATAATGAGCCTTATTTTGGGCATGGGACTTCCTACGACGGCAAATTATATCGTCGTTTCGAGCCTAATCGCGCCTGTGATTTTGATACTGGCGGATAAAAACGGCTTTTTAATCCCTGCGATCGCGGTGCATCTTTTTGTCTTTTATTTTGGAATTTTAGCCGACGATACCCCGCCTGTGGGCATCGCCGCATATGCCGCCGCGGGCATCGCAAAGGCAAATCCGGTTACCGTAGGACTTCAGGGCTTTGTATATGATCTGCGCACGGCGGTGCTTCCGTTTGCGTTCTTTTTCAACAACAAGCTGCTTTTGATCCAAGGTATCGGCGATCCGATGGATTCAAAGGGTATCGTTTGGATCAGCGATCCGCTGCAAATCGTGCTGATTTTTGCCACGGCGATCGTGGGTATGTTTGCCTTCAGCTCCTCGCTGCAGGGCTGGTTCGTAACCAAATGCAACCCGGTAGAGCGCCTGCTATTGCTGCTCGTAACGCCGCTAATGCTGGTGCCTAATATCTGCGCGAAATTCATAGAGTTTATCCCGAGCGAATACGCAAGTTACGGCATCGGTGCTGCGATCTACGCGCTGATATTTGCGAAGCAGTGGCTTTTAAAGCCCAAAAGCCCGAACGATCCGTGCGCCGAAAGTAACATAGCCGCGGCGTAAAATCCAAATTTGATCTCGCTAAATTTTAAGATAAATTTGCGGGATCGCATTAAATTTTATCTTTTTTGAATTAATCCGCTAAATCGGCGTATAACGCCTAAATTTCGAGTTTATCGAAGCGATCCTGCCGCCGATTAATTTTGCTCATGCAAAGCCGCCGTAGCAAAAACTGCAACTCGCTAAGCCTTGCGCCTACGTGAACTGCCTGCGCGGCAAATAAAGGCACTCTTTCAAATCGCTTCAAAGATAAAATTCTAAGCGCCGACGGCGGCGATATCGATAGAATTTTACTGATTACGCGTAGCTATTTGCGAGCCTGCGGGGTGCGAGCCTATAAGCTAATTTAAATTGAGCTTTCTTAGTAAATTTTAAAGCCCTTTTGGCTAGTATCGCGCAAATTTAAAGGAGCGAAAATGCAAGGTTTCAAATGGCAAATTTCAAAGCGGCTCAAGCAGGCGATGCGCGAGCGGGATATCGATAATCTCACGCTCGTGCAGCGTACGGACGAGCTGTATTCGCGCTCGCACCCGGGCCACGACGAGGATATGCGCGCCGAAGTTTACGCGGTTTTGGACGAATACGCGCCCAACGTCGATATTGAAATTTTTGATCTAGTCTGCAAAGCTCTCAGCATCAAAATCGAGCTAGGGTAGGGCTTTGCGCGCGGGATTTGTCTGTGCTTTTTTGCTCGGACGGCGGCGGTCAAATTTAGATTTTGAAATTTTATTTAGTTTGGCTCTGCGTCGCGATTTTAGATTGCGCCGCGACTTTTTAAATTTCGCTGCGCGCTGCGTCTTGCTGGGTAGGGAATTTTAACGGCGCCGTAAAATTTAACGATGACGATGTTTGGGTTTGCGCGACATGGATCGTGAAATTTAAACGCAGAAGCGCAAATTTTAAAATTTAAACGCCGGCTTGCCTGCATCAAAATTTAATCCAAAATTTAACTGTCCGTCCGCCGAAATTTTAAATTTTACCGCACTATTGTATCAGCCAGCGCAGCCCCGCACGGCTCGTACTACTTAAAATGCGCCTGGCTACGCGGCGCGATATGTTTTTGCGCCTCAAAGCCGAAAGCGGAATTTATCGCATAAGCTCGCGATCAAAATTCATTCGTGCTTGCGGCTTGCCAGCAGCTTAACCGGCGGGCTCCAAATTTCAAATCCGATTAAATTTCACCCAAGCGGCAACTAGCGATTAAAATTTTAAATTTTAAAAATGAAATTCCGCCCCGAGCTTGCGATCAAAATTTCAAATTTAGCGGCAAAATTTCGCCCAAAGCCCGCAGGATTAATATCCCTTTTAAC
>CAUUKU010000073.1:0-10413 GCA_963545665.1 uncultured Campylobacter sp. | reverse complement strand
GCTACAAAGCGTTCGAGGCACTGTGCGATCACCCCGTGCTTTGCAAAGCCAATGAAAACTGGCAGGCCGGCATCAACCACATCGCTTATTCCAAGGTGGATTTGGTTTTGATCGCGCCTGCGACGGCAAATACGATAAACAAGCTCGCGTGGGGCGTCTGCGACAACGTATTTTTAGAGGTGCTAAACGCGGCTTTCGCCCATGCCAAGGTGGTCATCGCGCCGGCTGCGAACCCCGCGCTACTTGAAAATAACATCACGAAAAACTGCATCGATATGCTAAAAGCGAGCGTCAATGCGTATTTTGTGGATCCGATAGAAAAAACCCTAGCTTGCGGCGACACCGGCAAGGGCGGGCTAGCGAGCACTGAGGCGATCATGCAGACGTTAAAGCGCGCGCTTTATAACGATAAATTTTGGGAGGATAAAACCGTCATCATCACCGGAGGCGCGACGATCGAAAAGATCGATAGCGTGCGCGGCATTACGAATTTCTCCAGCGGCAAAACCTCCAAAGCGCTCGCCGATGCGCTGTTCTATCTGGGCGCGGACGTGACGCTGATCTCTAGCAACGAATATGAAAATTTACCGTACAAGCTCGTGAAATTTGAAAGCGCCATCGGGCTGAAATCGGCACTTGAGAGCACGAAATTCCCCGACGGCGCGTATTTGATAATGGCCGCTGCGGTAAGCGATTACTCGCCGAAGGTGCGCTACAAAGACAAGGTGAAAAAGGCGGAGATCGGCGAAATTTGGAATTTGCGCCTGGGCGCAAACGAAGATCTTTTAAGCTCCGTGCGCGGAAATATCAAAAAAGTGGGCTTTAAGCTCGAAACCGACCGCGAAAACGCCGTTGGCGAAGCCAAACGCATGCTTAATGAAAAGCACCTCGACGCCGTCTGCCTAAACGTGCTGGATGACATCATCAAGCTCGGCGGCGACGTCCTTAAGGTCACTTTCATCACCAAAGAGGCTCAAGCCGTAATCGACACCGCACCGAAGGACGAAGTCGCCCTAAAAATCGCGGCTGAGCTGAAAAAAATCTGATCCGTGAATAGCCTAAATCATCTAGCCCTCGTGATGGACGGCAACGGGCGCTGGGCGAAAAAGCGCGGTCTGCTGCGCACCGGCGGGCACGAAGCGGGCGCGGAGGTCGTGGAGCAGATCTGCGAGTTTTGCATCGACGAAAGTATCGCGAACCTCACGCTCTACGCCTTTAGCACCGAAAATTGGAAGCGCCCGAAAAGCGAAGTGGAATTTTTGATGAAGTTGCTTCAAAAATTCCTAATTTCGCGCCGCGAAAAATTTATCCAAAACGGGATAAAATTCTATCCGATCGGCGACATATCGGCTTTTAGGGGCGATCTGCGAAGCGAGATCGAATATCTTTCAAATTTAACTCAAAACGGGCGAGCGCTAAATTTTAACCTAGCTATCAACTACGGCTCGCGCGACGAGATCGTGCGAGCGTGCGAGCGGCTGCTTGCAAGCGGCGAGCGACTAAGCGAAGCGGGCATCGGCGCGCATCTGGATACCGCGCACAGCGGCGACGTGGATTTGCTGGTGCGCACCGGCGGCGAGCAGCGGCTGTCGAATTTCTTGCTCTGGCAGGCGAGCTACGCCGAGCTTGCGTTTACGCCGACGCTGTGGCCCGATTTCACGCGCGAGGAGCTTGCGCGCATAGTGGATGATTTCCGCCGCAAACAGCGCCGCTTC
This sequence comes from uncultured Campylobacter sp., assembly GCA_963545665.1. Classification (GTDB taxonomy): domain Bacteria; phylum Campylobacterota; class Campylobacteria; order Campylobacterales; family Campylobacteraceae; genus Campylobacter_B. The sequence goes on along the minus strand of CAUUKU010000073.1, from coordinate 8,698 downwards.
GGCGGTCTTTAAGCTGCGACGCAGTCGCTCTAACGGTCGCTTTAAATTTTAAAATTTTAATTTGCAGAACCGCCTGCGACGCGATAAATTTTAAAATTTAATCCGCGGGCGCTCGCGATACCATGAAATTTTAAAATTTCAGGATTTTAATTTACGGCATCGTAAAATTTAAAATTTTAATACGTAGGCGTGCGACGCCATAGAAATTTTAAAATTTCGCCCTTTTAAATTTAAAGCTCTAGCGCGAGCCGCGTTGCGCGGCGCGGTAAATTTAACGCGGCAGGATTTTAAAATCGCGCCGCCCGTTCATGCAAAGACCGAAAGGAAGGCCATGAGCTACTACATACAATGCGGTTGCGGCAAAAAGCTTACGAAAAAGCCGATGAAAACTCTAAGATGCCCAAGATGCGGCAGCGTGTATAAAAAACCAAAGAAATTTATATTGGCGGTCTATATTTGCCTGCTTGTGTTTTTTATGCTAGCGTTTGCCTTCATCCCCGATAAAATGGGGATTTTGGCATCCGCAGGCAGCGGGATAGGCGCATATATTATGTTTTTATGGATCGTAGATACTTTGAACTTCGATCTTTTGGACGCGGTGATATTGGTAGCGGGATTTTTGATTTTCGGCGGATTATATGGGGCATACGACAAGCCGCTAATCGCAGGGCTCATAGCCATTTTATTTTGCGTAGGCGCGGCGGCGATTTTCGTAAAATTTTTCCCTTATGAGAGGCAAAAAATCAATGAAAACTAAGAAATTTCTCGCTACCATAAAGCGTTTGATTAAATTTTAAAAAGTTAAAGCTCCAAAGGAAAAAGATGGATTTAAATATCGTTTACGGCGTGATTTTTGCGGTATTCGGCACCTGCGTAGGCTCGTTTTGCAACGTCCTGATCTACCGCCTGCCGCGCGGACAGAGCGTAAATTTCCCCGCATCGCACTGCCCAAAATGCTCTCACGCTTTAAAATTTTACCACAACATCCCGCTGCTTTCGTGGCTCTTTTTGGGCGGCAAATGCGCCTTTTGCAAAACCAAAATTTCGATTCGCTACCCGATCGTCGAGCTTTTAGGCGGCGCACTTGCTCTTGCGGCGTATTTCGGCGAGCCCGATCTTGCAAAAGCCGCAGTGCTTGGGCTTTGTTTTATCTTGCTTATGGCGCTTTCGGCGATCGATTTTGAGTATAAAGCCGTACCAGAGAGCCTTCTTTACGTAGTTACGGCGCTTTCGCTTGCTTATACGCTGATGTATGATTTTGATCTTAGCGGCGTGGGTGCGGCGGCGGGATACGCGGCGATATTTTTCGTGCTGCGCCTCATCGTCACCTTCGTGCTAAAGCGCGAAGCGATGGGCAGCGCGGATATTTTTATCGCGGGCGTTATGGGGGCGATTTTGGGCTGGAAGCTGGGCGGCATCTCGATCTACATCGGCGCGATTTTGACGCTGCCTGCGTATCTCATCGCGCACAAAAGAGGCTACGAGCTGCCGTTCGTACCGTTTTTATCGATGGGGTTGCTTCTTACTTTTATTTTTAGAGATCAAATTTTAAGGCTTCTGGACATCATTTATGGATAGGGTGCAGCGCTATTTATTTAGCAACTTCGTAAGCTCGTTCGCGTCGCTTTTCAGCACGCTTTTTATCATAATGTCGATCGTATTTTTCCTTCAGATCGCGCGCATTACGTCGTTTATCGAGATAAATTTTTCAGAGCTAGTCAAGCTCTATCTTTTCATGCTGCCGCGCATCCTCATATTTACGGTGCCGATCGCGTTTTTCGTAGCGCTTAGCATCTCGCTTTTTAGACTATCTAAAGAGAACGAAACCATCGTCATATTTACCATCGGCTACGCCACGCGCAAGATCGCGCTGTTTTTTGTATTCATTGCGTTTTTAGCCTCTGCGGCGCTGATTTTTACTTCCGTTTTTATGATGCCGATAGCGGAAAATTTAAAAGACAATTTCGTCGATTATAAAAAAATGAGCGCCACGCTAAATCTAAAATCCAGTCGCTTTGGGCAGAAATTTTCCGACTGGCTCATCTTTATAGGGGATGAAAGCCGAAGCGACGGCCGCACGATTTATAAAAATTTAGTGCTGTACAATCCCGGCAAAGGGGATGAGGATGAGCGCATGATCATCGCCGATTCTGGAGAATTTAACAACGCAAACTCCGCCTTTTCGGCACTGCTTCACGACGGCAAAGTATATACGATAAAGGGCGCTTCATGGCACATCACGGAATTTTCCGACATGACGATCCGTACCAAAAGCGACGCGAGCATCAGAGGCGGCGGCGGCGTGCTTGATTACTGGCGCGCTATGGCGAACAGCGACAAGCGCAAAAAGGACTTCAGCATCTACGTGCTCGTCTCGCTCTTCCCGCTTGCAAGCGTCTTTTTCGCGCTAAGCCTCGGCATCGTGACCTATCGCTACGAAAAAGGCTTCGTTTATGTGGGAATTTTTAGCGTTTTATTTATCTATTTTGCGCTTATAATGCTGCTCGCAAAAATACCACAAATCGCCGTACCGCTTACGTTTTGCCTCTGTTTTGCGGCCTCTTATTTATACTACAAGGTAAAAATTGTCCCGAGATATTAAGATCAAGCTCACCTACGCCTATAACGGCGCGCAATTTTGCGGCTCGCAGACACAGCCCCACGGACGCAGCGTAGAGGATGCGCTCGACTCTGCTCTAGCCCGCTTGGGGATATTTGAACGCGTGATCACGAGCTCTCGCACCGACAAGGGCGTGCATGCGCTAAATCAAGTAAGCGCCGTGCATTGCGCGAGCTTTTGGCAGATCGCTAGGCTACGAGATTTGATAAACCGTCACGCCGCGCCATATATTTTTGTAAAAAAGATCGAGGTCGTAAGCGAGGATTTTCAGCCCAGATACGACGCGAAGATGCGCTCATACCGATATGTGCTAAATCACGGCGAGTTTGATCCTTTTTTAAGCGATTTTTGTCTGTTTCATAAAAAAGTAGATCTGCGGGCGCTAAACGCGGCTCTTCGGGTTTTTGTCGGCAGGCACGATTTTAGCGCGTTTATGAAAAGCGGTAGCGACGTTAAAAGCTGCGTGCGAGAGATCTACGCGGCATACGCGTTCGCACACAAAAACTGCACGATTATAAAATTTCGCGCGGACGGGTTTTTGCGCGCGCAGGTGCGGCTGATGGTCGCAAATGCACTAAAATCGCTAGAGCTTTCGCAAAGTCGCGGCGCGCTAAATTTTAAAGATCCGTCTTCGGGCTCGCCGAATTTTCAAAACGGCGATTGCGGTATTTACGGCGGCGCTTCGTGGGCGTTAGGCTCCGCTAACGAAGGCGTGGGCGGCGAGCTATCTGCCCCGAGCGACGAAAATTCTACAAAAGTGGGCGCAAAGGACCGCACCCTAAGCATCGACAAAGCCCTTACGCGCATCCCTGCGCCGCCTAATGGGCTTTATTTGGAGCGCGTATTTTACTGATCGCTCGCAATTTAGGTCTTTAAAAAGATGAAATTTGCGCCTAACGGGCGTAAGATCGATGAGGGCGGAGCTAAATTTTAGTAGCGGAACCGTTGGAGTCAAATTTCACCGGCGAGGCTAAATTTCACCGGCAGAGCTAAGTTTGAAACGCTTATCGATTTTGCGCGTTTTTAAATTTGATCTCGGTCGGTTCATTAAATTTTAAAATTTAACTCGCAGGCGGGTCGTCGCCCGCGCTACCTATACGCATGCATGCAAAATACCGGCACGGCCCGCACTTGCTCTATTGCGCCTTTAAATGAAACAGCGTTAAACCGAAAGGATGACGGCACGACGTCCGTCGCTCGGCCTATCTGTATCGCATGCGCCCGCACTGCACGCGGCTTCCGCCGCTCTGCCCAAGCCGCGCCCGTTGCCGAACGCGATCGCCACGACGTCCGCGCCCTTCGCCTCGCAGATCGCATTTACAACGCAACCCATGACGCTGATATTTAGCGGCGTTTTGATATGTGCGGTTTTTTCTTCGACGATTTTGATCGCGTTTAGCAGATCGCTTTGCAAACGCCCGCAGGTAAGGTACGAGATGATATTGACGCCGCTTTTTTGCGCGCCCACATCCTACAGGATCGCGCGCGACGTCCGCCGCCAGATCTATCTGTATCGCACGCGCCCGCACTGCACGCGGCTTCCGCCGCCACGCTTGAGCCTCACCCGCCGTAGTATCATCGCGCCCGATCTGCGCCCGTGCGGGATTGCGCTCAACTTATGCGCGCTGTATGCTTCCACTAACTCGGCTTGTATCTGAGCCGCGTAGATCCGCCCTAAGTCTCCGCCGTGCGCGAGAGGCATTATGTTGCGCGTAGGTTTATTCACGCTATCGCGCCATGCTGCCGCAAAATTTTAAAGCAAAGTGCGCGAAACGAGCCGCGGCTGAAATTTTAAAGCACGGTGCTTTTGCTAGACGCGGCGTCTCTATCCGCATCCTCGATCACAGCCTCTACGAAACGGGCTGTATCAATTAGCCTAAAGCCCCATATTTTGGGATCTGCCATGATTTTATTATAAAAATCTTCCAATTCTTTCGCGGGAGATAATTCGCCCAATTTAAACGGGGCAAATTTTACTTTGCCGATCTTTTTTAGATGAGGCAGCAGCTCCTTTAAATCCTTATGATTAAACCAGCGGTCCGCTCTAAGAAACTCGCCGTTTTTCGAGCTCGCGATCTTGCTTTTTAAAAAATCATCCATGCCGGGCGGCTCTTTTTGCAGCAATCTGGTGCAGGCTAGGTGGTACTCGAGCTTCCTGGGGGTTTGATCTACCGCCGAGACAAAGCAAACGCCGTATCCCTGCTGCATCCGGATAGACAAAACGTCGCCCTCCTTGAAACAGGGCGTTTTTTGCTTCGAAATTTTGGGCCGTTTAAGCGGTCTAGGGTTTTCGCTTTTTAGCTGAAGCGCCAATTTGTCAAGCGCTTTTTGGCGGCTCTTTTGAGATTTTTCAAAGACCTTATTCCACATCTGGCTTGCACCGCCTTTTATGATAGCAAGGGCTTTTTCGCGGATTTCATCATTTAAAAATCCGATCTTCCAAAGCGAATACGCTAGGGCCGTCCAATAAATCTCGCTATAAAGCTCATCGGTGCAGAAATTCTCCGCCTGCGCCAAAACATCTTGCAGGATAGTTTCAACATCTTCACTGTCTTTGTATCGCTCGGTGATAGTCAAATATATATCGTATCCGTCGTCGCTATCGATAATTTTTACTCCGTCTATCGCCATTTTTTCTCCTTTATTTTAATCTTTTCTCTGCCGATTTCGCTGAGCCGAATTTTATCAAAATTTGAGCGCCTGAAAGATAAATCTTCGTGGAAATTCTATGATAACGATAACGCCGCCTCGCCTTTATTGTTAAGGGGGGAAGGGGCCAGTTACGAGGTCGCTCCCTTCCCCCTTAACAATCCTCCATCCCCGACTACGTTAGAGGTGGCGATGCTTTGTTAACGCAAAGCATCGCTGAGTTAAATTTAATAAATTTACTTTAGATTTGAATATAAAATTCTAAAGCGAAGCGCCCAAGATAAGGCGCAGTATTTTTGCGTTTAGACGAGGCAGAAATGAGCCGAATAAAGGAGCGTATATATAAATACGTGACTGAAATTCGGCGAAATTTCTAACGAAGTATAAACCAAAAAGACAAGCCGCAAATAGCCGCTAGATCGAAATTTGCTTCCGCCAATCCTTCCCCCACACAGCATACGCCGCGCTCTCTTTCTCGTGCTCCTGTAGCCCCGAGATCGCGCGCGAACAGAGCTTTGTTCGCAGGCCCCTTCATTAGCGCCTTTAAGCTCTTGTAAATTTTATCCTCTTGATATGACAGCAGCCCCGCGACGATCACTTCTAAACTACGCTCGCTGATGCCGTAGCGATCGATAAACGCCTCGATAAATTTTATATGCGCGCTCTGATGTTCGGCATCTACCGCCTCAAAGTAGCGCCGCGCAAGAGCAAAGTATTTTTCGCTCTTTAGCGCGAGGCCGAAAACTGCGTAACTGCCGCTCATCAGGCACTTTTCGCCGTCCGTGTCGGCATAGAACTCAAATTTGTGCTTTAGCGCCTCGTTCGCGTAAAGCTCGAGCTCCTCGTCCAGCCCGTGCGCGAGCGCGGCGGCGAAAAAGCGGTGCGTGGGCGTTGGCGCAAGGCCCTTGATCGGCAGATAAATTTTCTGCGCTTTGGAGCTAAGCTTTACGGCGTAGCTTGCAGCAAAGCCCGCTCGCAGCAGCTTTACGATGAAATTTAATGCCTTTTTATACGCGTCCGCCGTTTCGTTTTTGATTTTTACGCGAACCTGCGCGAAAACGTCATTTGCGCTGCACTCTACGTCCGCGTCTTTAAATTTTACTAGCTCGCCCTCAATCTCGCCTGTGCCGTGATCCAGATAGCTTTGCGCCTGAGACGAGCCGAAAATTTTCGCCGCGCACTCCAAATCCTTGCGCGCAAGATCCACGTCCCAACTATAGCGTTTAAATTTGATATTCCAAAGCGCCGCCCGCACGAAAAATGCAAGCTCGCCCGGGTCCACGTTTTGCCGCGTAAAATCCTTTTTAAGCTCGTAATCTTTACTCCAGCCGTCATCATTAATATCGTAAAATTTCGGCAGGAATTTTTCCTCTTTCCAGCGCCGCAGATTATTCTCTAGCGCGATGATAAAATCCCTCAAAAGCCGTCTGTTTTTGACGTCCTGCACCGCGGCGATAACCCGCTCAAGCAGCGCCGTTAGCGCCGCTTCGTCGTAATCCATAAGCGAAAAATCGAAAATGCGGTCCATAAACACGAAAATCTCGCGGCCGTCTTTGATCTTTTTATCGCGGCGGATGATGATCTCGTCTATATAATCGTCCATTTTACGCCTTAGCTCGGCTTTTCGCGCAGTGTTTTCAAAATAAAATTTATGCTCGCAGCTGTGCCGCGCCAAGCTCCCGCTCGCGCCTTCAAATTTGACCGCCAAATCCAGCTTATACGCAAAAAACGGCAGATTTGCTTCAGCCAAAAACTCCTCCTCCGCGCTCTTTGCGATAAGCGGGACGATGGCCTCAAACTCCTCGCGCTCAAGCTCGTCTATCTCGGGCGCATCGGCTCTGAAACTGTCCGCGTCAAAATCGTCAAGATAGAGCCTGATGCGTGATCCGCGGCACTCCACGCCCAAAAAATCAAAATACTCCTCCTGTACGCGACACCCCAAATACGGCGCCTCGCCCTTGTACTGCGAGCCAAGTTTGCCCGCGATCAGGCGCTTTAGCGAGTCCGAAATTTTGCCCGCTAGCGAAATTTGAGCTTCGTTCATCGTCCATCCTTTAAATTTGAGCAAATTCTACCTGCGCCGCGCGGCTTTTGACGCGGTGAGTATAAAACAAGCAAATTTTAAACTAAATTTAGCAAAAAGGGGCTTAAAATTTTAAGCGGCGGGACGGTAGCGGATAGCGTTTTGAGATCGCAAGCAGCGGCGCGGATGCGGACTGCGGCGCAAGTTTATGAGTAAGCGGATATGACGGAGGCTAACTCGGCGTATTTGGGCGCGGGCGCGCTTAGCGATAAAGCAGGGGCTATGCGTCTCGGACGCGACACGGCGCAAGAGGAGCAAGCCCGCAAATTTTAGAGCGGAATCAAAAATAAAAATGAAATTTAACCCAAAAGAGGCAAGGATGCCGAGCCCGCACAGATGCAATGCAGGCAGGCAAGATGCGAGCAAACCTACATAAAATTTAATTTATAAGCGATCTGAAATTTATACGTCGTATCCTGATCGACCTTCGGGAAGCTGCCCTTCGTGCGCTCCACCGCCGTAAGCGCTCCCTCGTCGAGCGAATCGCTGCCCGAGCTCGAATACACGCGCAAATTCGTTACTTCGCCGTTGGCTTTATACGTGAAGGTAACGCCCACGATGCCCGTTTGCTTCCTGCGCTTGGCGTTGTTCGGGTAGTGGCTCTGCGCGTATCGCGAGATGATCGCGCGGATCTTTTTACCGATGTCGCTATTGTTCGGATCGCCCTGCTGCGAAATCGCGTCCTTCCCCGAGCTCGCGCTACTGCTTCCCGCGTTGCCCTGCACGCCGGAGTTGGCGCTTTGCTGGTTCGGATTGAAAGCGGGAGCGGGATTAGGTTTTTTTGCGACCTTCGTTAAATTTTCATCTTTTTTTTGAGGCTTTTTTTTAGGCTCTTTCTTCTTTTCGGGTTCTTTTTTCTTTTCAGGCTCTTTTGGTTTAGGCTTTTCCACTATCGGTTCGGGGATAGGCTCGGGCTCTACTATGGGCTCCGGTTCGGGCTCGGGAGGAGTGGGTTCGGGTTCTGGCTCAGGCTCAGGCTCGGGAGGAGTGGGTTCCGGCTCCGGTTCAGGCTCTTGCTCGGGCTCCGGTTCTTGCTGCTGTGATTCTGCGCTAGCGGGTTGAGAGTTTTCGCCCGCCTTGGCCTCTTCTACGAAACTATCGATCGAAAACGCTATCATTTGCGGCTCGCTCTCTTTTTTAGGCGTCGTTGCTAAAATAAATAATCCGACCCCCGCAGCGGTATGCAACAAGAGAGACGCTATAAAGCCGATTACGCTATTTTTATTCATTCTTCTTTCATTACGATTATTTTAAGATTATCGTGCCCGATCGCTTTTGGAGTATGCATCGCATGATAACGACTGTCTCTTATACACATCTCCGAGCCCACGAGACCGATCAGTATC
>CAUUKU010000072.1:0-10873 GCA_963545665.1 uncultured Campylobacter sp. | reverse complement strand
CTTTAAATTTAGCCGATTTGATTGCGATACACGCGACGGCGATATGAGCGCATATTTGAAAAAGGTATGAGAATTTTTAGTAGAAAAATGCGTAAAATTTTACGACTTAAATTTTACTATTTTATGTCTCTTTGCTTTTTTATAGAAATTTACGGTTTTAAATTTAGCTCGCCGCAAAGAGTAAAATTTTAGCGATACTTACAAATTTAAAATTTCCCGCGCCTTTTGTTTGCATGCCTCAAATTTTTGCTCAAACTCCGCGCGTCTTTGCAGCTCGTTTTTCGCCCCCATTTTGGTGTATCCCGAGCCTCGCCCTAGAAAATATACGTAGCCGGTATCTTTAAACTCCACCGCAAGCGGCATTTGTGCACCCTCTACCCCCTCGCAAATAAGCTGCACAAGCGCGTACTCCTCCAGCGCAAAGGCGTGCGGATACAGACTTATCTTTTTTAAATTTTTAAGAGCGGCGAGCGGCAAAAGCGCCGGATATGGGGCCTTGCACTTCACCCAGGTTAGTTTTAACACTTCAAGGTCCGTTAGGCCTTTGAGAAACTCGAAATCTACAATCGGCTGATCCCAATCCAGCGTGCCGCTAATGCACAGATATCGCAGCGAGGCTATGCCGCTAAGTCCCGAAAAATCGCTCACTCTGCGTAAATTTTCAAAATGCGCCGATCTTAAGTTTTTCAGCTCGCGCAGAGGCGAAAGGTCGCAAAATCCCGAGACGTATTCCAAAACGAGCTCCTGCAAAAGCGGCAGCTCGGCGAGAAAGTTGGTATTCTTCACTTGAACTCTCGTAATGCGCAGACGCTTAAGCTGCCTAAGCCTAGATATCGCGGCGATCTGCTCCTTGCTCGGAAGATGCAGAGTAAGCTCCTGCAGATCCCCACACTCAAAAATCTGCTCCCAAAAAGGAGTATCCGCCCCGATTGTAGCGATCTGCAAGCTCTGCTTGTCCGCCACGGGGCCGTTTAGCGCGAATGCGAAACGCTCGCGGTTAGGCACCATCGCCCAGTAATCGTCCTTTCGATCTAGCAGATCCGCAAAGTGATGTATCATTCGTAGTCTCCGTTTTTGAAATTTTAAAACGAAAATTTTATCGCGCAAGCGGCGCGCTAAATTTAAGCCCGCTTATCGAGCTCGCAAAACTCCTTTGCGAACCATGCCGCCGTAAAATTTAGGCTCGCTACGGCTCGGCCCGCGAATGTTTCCGCCGCTACAATAACTCGCCGCAGTAGTTTGCCTTTAAATTTAAGCTCGCCAAGCTTTATTCAAATTTAAAGCTGCTCAAGCTTTTGTTAAATCAAGCTCACGCGCTTCGAATTTGCAAATTTCACGCCGTCTGATTGGACGGCAAAATTTCGTCTAAATTCCAAGCTCGGCTCTTACGAGCGCTTCGTTTTGCGGCGTCAAAAAGCCCGCGATATCCTGCCACATGGAGTGAAAGCCGTATCCGCCGTCTATCATCTCGCTGCGCGCGGCGTCCAGGCTCCAGCCCTGATAGATCACACGGTACATCGCCACCACAAGCCCCGTGCGATCGGCTCCGTGATAGCAGTGCACGAGCACGGCGCCCTCCTTTTGACGCTCGCGAATAGTGCGCAAGACATCCGCGATCTGCACGGGCTTTATCTCCCAGCTTTGAAGCGGCTTGTTTGCGAGCCAAAATTGATCTCCAAACGCCCTTTTGTCGCCGCCTCTGCTAAAATGGCGCAGATTTACGATGCTTTTCATGCCAAGCTCGTGCAGCTTCGCGGCGTCGCTCCCGTCAAGCTGTGCGCTGCGAAACAGCCGCTCGTCCACGCGGTAGAAATTTTTCGCTTCATCGATAAGGGTTGCTTTTTGCGATGAGTTTGGGTTTGTACCGCTCGCCGCGGTATCTGCGCTCTTAAAATGCGCGCGTTGAAATTTGACGTCTTTTGCGTCCGCGACATTTTGCTCCGCGCCGCTCGTTTTTCTAAAATTTATGGAATTCTCTTCTGTCGCGAGCTCGGCGCCTACGCTCGTCGCAAAGAAAAATACAGCCGCTAGCGCAAGGGTTTTAAATTTCAAATTTTATCCTTTAAATTTGGCTAAATTTTATGATTTTTGTAAAATTTGACGCTCGCGGCTAAAATGCAAAATGGCAAGCGCGCCTTAATTTAACGCAAAATTTGAGCGTCAAGCCCGCCCAAAACGCCGCCAAATTTCGCCGCGAGCCCGCAACCCGCGCCGTTAAAATCAAAATTTCGTTTTAAATTTCCCCGTTCCCGCCCTGGGTATCGCTAGATCAGCATTAGGTAGTTACATTGCGCAGTCACATTGCCCCTGTAAATTTACTGAAAATAAATCGTAAAAGGGGTGCGCCGTTTCCGCGAGCGCTAGAGTTCCGTTGCAGGGAAGGTTTTTATGCTCGCCTCTTGCGATACTTACCCGAAATTTTATCTTTTCGCAAAATTCGCTAGAATTTCACCGCTAAATTTGACGCTTTAGTCGATCAGATCGGTCTGCCAGTTCGCGCCTTGCAGCGTCGTGTCAAGCTGTCTGATCTGCTTAGCCAGCTCGTCCACTTGCTTTTGCAGCGCCGCGACGTCGACCGTGCTTAAAATTTTAATCTCGCTACGCGAATATGCATCGATCTTTTGCGCGGCAACTTGTGCGAACGCTCGAAGCGCGCCCGCTTTTAACGTGAGTACGTCGCGCTTGGCGATCAGCTCGGTTAGGCTCTTGCCGTCCGTCTTTGCGGTGCAGTTGGTTAAATTTATCCGAACGATTAGCCGCTCAAGCTCGCCGCTTAGCGCGTCTAGCTCGGCTAGCAGCGCATTAGGCTCCTCGCTGGGCCTCTCGCCCTCTTGCACCTTTGCGTTGTACGCGAGCCTTGATTTTAGCTGCTCGATGCGTTTTTGTATGTCGGCGCGCAGTATCAGCGCCTCGGCTAGTTTCATTTTCGTCCTTTTTTAAAATTTATTTGCCGCCGCCAAGCTGTCGATCTTGTCCGTAGTGCGGCGAATACGGGCCGTAGAGCAAGCATTTGTTGCAGTTTTGGCCCAGTAGCATCGCATCTGCGCTCGCAGAGAGCTTGTATCCCGCGTCGGAGACGGTATCGCCGATCTGTTTGATGACCGCGGAGATCAGCATGCCTACAAGATCGCTACTGCCTCTGCTTGAGTCGTCGCTTACCTGCGCCGAGCCCTCCCAGAGCGTCGCGCCGCTTCGCAGATCCACGAGTTTGGCATTGACCGCCACGATGCTTACGCTATTTAGCAGCATATACGAAGTGCCGTATTTGACGACATCCATGTATAGCACGGCGTCCGCGCCGAAAATTTGTCTTAGCTTGTGCGTAGAGATGTTTTGGATCTCGCTCGCCTCGTAAATTCCGTTATTTTTGAAAGTCTCATGCACGAGCGCAGGCGAAAATACGTAATAACCCGCCTCGCTTAGCGGATAGATCGCATGAGCAAGCACGGCAGGGCCTGCGTCCACTTCGGTAGTTTCGTTGCTCGGCATCAGCACCAAAATCGATCGCGGCTTGGCCTGCTGAAGCGCCGAGTAGTCGTAAATTTCAGGCTGCGAGCTTGCGCACGCGTTAAAAAACAGCGCCACGAATACGCTAAAAATCGCTATTTGAGCTTTATTTTTCATTTTTTAGCCTTTTTATTCGTTTTGCCGCCCTGTTTCGCGGCAGCTTTGCCTTGCTTCACAGAGGCTTCTTTGGCGACTTCGCGTTCGCTTGATCCTTGAGCTTTATCAGCGTCCGGCTTGGCCGCAGCCTCGGCTTTTTTAAGTGCAGCGGGGTTTGTAACGAAGGTTAAAAACGGCTTTGATTCAGGGAAGGCCTGAGCTTCTTTTTCGAAATTCTCCCTCGCCCTCACGCCGTTGCCCGCGTTTAGATATAAAAGCCCCAGATGCGAATAAAGCCCCGGCGGGACCTTACGCCCCTTTTCATATGCCTTTTGGATAGATTTTTCAAGCGCTTCGATCTGCTCGCCTACGTCGCCTTCCTGCTTTAGATACTGATAGGTCGAGTCCGTGTAGCTGCCGTCCCAGTAATAAATTCGATCTCGGCTCCCGCCGCCGCAGCCGCAAAATATCACGGCCGCAGCAGCAAGCGCAAGAGCGCCACTTGCTTTCAAATTTTATCCTTATCTTAGTTTAAACGCGCCGTTTTCAAGGCCGTTTACGAGATTATTGACCGCTTCGATGATCGCCAGGCTTAGCACCTTGCCGTTTAGCGTCGAATCATAGCCCGCAGTGCCGCCGAAACCTAGCACTTCGCGATTTGACAGCTCGTATTCGCCCGCGCCCTGAGTCGAAAAGACCACCTCGGACGTTCTGACGTCAACGATGTTTAAATTTACTTTAGAATACGCGGTTTGGGTCTTTCCCTTGCCTAAAATTCCAAACAGCTGATGATCTCCGGTCGTCTTGCGGCCAAACTCAGTCACATCGCCGGTGATAACGTATCTGGCGCCTTTTAAATTTTGTGCAGTTTTAGAGATTGCGCTTTCCTCTTTGATGGCGCGCATATTTGTGCGGTCAAGCACCGAGAAGCGTCCCGTTTGCTGTAAATTTGAGATTAAAATCGTCTGCGCTTGGTTGCCCAGTCTGTCCTCGCCGTCGGAGAACACGCCGTTGTTGTAAGAGGATTGGTTGTTAAAGCGTCCTACCGACACGGCGATCCGCTCGCCTGAGTAGTTGGTGTTTAGGGTCGCTACCGTAGGGGTTTGCACTACGCGAGAGCTCTCTTTCGCGCATCCCGCAAATAAGGCCGCTATACAAACGGCTAGCAAAAGTTTAAAACTTGTTTTCATAAATTTCTCCTTTGAAAAATACTTTGCACTCGCAATATTATTATTTTATTCTTAAAGCGCGATAAAGCCGCTCTAATGCCTGCTAAATCGCTCTTTCAAACGCGCGATCGCTAGGCCTAACGAGGTTATTTCATCTCTGAACGTATTTGCATTCTCATTATCGTCGGTGCTTGATTTTTTGCCCGTCGCCTTTTCGTATTCGCTCATATCTATCGCAAAATAATCTGCATCGCTTACGTAGCAGCGCAGCTCGCCCGTGTAGTGAAATTTCACTCTCGGACGCACATCGCTCCAATGGAATTTTTTGACTTTTTTAAAAAACGCCAAGCCGCTTGCTATGTAGATCGCCTTCGTCGTAAGCAGCGCGCTTTCAAATTTTATCAAAGCCAGCTCGCCCTCGTCGAATTTTAGCTTAAATTTGGTCGCAAAATTCCTCGCCTCCTCCAAGACGGAGTATTGCATCTCAAGCGTCGTAACGGGCGTTATGACGAAGGTCTGCTCGCTTATGCGCACCAACTCTTCGCATCTGCGATTTTTAAAAAAACTGTAAAAATCCTCATAAAAAATATCGATCGCTTTTGAAAAGTCCTCCATCCTTAGCCCGCTTTTCTCGCATTCGGCCTCGTAATCTTTTAAAATGAGCGAGCTTTCCTCTTTCTGCGCGGCGATCTCGCTCATATCGACGTATTTTTCCAAAACGGGCTTTAGCTCCGCCCTCGCCTCATCTACGCTCTGCACCCAGATGCCGCTTGCTTTAAACATATCGTAAGGCGAGCTTAAACATGTGTATATCGGCGTCGCGCGAAATTTAATATCACTTTTTATCGTATCTTCGTCAAAGCTCATAAACACGCCGCCGAGAATGTAGCTCGCGATAAACTCGCTCCAGCCGCCGAACTCCCGCTCTACCCGCTCGCCGTAGCGATTTATGATCTCTTCGAAGTCGCTTTGCGCTATGTAGCCTACGGCAAAGCTATTCGCCGCGATCTGAAAGATAACCGCGTAATCAAACGCTCTAATGCCCCGCCTCTCGCAAAATACATAAAGATCCTTCGTCGCCTCGCAAAATTTTAAAAATTTTTGCACCGTGCCGTCTTCGAAGCAATCCTTTGCGAGCATTACGAAATCCTCTTTGTGCTGCGTGAAGCTTTTTTCGTCAAATTTTATCCCAAAGGCGCCAAATTCGCTCTTTACATCCTCGTCGCTTAAAAAATTTGCGCTAAATTCTTCAAAGCTCATCTCCCCAAGCCTCTCTGTCGCGCGGCGAAAGAGCGCTAGCAGCGCGCTAAAATGAGCAAGATCGTCGAAAGCATAGATGCGTTCGAGTGCGCTTTTTTTATCCGTGACGCCATAGAAGTCCGACAGATCGCCCGCTAGCTCATCAAGATGCTCGGCATCAGGCTTTTCTACCGCGCTAAAAAAACGCTCGGCGGCAAATTTTTCCGAGATAAAGATCGCATCAAGCGAGCTTGCGCGGTAAGGGAAACCGAAGATGTTGTAGGGGATGAAATTTAGATCCATTATTTGTTCCTTTTTTTTAAATTTCGTTATGATAGCCTAATATTTCTTAAAAACTCGCCGCACGGATTTTGCGCTCGTAAATTTTGCTATAATTCCGAAAAAATTTAAAGGAATTTCATGTTTAATATCCTACTCGTCGAAGACGACGAGGCTTTGAGCTCGGCGATAAGAGAAAAGCTGCTTGATGAGGGCTTTAGCGTGAGCTGCGCCTTCGACGGCAAGCAGGCGGCAGAGGCGCTGGATGAGGCACACTTCGATCTGATCATCTCGGACGTGATGATGCCTAAGATGGACGGCTTTGAGCTTAGCAGATACGTTAGGCGCGACGGAAAGAGCCAGCCGATACTGATCATAACGGCAAAAAGCGAGATAGAGGATATGCAGACCGGCTTTAAAAGCGGTGCGGACGATTATATGAGCAAGCCGATAAATTTAAAAGAGCTCGTGCTGCGCGTGCATGCGCTACTAAGGCGAGCCAAGATCGCAAACGAAAAGCGACTTCTCATCGGCGGAAGCGAGCTTGACTACGATACGCTTAGCGTCCGCACCGAGGGCGAGCGGATAAGCCTGGCGCCGAAGGAATTTCGTCTTTTGTTTTTGCTGCTAAGCTACGCGGGCAGAATTTTTACGAGGTTTGAGATAATGAGCGAAATTTGGGGCTACGAGACGGACAGCGACGAGCGCGTCGTCGATACGCACATCAAAAAGCTGCGGGCGAAATTTGAAAATTCCAAGGACTTTGAGATAATCACCGTGCGCGGGCTCGGCTACAAAGCGGTAAAAAAGGAGCGAGCGTGAAAAAATACCTCATCAGCCTAAAAAGCTTCATCGCGCTTTACTCTTCGCTCGCATTCGGCGTGATAAATTTCATTGTCTGCTTTGCGGTTTGCATGCTTTTTTACATAGGTATCGGCGGCAAGATCGGCGGGTTTTGGGACGGAGTGGCGCTGTGCGCGATCATCTGCCTAATCACGATGGCGTTAAATTTTACCCTGCTTTACTTCGGGCTTAAAATTTTATTCCGCCCGATCAAGCGGCTACTTGGCGCGATCACCGCGATCGCAAACGGCGATTTTGAGGCGCGCGCCGAGCGCAAGCTACACGGACATCGCACCGATTACGTCTATATGCACGAGCTGGACGAGCTCGTAGTAAACGTCAATAAAATGGCGCAGAAGCTGCAAAAGCATGAGCAGCTACAAAAGGAGTTCGTCTCAAACGTCTCGCACGAGATGAAAACGCCGATCTCCTCGATCGCCGCGTTAAGCGAGATGATAGAGGGCGGCGTGAGCGAGGAGCGCGCGGTGCGATATGCAGCCTCCATCGGCGCGGAAGCAAACCGCCTAAGCAAGCTCTGCACCGATATGCTAAAGTTAACGAGGCTCGATAGCGGCGCGGCGGTGCGCCTAGATGAGACGGTACGTATCGACGAGCAGCTGCGGCAATGCATCATCTCGCTAAGCCAAAGCTACGAAGGACACGAGTTTGAGCTAGATTTATCGCCGCTTAGCGTGCGATCAAACGCGGGACTGCTAAATCAAATTTGGCGAAATTTGATCGAAAACGCGCTTAAGTACTCGCGCCAGGGCAGTAAAATTTTCGTCCGTTGCCGCGCTTGCGACGGCTTTGCGCAGGTGATCATAAAAGACGAGGGCATCGGCATCGCGCGCGAGAAGCTGGATAAAATTTTTGACCGATTTTATCAGTGCGAGGAATCGCACAAAGAGCTAGGCAGCGGGCTTGGGCTTAGCATCGTACGCACGGCGGCGGGTCTTTTAGGCGGACAGATCGAATACGAAAGCGAACCCGGCGTCGGAACCGAAGCGAGCGTTAAAATTCCGCTTTAAATTTCAAATCAAGACGGCGCGGATGAGCTGCGTCTTGTAATTCGTAGCTCGCCGTAAAATTTCGCCCCACAGGCGCAAGTCGTGCCGATGCAGGCTTTAACGATACGGGCCCTGACGGTGCAATCCTGGCCGATGCAATCTTTGATGATGCGATCTTTGATGATGCAAGCTTTAACGACGTAAAAAAGCGTGGGTGCGTCGCGCGACGCATTCACATAAAATTCTACTTTAAATTTTATATCGATTTTCCGCGGACGCCTCACGCGCCGCGATGAGGTCGGAATTCTGCTTTAAATTTACCGCGTGCTGCGACTTTGCCTCCCTTTATGACTTTACCGCGCATTACGGCGGGCGGCAGGCTCGCTTAAATTTGCCGCGCCTTAACGCAGACGGCCGAATTTTGCCTGAAATCTGCCGCCGCTCGCTCGCGCTTTGCAACGAATGGAGAAATTTTGTCCTAATTTTCAAAAGACACATTAAGAACACAATCATCTTATATAATCCCGCTCATAGATCGATCGGGTACGCCCCTAGCGGCCCGAGCCAAGCAATAAATAAAATTAAAACAAAGGAGAAGCGATGAATACGACCGTACTTCATTCAGTGCTAGCGATAGAGGCCATTTTATGGGGGCTTTTGTCGGCTGTAGTTTTAGGCGCGTAATTTTTACGCTTTGAACTCGGCGATCTGCCGAAAATTTATAAAATTTGCGCCCTGCCTCGCATCCGCTGCGAAAAAGGGCGCACCCTCGCTAACTATAAATCAAAATTTTAATCCACCCGCCGCCTGCTGCGTAAACCATGCTGCGTGCAACCTCGCCGTGCGCAAACCCGCCGCCGCGGATAAACCAGCTGCGCAACTAAAAATCGAATAAAATTTTAAATACTACTAGCGGACAAATAAACCTATTTCGCCTCATTTCATCCGCACCTTTTGCAATATATGCCCGCCCGCAAACAGCTTGTGATAGGAAAATGATTTGAACGGTGCGGATTTCAAAATACGCGACCCGCTCCAAGCGCGCAAATTTACGCCTTTGCCGCTAAGCGATTTTTAAAAGCTATCAAGCTAAAATTTATCCCGATTTAAGATCAAATTTAAACTCAACCAAGACGGCAAAAATTTCACGAGAGACGCTGCAAGCGACGAAATCTCAAAGGAGCCTAGCTTGAAAAAATCGATAAATTACCTGGAGCGCATTTGCGCGGACCTGCTTGCAGGCAGAGCGCTGCTGCATCCGATCCTTCTTACGGCTGCGTTTTTAACAGCGAAATTCGGCACGATCTATCTTACGCATGTTGCGATTTTTGGGTGCGAGTATTCTTGGAAAAATTTCGGCGAAGAGCCGTTTTATATGTCTTTCGATTTTACCGCAAATGCCTATTTTATCGCGCTCTGCTTGCATTGGCTGCTTACCGGCGCGATAAAGCGCTCTCTTGCGCCGCTACGAGCAGCCTTAGCGATTTTGATCGTTGCAGCGTGCATTTTAGGCTATTTCGATGCGGATGAGCACTACCAAAAGGAGGGCACGATGTTTTATTTTTTCGCAGGCTCTCTCATCGCGATCTGCATTTATCTTTTAGTCGCGGCGATCAAGCTTAAAAGGTTTTTGCCCGTAATCTGCGCGCTCGCGTATGTTTTAAGCTACGTTTTTTGCGTGTGGATATATTTTCAAATACCGCTAAAATCGCTCTACGTAATCCGTGCGCTATTTTTTCTGTGTCCGCTCGCGTGGGCGTTTTATTTCAAATACGAATTTCAAAAATCGCTCGCGCGAACGGACGGAGTTTAAATTTTAAAATTTAAAGCACGCTTTAGGCCGAATTTAGGTGCGGTAGGCGAAACGAACAGCGCTAGTTTAGGGCGATAAATTTTTTGATCGTCACGCAAAGTATCGCGACGATGAGCGCTATCATCCAGCGCTTTTGAGCTTTTTTGCCGATCCTGTGCGAGGTTTTTACGCCCGCATAAACGCCCGCGAGCGAGCCGAGGCCCAGCGCTACGCCCGTGCCGTAATGCACGAAGCCGTGCGCGGCGAGGCTGATAAATCCCGCGGTCGAAGAAAACGCGACGAAAAACAGCCCCGTGCCGACGGCCTTTTTGATGTCGTAGTTAAGAAAACTTACCAAAATCGGCATCACTAGCACCGAGCCGCCGATGCCTACGCTAATGGCTACCGCGCCTACGATCAGCCCTATGAAAAACAACGGCGCTTTTGATTCGTTAGCCGCGCCTACGGGCTCTGAGGGCGTTTTAAAGAGCCTGGTCAGATTAAAAATTTGAGTCGCCACCAAGACGCCGAGTAAAAATTTCGACGAAAAATAGCTTACTATAAAGCCGCTGCAAAGTGCGCCGCAAAAGCCTCCAAACCCTAGCACCAGCGCGGGCGTGACGTCTAACATCTTGCTTTTAAAATTTATGAACGAGCCGAAAATCGAGCTAAAGATCATCTGCACTACGCTGACGCCGATGGCGTGCTTGACGTCGTAGCCCAAATGCATCATCACGGGCACTAAAATTCCGCCGCCGCCGATACCGAAAAAGCCGCTAATAAAGCCGATCAAGGCCCCGATAGCGACGTAGCCCAAAGTCGCTAAAGAAATCAAATCTTGCATTTTTACCCTTCGGAATAATTTTAGCATTTACCTTTTTAAATTAAAATTATGCCTGTCTCTTATACACATCTCCGAGCCCACGAGACCGATCAGTATC
>CAUUKU010000071.1:0-11156 GCA_963545665.1 uncultured Campylobacter sp. | reverse complement strand
AGATACTGATCGGTCTCGTGGGCTCGGAGATGTGTATAAGAGACAGAGGTAAAAGATGAAAAAAATTCTACTCGCACTGTTGGCAAGCGCGCTTTTTGCGAGCGCGGCAGAGCTTAGAACTATCAAGGATATGGACGGCGCCGAGGTTAAAATCCCCGCGAACGTGGAGCGCATCGCAGCTCTTTGGCATGCGAACAATCAAATTTTACTAGCCCTCGGAGGAGCGGACAAGATCGTCGCCACCACCGATCATATCAGCAAAAACGCATGGTTTCGTAAAATTTATCCGCGCCTGGCGCAGATCCCCGTGCTGTTGAAAAATAACGACGTAAATTTAGAGGAGCTGATGAGCCGTAACCCCGACGTAGTCATCATCTCAACCGCGCTGACCGGCGAAAATTTAGCTAAGCAGGGCTTTACGGTTTTAAAGGCGTCCTTTAGCGACTACGAGCAGATGAGGCGCAGCATCAGGATGTGCGGCGATATGCTAGGCGGCGACGCACCGCAAAGAGCGAAGGATCTGATCTCAAATTTAGATAAAAATATCGCTTTGGTTAGCGGCCGCACCGCAAATTTAAGCCCCGATAAGCGCCCGCGCGTCCTTCACATCGTAGGCGGAACCGATCTTTTAAAGATCGACGGCAAGGGCACGCTGATCGATTCTTGGATAGAGCTAGCCGGCGGCACGAATGCGATCACCGGCACCAAAGGCCCGATGAAAACTATCACCGCCGAAGAGATCATCGCTAGCAACCCGCAGATCATAATCGTGGGCGGCGATCACAACGAAGATGCGGTAGCCCAGATCAAATCCAGCCCGATCTACAGCGGCACGGATGCGGTCAAAAACGGGCGCGTTTACGGCAATCCGCGCGGGGTTTTCAACTGGGATCGATACGGCGCGGATGCGGTGCTTCAAATTTTATGGGCAGCCAAAACCATCCAGCCCGAGCTATTTGCCGACATCGACGTGAAAGCCGAAACGAAGGCATTTTATAAAAAATTTATGAATTACGAGCTGAGCGACACGGAATTTGGCTATATCTTAAAAGGGCTCAATCCGGAGGGCAAATAAGACGCGGCACCGAAGCAACGGCATCTGTGCCGAACGCTCAATCATGTGGCGGATATATCGGCGCCGAGAAGACCGCCATTTTACCAGCGCCGAAACCTCTTTCAACAAATAGCGCCAAGCGGGCCGATGCCATATACTTCATCAAAGCGGCATCGGCGGCGGGTGGCGTGCCGAGCAAACATAGCCGCAGCATGTCAAACAGGCGGTGCGAGGCGGAGTAAAATTTAAACCCACGGCGGGCAAAAAAAGCAAAGCAAGGCTACGGATAAAATTTAAAGCAAAGGAAGCGGTCATGGAAATTTCATTTTTTACGACGCTTGAGCCCTCTCTAGCGGGCGCTTGGATACCCTCATTTGCGATGGTGCTGATACAGTTCGCGTATATGTTTATCTACAAGGAGGTCGGCAAGCGCGCTACCGATACCTCCTGGTACACGCTCGCGGACAAGCGAAATGCGATCATAAGCTCGCTGCTGCAAGTAGCGCTGCTCATTTTGTCGGTGTTCGTGCCGCTTAAGACGGGCAGCGCGTGGTTTTGGATCGGAGCGGTGATCTACGTAGCGGCTTTTGCGGGCTTTATCAAGGCGTTTTACGACTATGCGGCAGCCCCTGCGGACAGAGCCGCACAGGGAGGCATCTACCGCCTATCGCGCAATCCGATGTATTTCTTTTATTTCCTCGGCATGGCGGGCGTTTGCGTCGCCTCGGCGTCGCTGTGGCTACTCATAGTGATAGCGCCCTTTGCCATATACAACCATCTCGTGGTCCTGGGCGAGGAACGTTACTGCGAGCAAGCCTACGGACGGGAGTATTTAGAGTATAAGCGCAAAACGCCGAGATATTTTTTGTTTTTCTAAGGGGAGAGTAAAACCTAAGGCATGCCGCAGCCCTAGACGTTTTATAAAATTTTGGCACCAAGGAGAGAGTATGTTCGTAAGGAAAAATTTGGCGCTCGTCGCCGCTTTATTTCTAGCGTTTTGTCTAAACGCCGCCGCGGGAGAGCCGAGGACGGTTAAAGATATGCGCGGAAACGTCGTCGAGCTACCGGAGAAAGTAAGCAAAGTAGCCTCGCTTTGGAACGCGAACAACCAAATCATCCTCGCTATCGGCGAGATGGATAAGGTCGTAGCCATCGAGGGCAATGCGAAAAACAAGTGGTTTTCAAAGGTCTATCCGTGCATAGCACAGATCGTTTCCGGGCGCAATTCAAAAACCTCGCTCCAGATAGAGGAGCTTTTGAAACTGGCGCCCGACGTCGTTTTTAGCAGCGATATGCAAGAGCAGCTCGAAAAAAACGGCTTTAAGGTCGTAAACGTGAGGTTTAGAGATTTTGAAGGTATGCGAAGAAGCATCGAGCTTACCGCCGAAGTCATCGGAGCGGACGCGCCTAAAAAAGCCGCCGAGCTTAACGGCTATATCGAAAAAAATATCGCGCTGCTAAGCGCCAAAACGGATAAGATCGCGCCTGAAAGCCGCCCTAAGGTGCTTCACATCGCAGACGGTAAAAATTTGCTTAAAGTAGACGGCACGGATACGATCGTCGATATGTGGATCAAGCTCGCAGGCGGCGTAAATGCCGTGCAAAAGGACGGATTTAAAATGGAGATGAGCGCCGAGGAGCTCATCAATATAAATCCCGACATCATCATCGTAGGCGGCGCGGATAATCAAACGGCGGTGGAGAAAATTTACGCTCACCCGGCCTATGCGGGATCCAAAGCCGTCGCGAACAAGAAAGTATTCGGCAACCCAAGCGGCGTTTTTACATGGGATAGATACGGTGCGGAGGCCGCGCTTCAAATTTTATGGGCGGGCACGGTCATCCAGCCGGGGCTCTTTACGGACATCGACGTAAAGGCCGAGACAAAGGCGTTTTATAAAAAATTTATGAATTATGAGCTGAGCGACGCGGAGTTTGGATACATACTGCGCGGCCTGGGCCCGGACGGCAAATGACGCACGCTTTCGCTTGCGGCGAAAAATAGCTTCGGCTCTGAAGCCTGGGCGCGTTTAGAGCCGTCTGCACATTTAGCGAAAAAGCGCTTTAAAATTTTAAGAAGCGAGCGAATGAAATTTTAACAGCGAATGAAATTTAACCGGGCTCGCGACGGCTCCTTTAAAATTTCAAACGAAATTTTAAAGCAAAATTTTACCGACGGCGCAAGAGCGCGTATATCAGGCGATGAAGACACGAAATGTAAAATTTAGCGATGCGCCGAGCAGGCACGACGAAACGGCAAACGCATCGTCGGTAAGAAATACGCAATAGGCGATGTTTGAGATGGAGCGATTTGCAAGAAACGGCGGCTAGCGCGCTTATATCCGCGGGCTTCTATCCATAGCGGCTAACAGTTCGCGCCTGTATGCACAAACAAGACGCCGTTTTTCGATAACGGCGACGGTTCGCACTCATCTCAGTAGCGCGCGGTCCGCTCTTTTTACATGTATCCGGTTCTCGTCGCTTGCCTTTCTCTGAGGCCATCGCCCATAACCCGCTCTTTATTTTTTACGAGGCGCTGCCTAATTCGCGCCGAAATCCGTAGAGCCGAACTGATCGTCCAAAACGCCGTCATCCTCGCCCGAGAGCACGCTCATCGCGCTGATACGCGAGATTAGCAGGCGATCCTCGGCGATGTCCGCGCGATCCGAGCCGATAGTAAGCGACGTAATCGCCGTGCGTCCGATGACTGCGCGCCCGCCATCCATCGTGCGAAGCCCCCAGATATCGTGCAGCACCGCCGGCTTGCCGTCCACCTGCCCTACGTAGAGCATCACGTGGCCGGGCATATACAGCAGGGTTTTATACGCTACGCCGTTTTTACCGATGAAGCTAAGCTTTTCATCCGCGCTCATCCCCGCCAGCGAAAAACGCTCGCCGCGGCCCGATTGCGCCTTAGAATTTCGCGGCAGCCACAGCCCGAAATTTGCCAAAAAATCTTTCGTCATAAGCGAGCAATCGCGAAGAAATTTATACCCGCCCCAGCCGTATTTCTGCCCAAGCAGGCTAGCGGCTACGATCTTTGAGTTTTGCTCATCTAGCGGCGCGGGCCAAAGCCTCGCATCCTCCGCGCCAACGAAATATCTCTTGCTGCCAAACTGCGTTAAAATTTCGCCGCCGAAACCGCTCCGCACGCCGAGCGTGCCGCCAAGATCGCGTTCGCCGCTAAAATCATACGGCAGGATCGTGCCGGTGCGCGCCCTAAAAAGCTCCACGCCGTTTACGTCATAGACGGCGGCGCCCTCGCGCAGGATCGTTATAAATTTAGAATTTGCGTAAATATCCGCCTGCTGCGGGCTGATGCGCTTTATCGCGTCGCTTCTGATCCAGCCCCACACGCCGTCGTTGCGCACGAACGCCCACGCGCCGTCTCTGCTATAATGCGACAGCAGCAGCGGATAGCCCACGCCTACCGCGGAATTTGCGGCGTAATCAAACGGCTCGCCCTCCCCCGGCTCGCTCGGATCGCCGAAAATCGGCAAGTCGCTTGGGATATTTCGCAGCAGCGCATTTTTTACCGTTATAGCTGGCGCGGAGATTAGCCCGAATGCCTCTTCGTTCGCGTTTGTACGGATACTTTTATAAACCGCGTCGTTATATATCCTGCCTGCGGCGTCAAAGTGGCGCCCCTTAGCGTAATTAAGCCCCCAAAACGTATCGATTTCGGCCTTAATCGGCGCATCGTCAAACCAAATTTTAAAATAGCGGCTCTTAAACGCGTTTCCGCTTATGCTTTGCACCGAAGCGGGAGCCGGTAGTCGCTCGCTGTTTTGAGCGTAATCAAGACCTAAAACCGCGGGATTTTCGGGGATAAACTTGCGCGGGCCGACGGTTTCGCCGCAACCTGCAAGAATTAAAGCTGCGAAGACGAGAGATACTAATCGTTTCAAACAATGCCTTTTAAAAAATTTTGGCTATAATTTTGCCAAAAAATAGGAAAAAACTTGATAAATTTCATCATCCAAAAGCTAAAAGATCGCAATATTTTTATCACGGGCGGCGCAGGCGTGGGCAAAAGCTACGTAATAAAAGAGCTCATCGAAGATTACCGCGCTCGCGGCAAGCTCGTCATCGTGCTCGGCAGCACCGGCATCAGCGCCGTAGAGATCGGCGGCGTGACCGTGCATAGCTTCTTCCGCTTCGGCATTTGCAAAAACCACGAGGAGCTAAAGGGCTTCGATCGCAAACAAAGCAGCAAGCTAAGCGAGCTGCGAAAAATTTTAGCCCTCACAGACCTCATCGTGATCGATGAAATTTCGATGATCGGCGCCGAGCTTTTCGAGATGATCTATCTTAGAATTTCAAATTCTAAATTTAACGGGCGGCTGCTCGTTACGGGCGATTTTTATCAGCTTCCGCCGGTACGCAAAGAGGGCGAGAGCGCGCCGCGCGCGAGCCTATTTAGCGACTCGGATTACGCCTTCGGCTCGTATGCGTGGAGGCAGTGCGAGTTTTTTTACGTCGAGATGATAGGCTCCAAGCGCACCGCAGATGTGGCGCTATACCGCCTGCTTTGCGAGCTGCGGCTCGGCATTACAAGCGAGCAGACGGCGGAGCTGATGCGATCTTTGCTCATCGATGCCGCGCAAGCCGAGCCGAACGCCACGATAATCTCGGGCCGAAACGCCGAAGTGGATGCGATAAATAGCGCCAGACTAGCCAAGCTTAATGCGCCGCAAAGCAGCTTCGAGGGCGTTTATGAAGCGCTGCAAAGCGGCGTGAGCGAGCAGAAAATTCAAAAATGGATCGCCTCGCTAAATACGCCGCAAAGTCTGACGCTGAAAGAGGGCGCAAAGGTGCTGTTTACCGCAAACAAAAGCGGCGAGTTTTTCAATGGCGAGCAAGGCGTCGTCGAAAAGATCGAAAAAAGTTCCGGCGGCGAGATCGAAAGCGTAGTCGTAAAAAAGCCCTCGGGCATGCTAAGCCGCGTGCAGCTGCAAACATACGAACTAAGCGAGATCGCCGCAAGCGGCGCGGATGCCGAGCAGATCGTGCTGGCGCGGTATTATCAGTTCCCGCTCAAGCTCGCATACGCCATCACGATCCACAAATCCCAAGGCATGAGCATCCCGCAGCTCATCTGCGACATCGACAGGATCTTTGCCAAGGGGCAACTCTACGTGGCGCTTTCGCGAGCGACGAGCCTTGCGGGGCTCGGGGTGATATATACGCGCGCAGAGCCCTTGCTGCGGTATTTGCAGCGCAACGCAAGCGCGGATGAAGCCGTGGTGAAATTTTATCAAGAGAACGAATTTTATAAAATTTCGGATCAAAAGATAGAGGGGGTCTGTTAAATTTAATAAAATTCTACCTTTACGCGGGGCTTTGATGATTTTAAAATTTCACCTTAAAATTACGCAGCGCGCCGCACGCAAAAGGCCTGCCGCGACAAGGGCTTCGTCACAACCGCTTTAGGCGCGATGATTTAAAATTTACCTCCGGCTCGCGGCTATTTAAAATTTAAACGCGCCGTTTTAATTTGCTCCGCGCCGTTTTGCTGCTTGAGCGCAATTTTTCTAAATTTTAAATTGCGACGATTTTGCGACCCGAACAGATCGTATTAATTAAAATCCGCTTAATTAAAATCCGCAGCGTCCGTAAATTTAATTGCACAGGCCTCGATCCGCTCGAGAGCAAAACCCGTATCTACGTGCGACCAAAATCTACGGATAAGCTCCAAAGGAAGAATTTTAAAATAAATTTCATAAGCGCCCGATCCGATACGCGAGGCGAAATTTGCGCCTGTAGACGAAATTTTTTGCTTTGCGCCAAGGGCGTTTGATCTGCAAGCTAGAGGAGAGCTAAATTTGCACGGCGAAATTTTTAAATTTTAAAATTTGCCGTCGCAGGATTTTGAAATTTACGCGGCGCGATAAATTTAGCCCGCGAGCTAAAAATGTTTTAAATTTCATCGGGCGTCGCAGCCGAAATTTACGCTAAAATCTAAAGCGCGATCGCGCGCTCTAGGGCCTTCTCGGCGCGGCTTAGCCACCTAGCTCTTTTATCTGTGCCTCAATCTCTTTTTTGCTTAAAATATAGGTTTTCAGGTCTATCCGTCCGCTATTTTTAGCATCCAAAAGTCCTTCCAATCGCGCCTTTAATTCGCGTTTGATTTTTTGCGGATCGGGCGCTTTTTTTGGCATTTTAGCCGCCCTAAGCAAAAACTCTTCCTCCTCGCTCACCCATGTCGCCGCTTTTAAAAAGCCTTTAGCTATGTCGTCCGAGGAGCCGAACTTCGTCTCTTTGCCGTTTTTTAAAAGATGAAGCCGCTCGTAATTTTTAAGCTTTAAAATTTCGCTCGCAAGCCCCTTTATCGCGCGCTCACCGATCATTTCTTTTATATGCGCCAGCTTTTTTAGCCACGCGGCATTCGGCATTGCGCCGCGCGCCGAACCAAAGAGCAGAACGAGCCGTTTTTTAAGCTCAAACTCCCAAGCGTCCGCCCCGCCTTGCTCGCCGGAGATCTCAAATTCGCTTCTAAGCAAAATTTGCAGCATTTTCATACAGCCTTGAGCATTTTTGGCTTCAAAGCGCGCGAGCTGCGGTGAAATTTCGCCGTTTTTTGCGAAGGATAGAATTTTATTAAACGCCTTCAGATCGCCGTAAAGATCGTAATTTTGATAAATTTCAAGCCACGAGCGTAGGATCCGCCCCCTCTGCTCGTCATTGCAGCGACTTAAAACCTCGCTCTTTTTTTGCAACAAAAACAGACGCTCCAGCACAAGGCCGTTATGCGAGATGACGGGCGCGCACGCAACGTATGCGCCGAGCGCCGCGTGCTGCGCACCGTTAAGGCTTTGCAGACCTTCAAGCTCGCTAAAGGCAGCGGCCAGATTTAGCACAAATATCGTCTCTACGTGATCTTTCTTTAAAAAGGCGGTTTGAATAATGTTGTAGTGCAAGATCGTTTTAGCAAGCGCATAAATTCTAGCCTCGGTCGCAAATTCGTTCAAATTTAGCGCCAAATATTTGCGCCTCAGCTCTTTCTCGAGCTTTGTGCGGCTCTGCGCCTCGTTCGGTAGCAAGCGCAAGGCGGCATCAAACGTTCTAAAGCTTTCGTGCTTGCTAAGCAAAAATGCAAAAAGGTCGTCTATGCGCTCTTTTGCCGCGTCGCTTACGCCTAAGCTCGCCGCTAAAACGTCCGAACCTTCCGCCTCGCTTCGGCTAAAAAATTCGTAGCCGCCCTCCAAGCTCTACTACCTTACTACAGTCTCGCTTCGGCTCTTAGCCGCGCGGCATACATCTCACGCAGGCGAGGTACGTATTTGCCGACCGCACCGCCGCCGATAGCTCTACCGTCAGCCTTTACGATCGGTAGCACCATCAGCGTCGCCGCGCTGATAAAGGCCTCATCGGCTTCATAAACCTCGCTCATTCCAAACGCCCGCTGCTGCACGCTAAGTCCCGCCTGCTCGGCAAGGCCTAGGATCACCTTGCGGCGGATGCCCGGCAGTATGTCGTTTGAAAGCGGTCGCGTGATCAGGACGTCATCTTTGATGATAAATGCGCTGGAGCTCGAACACTCGGTAACCAGCCCGTCCTCGATCAAAAAACACTCATAAGCACCCGCCTTGTGGGCCTCGTGCTTTAAGATACACTGCGCAAGAAGCGAGATCGATTTTATATCGCGCCTGTGCCAGCGGATCTCGGGCAGGCTTACGATCTCGATCCCCTCTTTTGCGAGTGGATTATCAAAAATTTGCGTATGATAGACGAAAGCAAAGACGCTGGGCTCTATGCCGCGGACGTAATCAAAATCGCGCATCGCCGCGCCTCTTGTGATCTGAGTGTAGAAAGCGCCCTCGCTCACGCCGCCCTGCGCGATGAGCTCATATAAAATTTCCTCATATTTTTCGCGAGAATATGGAATTTTCAGCTCGATCTGCGCGGCACTGCGCTCAAAGCGCTCCCAAAAGTCCGTCCTGTCGCAAATTTTAGAATTTACCACGGGCGCTACTTCGTAGATGCCGTCTCCGAGCACGAAACCGCGATCAAAAGGGCTTATCGCAGCCTCTTTGGCCTTGCAAAGCTTACCGTTAATATAAACTATCTCCTCGCCGCTCATTCCGCTGATTTCAAACATAATCGCTCCTTGAAATTTTATGAGATTTTATCTTATAAAAATTTAATTTAAGATATAATGCCGCAAAAATCGAAGGAATTTTAATGCAAAGATCAAATTTTAAAGGCAGGCTGCTAGGCGTTATGTTTCATGTCTCGCACAAGCCGGTACTCTTCCGCGATCTGCTCGAAGCTAATGCCGAGTTTAACGACGGCATGCTCGTCGATCCCTCCAAACTAAATTTTAGATTTAACTACGGCAAATCCTACGTGATCTTCGCCTGCTTCGCATTCGTCTGCGTTATGTTTTTGATAATGCTAACGCATGCGATGTTCGAAAAGATTGACTTTCACTTCTCCATTTTATTTACGATTATGACGACGTCGGCGGTTTTTATCGGCTTTGATTGCTTCAAAGCGTGGGCTAGAAAAAAGCTAACGCACGAGCTCATCAAACGCGCATGGGCGAACCATTTCCTCTACTTCCCCTACGAAAAATACAGCCGCATAGTCGAAAATATCTACAACGAAGCGATCAAAAGCGACGTACCTAGGCGCGAGCTGGAGCAATACGTGCTAAGCAAGATCGTAGAGTTTGACACAAAACCATAAATTTACGATACGAATTCCTATTATTATGAGCAAATGCGCATATATGCGCGCTTAAGTAATTGATATTTGACAATCATTAACATAAACGGCAGTTTTATTTTAGTATAATAATTATTAAATTTTAAAGAAAGGGGCAAAATATGAAGTTATTTTTTGCACTATTTTTGTTTTGCGCGGGGCTTTTTGCAAATACCCTCGACAGCATCAAACAAAGCGGCACGATTAGAATCGGCGTAAGAGAGGGTCGTCCGCCGCTTAGCCAGTCCAAGGACGGCAAATTCGAAGGATTTGAAATTTCATTGGCCGAAGCTCTTAGCAAAGGCATCTTCGGCGAGAAAAAGGGCGATATCGAGTTCATCCCCGTCACGGCAGGCGAACGCATACCCTTTTTGGTGAATAACAAAGTCGATCTGATCATCGGAACCTTCATCATCACGCCCGAGCGCAGCAAACACGTCGACTTCTCGATCCCCTATCTTTCCGTAAATTTCGGCGTGCTTACTCGCAAGGCGGATACGATAAGCGATATTTCGCAGCTTAGAGATATGAAAATCTTAGTAGAGGGCAATGCAACGGCTCCGGAGCTGTATCTTAAAAAGGAAAAATTCGACAATCTAATGCGCTGCGCCACCACAAAAGAGTGCTACGAGATGGTAAAAAACGGCCAAGCCGACGCCTACGTAAACGACAATATAATAGTGCTTGCCTACGAGATCATGGATAAGGCGATGAAGGTGTCTTTAAAGATGCTCGGGCCTACGGAATTTATCGGCGTGGGCGTTTCGAAGGGCAACAAAGAGCTGCTTGAACTGATAAACGCCGAGCTTATCAAACTAAGCAAAGAGGGCTTTTTTGAAAGGGCCTACAGCGATACTTTCGAGCCGTTTTACAAAAAGGCGGCAGATAAAAAATATTTCCTACTGGATGAAATTTACAGATTTTTATAGATTAGCCTAGCGAGCTTTGTGCAGCGCAAAGGGCTTTGTAGCAAGAAATGGGTCTGCGGCCGGATGGTTTACGCAGCCGCCCTCCTCTTGCGTTGCGTGCGGCGCGCTTATTTCCTCTTTTCATATACATGACGCCCGTCTTTAGCCTTTCGCGCGAGGTATGCGACACGCTCGATGCTTCTTTCTTTATCTTTTGCGCACATAGCGCTATCGCGGTGCCCGCATTAAAATTTACGCCGTCGCGACGCAAAATAAACGAAATTTCATCGATTCGGCTTTATAAAGTCGCAAATTTCAAAACCGACTTTTAAAATTCCGCGCCGAGCCGCATTTAAAAAATATTTTCAAAATTCATTAAAAATTTTAGATAAAATAGCGCAAGATCAATAATTTAAGGAGAGTAAATGAAGCTATTTATCACGCTACTCGTACTCTGCACGGGGCTTTTTGCGAACAGCCTAGAA
>CAUUKU010000070.1:0-11418 GCA_963545665.1 uncultured Campylobacter sp. | reverse complement strand
AGATACTGATCGGTCTCGTGGGCTCGGAGATGTGTATAAGAGACAGGAGTGGACTCGCTCGTCCGTGACCGAAGTCGAGCGAGCCGCTTTCTGCTTGCAGTTGCGACCGCAAGGGAAGCAAAGCGAAGTATGACGGAAAAAGACGAGCCGCAAAATAAAATTTAACATCGAATTTGAACATAAAACAATAAGGCGCAGTATCGTGAGATGATTTTTAATGTTGTTGCAGTTTTTGCGACAAAGGCTAACCAAATAGGTTGCCGCAGGAGCAAAAACCAAACTCATTAAAAAGCGCTCGCGAGCCAAGCCGCAAAGTTAAATTTACTCGCCGCTTAGCATTATGTACCCGCTCTCGCTAATGTTTTTAAATTTAACCCCCAGCTCCCGCTTCAGCCTCAGCACGACGTTTTGTATCGCGCCCTTGCTCGAAAGCTCGTTTTCATATACGAACTCCTCGATCATCTCGTAGCTCACGAGCTTGTTTAGATTATACGCAAAGAGCCAAAAGAGCTTGTTTTGCAAAAACGAGAGATAAATTTCTCTACCGTTTTTGTAGATCTTTTCTTTGGCGAGATTTATACTCGTTTGCGGGCTTAAGCGCACGAGCTTTTCGTCCTTTTCGTAGGTCAGAGCCACTAGTAGGCGGCGCAGCGCCGTGATATCGACCGGCTTTTTTAGAAAAGACGCAGCGCCGTGCTCGATGCTTTTGATGAGATTGTCGTCGGTGTCGTAGGAGGTAAAGACGATAAATTTTTGCACGGGCTTGATGCGTATCATCTCTTTCATCATCTCAAAGCCGTTCATTGCGGGCATGTGGATGTCGGTGATGACGATGGCGGGAGCTAGCTTCTTAAAGCGCTCCAGCCCCTCTAGCCCATCGCCCGCACCCCAGACGCTAAGGCAGTATGGCTTTAGCCCGCTTATTAGCAGCTCCCTTGCGATCTCGTCGTCCTCTACGATGAGGACGGTCAGGTCTTTAAGCAGCTTTAAATGCTCTTGCATCTCACTCCTTTAAATTTATCTCAAAGCTCAGCTCAAACGTCGTCGGATCGCCTGCGCTTAGCAGCCTGATATCACCCACGAGCTTTTCGTTTGCGAGCTTTTTGCCAAAATACAGCCCGATGCCGCTTCCTTGCTTTTTGGTGGTTTTTGGCTGGGTCAAAATTTTATCCCGAAGCTCCTTACTCACGCCGCTGCCGTAGTCCGTGACGGATATTTTGCACGTGCCGTTTTCAAATTTGACCTCGATAAAAATTTGCCGCTTGGCGATCTCGTCTTTGTACCGCTCCACGACTGCGTCTTTGGCGTTGTGTATGAGGATGAGTAAAATTTGCTGCACGATGCCCATCCGCTGAGTCGCTTGCTCATCTTTAAACTCGCGCAGGCTTACCGCGACGTTTGCCTTGCTAAGCTCGGTGTGCATTAGCTTTAGTAGGTCTTTTATGCAGCGCTGCACGCTAAATTTTTGCGGGCTGTCGCTTGTTTTATAAAAATTTCTAAAAATCTCGATCGTATCGCTCAAAAGCACGGTCGCAGCCTGCCCCTTTTGCAGCATATTTTCTAGCGTCGCGGCGTCTAGCTTGCCGTCTTTTTGCAACATGAGTAGGCTTGAGATCATCAAATTTAGCGAATTAACCGGCTGAATAAACTGATGATTTATGCCGCTGATTAGCTCGCCCGCCTCGCTCATACGGGCTTTGTGCTTAAGTAGGGCTTCGTAGTCGTCTTGCAGGTTTTTGATTTTTGAGTACATAAAGTTGTGGAGGAAATTTGCCACCAGCGCCAGCGCCGCGAACGCAAAAAGCAGAGTAAGGGCGTTTTTTAGCGCGGAGTTAAGCAGCGCGGCGAGCTCCTTTTCGTTATCCGTACCTGCGCCGATGAACCAGTTTAGCGTGGGGATCTCTGCAACGGAGATAAAATTTGAGCCGATATTTAGGCTCGTGATGTCTTCGCCCCGCAGGAAAAGCTCTTTAAATTTATCCTCGATCTGCTTTTTTAGCGACGCATCCTTCATCGGCGTTAAAATTTCGCCGCCGTGGGTGACGATAAAGGCGTATGAATCGGGCGCGAGCTTAAATTTCTCCATATTTTTTAGTATGTTTTGCAGCTTCACCACGCCGCAAAACACACCCGCAAACGAGTTGCCGTCCAGCACGGGCACGCATAAATTTAGCGTCGGCTCGCCTAAGGTTTTATGGCGCTGCATAAAATTTACCGTGGGCGCGAGCGTGCTTTTGGTCTCTTCAAACCACACAAGCCCCGTGCGAAGGCTCTTTGGCATCGCTTCATCATCGCCTAGCTCCTTGCCGTCCACGAAAATTTCTCCGTCCTCGCGCAAAAACTGCAAAGCGTCGAATTCTGCGGAGTTTTCTTTAAAAAGACGTATGAAGCCGCCGAGCTTTTCGTCGTCTCGTATCGCGTCTGCGTTTTGCATAAATTTAGCCGCGCGCACCAGCGAGTGCAGCCGCTCGTCCAGCCAAAACGAGAAATTCCCGACGATATTTTCGCTAGCGGCGATCTTGTTTTTATCCGCGAGCGCCGTGATCTGCGCCTTGGCGTCCTCGTAGTTTTTCACGCCCAAAAGCACCACAAAAAGGCTCGCGAAAATGATGATGAAGTAAATTTTAAAATTATGTTCGCGTAAGGCTCTCATGCGGCGAGTATAGCAAAATCGGCCTAAATTTAGACCGATTTAAGCTTTTTTGAGGGTTAAAATTTTGCAAATAAACATTGCGGCGAGCACGATGAAGCATACGCCAAAGCCGATCAGCGTACAGTCGGCCATCGACATAAATTTGCTTGACGGGATCAGATACCAGCCGTCCTGATAAAGGTCCACGAGATACTTCTGAAAGCCGCTTAGCGTGACGCCCTCGGGTACTAGCGGATTATCGTAGCCGCAGTCGCCCGTAGGCAAAAACCAATCGGGCGCCCACCGCTCAAGCGGCAGGCCGAACGGATAGTGCGGCTCGGTCGAGCAGCCCTGCACGCCGAACGGATCGTCTCCGTGCACGGCGTCGTGGATCTTGGCGAGCTTTACGCTATACATTATGCCCTGGATCGCGCCCCAAAACGCTAGCAGGTAGCCTACCGCGGCGAGGAGCAAATTTTTAGGATTTATGATCGCAACCAGGCCTCCTAGCGCCATGCACAAAAATGCAAAGCGGATATAGACGCACTGCTCGCAAGGCGGCATATAGACGTAGTTTTGAAACAGCGAGTGCGCGAGGATAACAAGCCCTACGCTCACTGCTACGAGGATCGTCCACGGCAGACGGCTATCTGCGAATTTCGCTATTTTTTCCGCAAATTTCATGCCTGCGCCCTATTTTTTGAGCAGCTCTTCGACTAGCTGCACCATACCGTCGATGGAGCTGATGGACTTCGTCATGATGAGGTATTTGCCGTTTACGACGAACGCCGGCACGCCTTGGATTTTCGCTACGTCGTAGCTCTCGTCCCATTTTTTAAGTAGTTCGGCGACTTTGGGATCCTCAAGCTTTTTTTGATAGTCCGCTTCGCTGATGCCCGCCGCGTCAAGCCCCGTCTTTAAAAACGCAGCCTCGTCCTTGCCGTCGCTCCAGCGCTGCTTTTGATCGTGATAGGCTTTGTAGTAGGCAAATTTTGCTTTTTTAAACAGCGAGTTTTCATCTAACAAGCTCACGCCTTTTTCTTCGTCCATTACGGCTAAAACGGCAAAAATTTTACTTCCCGCCTCGCCGTATTCGCCCTTGGTTTTTAGATGAAACGGTACGTATTTTAAGCCGGAAATTTTCTCAACTACCTTTGGCGTGACGGTCTTGTCGTATTTGTAGCAAAACGGGCATGCGTAGCTAAAGACCTTAACCAGCGTGTTTTGCTCCACGGATAGCGGCTTTTCGAGCTTTACATAGTCCTCGCCCTCGGTAAACGCGGCCGCGCTAAGGGCGCCAAACATCGCAACTGCTAGAAAGCCTTTGCTAAATTTAGAAAGTAGGTTCATGGAGTGCTCCTTAAAATGATTTCGTTTGAGCTAATTGTATACCTTTTCGCCGACGCAAAACTCACGCTAAGATAAATTTTAGATTAAATTCGTAAAATTTGGGATAAATTTTAGCGGAAAATATAAAAATTTGAATTATTTTCTAGATTTAAGCTATTTATAATAATAGCGTGATTTTCATGTTAGAAAGATTTATTAAAATTACGGCAATGAAATGATTTATCATTATAAAGGAGAAAAGATGAAAAGAACTCTCTCATCAGTCGCCCTAGCCGCGGCGCTACTGGGCGGTCTAAGCACGGCCGCGCTAGCTATCGGCGGACCTAGCGGCGCGCACATAGACTACGGCATCCCGGGCAAGATCGGCGAAGTAGTCGTTAATCCATACGACATCGCGCCTCTAACGGCGGTCATCAAAAACGGCGGCTACACGCTAGCAAACGCAAAAGTCACCATCGTGCCGAAGCCAGACGGTCAAGTTATCAGCTATAAGGTCGCCGACAAGCACCTTCGCACGCACGGCGGAATCCCCGTTTTCGGGCTCTATCCGGACTATCAAAACACCGTGGAGGTGGAGTACGACAAAATTTATAAAGGTGGGACCGAGCACATAAAAGAAACCTATAAAATTTACGCTCCGGCGATTTATCTAGAGAGCTCTGGCATGCCGTCTCAAAAGGGCGCGCTGTTTGACAAAATCGAAGTCGTAAAGGCTCCGAGCGCGAAATTTGCCAATCGCCTTTACTACGTAAATAACTTCGTAAATAAAACCGGCAAAGGCACAAAAGTCGTGTGGAACAACCCGGCAGGCGGCGCGATCGAGTGGAACTACAGCCCGAACAACTTCGTGCTAGATACCAAAGGCGAAGTGCGCTGGTATCTGGAGCCGAGTAAAATTTACGACCTCAAGCAGCCTTTTAGCGCGGGCGTCATGATGGGCTTTAAACAAAACGACGACGGCGCGATGACGTGGGGATATGGCCAAAGATACGCCAAATACGACATAATGGGTCGCGAAATCTTTAACCGCGAGCTGCCTGCGGGCTACAACGATTTCTCGCACTCTATGGACGTTGCGCAAAACGGGCATTATTTCCTTCGCGCGGCAAACGCCAACTATAAACGCGCGGACGGCAAAAACGTCCGCACCGTGCGCGACGTCATCGTCGAGGTTGATCGCGACGGTAACGTGGTGGATGATTTTAGGCTGTATGAAATCTTAGATCCGTATCGCGACATCGTGCTAAAAACGCTCGATCAGGGCGCGGTGTGCCTAAATATCGACGCTAGCAAGGCGGGCCACACCGCGAGCGCGGACGAGCTAGCCGAGATGGATACGAACGAAAAATGGGGCGATATCGTGGGCTCAGGCCCTGGACGCAACTGGGCGCACGTAAATAGCGTGGACTACGACCCGTCTGATGATAGTATCATCATCTCTAGCCGCCACCAAGATGCAGTCATCAAGATCGGCCGCGACAAAAAAGTCAAATGGATAATGGGCGCTCACAAGGGCTGGAAAGATCAGTTCAAGGGCTATTTGCTTCAGCCTGTGGATAAAGACGGCAAAAAAATAGTCTGCGAGGACGAGTACTCAAAATGCCCGGGCTACGAGAGCGAGAAAGGCGGATTTGACTGGCAGTGGACGCAGCACACGGCATTTAGAATCGATAGCAAGTCTAAAAAAGGGCTCGTGTATCTCACCGTTTTTGACAACGGCGATACCCGCGGTATGGAACAGCCTGCGATGGCGGGTATGAAATACTCCCGCGCGGTCGTTTATAAAATCGATGAGAACGCCAAGACCGTCGAGCAGGTCTGGGAATACGGCAAACAGCGCGGCAGCGAGTGGTACAGCTCGGTTACTTCGCTAGCGCAGTATCAAGACGACCTTGATAGCGTGATGGTTTACTCGGCGGTCGCGGGTATGCAGTTTGATATCGCCAAAGGCCGTCCGGTCGGCGTACCTAGCCCTCACATCAACGAGTTTGAATGGGGTGCAAAAGAGCCGTCAATCGAGATAAAAATGACCAACGCGATGGGCTATCAGGCGTTTCCGTTTAGCCTAGAAAAGGCGTTTGAGAAGTAAAATTTTAAAATTTAGCGGCCCCGGGCGACACGCTTTGGGGTCGCTTTTGTTTTTTGGCAGATCGTAGGTCTGATACACGACGGCAAGTTACTTTAAAATACCGTAGTATGGGTGAAAACTAAAAGCAGCAATAACTACTCAATAAATTTTTATCATCTAATAGAAAAATTTAATCTTACGAAGCGAAAATTTGAATTTTATTTAAAAAATCGAGCCAAATCTGCGCGTAGCGCGTAAACAATCGTGCGATATGTTTTTATAAAATATTGATTTTAGCGTATATGCAAAAATATTCAACACAATAAACTTAATAAATTATTAAATTTTGATATTACTTTCTTTTATTTAGAAAACTATTGACAATTAATCATAGTTATTATATAATCACGATTAGAAAAATAACTTGATTATGACTTAGTCAAAATTTAATGACCGTAAGGAGTAAAGATGAAGATTCTAGTAGGATGCAAAGTTGTTCCAGAAGAACAAGATATCGCCGTAAACGGTGAAACTCTTGAGCTCAGTAGGGCGAATCCGAAGATCAGCCAGTTTGATCTAAACGCCCTACAAGCGGCGGTAGATATCAAACAGCAAAATGCCGACGCAAACATCAAAGTGCTAAGCATAGGCGGCAAAGGCCTTGAAAATACGAAAGTTAGAAAGGATATCCTTTCAAGAGGCGCAGACGAGCTCGTCGTTATATCAAGCGATAAATTTGAAAACTTGCTGCCTAGCGACACTGCCGAGATGTTTAAACAAACAGCTTCAAATTTAGGCTTTGATCTTATCATCTGCGGCGACGGCTCAGGAGACCTTTTTGCGGGACAAACCGGTCTTAGAGTAGGCGCGCTTCTTGATATCCCTGTGATCAACTGCGTAAATAAAATCGTATTTATCGATGCTTCAAAAATCGTAGTTCAAAGAGAGCTTGAAAACGAGATCGAAGAGCTTGAGATCGCGCTTCCTGCGCTTATCTGCGTATCTACCGATATCAACACTCCTGCGATTCCGGGCATGAAGGCAATCCTTGCCGCCGCTAAAAAACCGGTAAACGCTATGGATTCAAATTTTGATCTAAGCGGCGTCGTAGAGCTAAAAGAGGTAAAAGCGCCTAAGAAAAAAGATAGGCTAAAAGTGATCGTAGAGGGCGATAGCGACGAGAAGATCGCCGAATTTGCGGCAAATTTCAAAAAAGCGTTGAATTAAGGAGAAGGCGATGAGTAAAGTTTCTAACGTATGGGTTTTTAGCGATGCGGCAAATCGCCTAGAGGAAGTAATGGGCGGCGCGAAAGAGCTTGGCGAAAAAGTAATTTGTTTCGTAATGAACGCAGAAGACGCAAAAAAAGCATTTGCGCTCGGAGCGGATGAGGCTTTGGTTGCTAAAGAGGGCGAGCTAGCTGAAAATTTAGTCCCTAGCTTTGCTAAGGCTTTAAACGGTCAAAGCGGTATCGTTTTGATGCCAAACTTCAGAAGATGCAAAGCCGTAGCGGCGATGCTAGGCGCTAAGCTAAATGCGGGCGTTTGCACCGAGGTAAACGAAGTGAGCGTAGATGGCGGCGTAGTTTGCAAAAGGATGATGTACGGCGGTCTAGCCGTAGGTAGCGAGAAAATCGGCTCAAGCATCGCGATCATAGTCGCAAACAGCGGAGCGTTCGCACCTGCACAGGCGAATTCCGCAAGCGATAAGGAGCCGAAAGCTCTTGAGTTCGTAGAGCCAAAAAACGCTATCAAATGCCTTAACAAGCTTCCGAAACAATCAAGCTCGGTTGATCTTAATAAAGCAAAAAGAATCGTCGCAGTCGGTCGCGGTATCGCAAAAGAGGAAGATATTACTATGGCTCGCGCGCTTTGCGAGGCTCTTGGCGCAGAGCTTGGTTGCTCACGTCCGATCGCCGAAAGTGAAAAATGGATGGAGCACGAGAGATATATCGGTATCTCAAGCATTATGCCAAAACCTGAAATTTACGTATCCGTCGGTATTTCAGGACAAATCCAACACATGGTCGGCGTAAAAGACGCAGGCAAGATCATCGTCATCAATAAAGACAAAAACGCACCTATCTTTGATTATGCAGATTACGGCATCGTAGGCGATCTTTATAAGGTCATTCCGGCGCTTGTAAACGCTTTAAAATAAGGAGAATAAAATGGCAAATTATCACGGTTCAAACGAAGTTATCAGCGAGTTAAGAGAAGATGGAATTTTAATCCTAACGATCAATAGACCAGAGAAAAGAAACGCGCTAAACGGCGCCACTTCGGCAAAAATGGAAGAGATTTTAAATTTAGCCGAGAAAGATAAAGCAGTTCGCGTTATCATCGTAACAGGAGCGGGCGAGAAGAGCTTTTGTGCCGGCGAAGATCTAAGCGAGCTAAGCAGCACCGGCGAGTGCCAAACCGTTACAGAGCACGGCTTCGGCGGTCTTACGAACAGACTAAGCGCTAAACCTATCATCTGCGCCGTAAACGGCACGGCTGTAGGCGGCGGTATGGAGATAGCCGTATCTTGCGATCTTATCGTTGCCGTTAAGGGCGCTAGATTTGGACTACCTGAAGTAAAAGTAGGCCTTATCGCATCAACTGGCGGTCTAGTACGCATGGCAAGAGAGCTTCCTAGAAAGATCGCTATGGAGCTATGCTTGACCGGCAAACTAATCTACGCAGACGAAGCAAAAGAGATCGGCATCGTAAACTATGTCGTAGAGCCTGAAGAGCTAATGAACAAAGCTATCGAGCTTGCCGAGACTATCGCGGCAAACGCTCCGCTATCTCTAAAGATCACAAAAGAGATCATGCACGTAGCTCCGTCTATGTCGCTTGACGATGCGATGAGATACTCTGACACGGCTTACCGCTTTATCGAAAAGACGGCCGACGGCGTAGAGGGACCTCTTGCCTTTATGGAGAAGAGAAAACCGAACTGGTCGGGCAAATAATCAAATAAGCAGAGCGCGCCTCTTAAATTTAGAGGCGCCTTATGCTTTTGTAAATTTAAACGCGGTTTTAAATTTTCAAAAACATAAATCAAGAAGGGGCTGTTATGGGAGAGATCATCTTTTCGGTATTTACGGGCGTCTGTCTTGTCGTAGCGGGCATAATCTTAAGCGCAAATTTAAGCGCCGAGCAAAAAAAGATAAAAGAGCCGAAATGAACGTTTATGCGGCGGGTGTTTTTATAGGCATCTGCATTTATTTACTCATAGGTTTTTATGCCGGTAAAAAAGTTAAAAATTTAGAGGATTATTACGTAAGCGGAAGAAATGCAACTACGTTTTTTATAGCCGGTACGATGTTTGCCTCGATGCTAAGCACCAACGGCTTTATGGGCGATACGGCTTACGCTTACGGCGGCAACATCACTACAATTTTTCTTATCAACACCCTTTGCGCGTGCGGCTATATCATCGGACCGCTATATTTCGGAAGGTTTATCAGACGCGCGAAAGTAAATACGATGCCGAGCTACTTCTTTTATAGATTTAACAGCAGACGGATTCAAAAATTTGCCGGCGTCATCACGGTCGTCTCTTTGGGGGCGTATCTGCTTAGCGTGATTACGGGAACGTCCATTTTGATGGAGGCGCTTAGCGGATTTGACAGAGCGATTTGCCTTTTCATATCGTGGCTATGCATACTGCTTTTTACGATATATTCTGGCTCAAGAGGCGTCATCATCATAGATACGGCGATGTGCTTATGCTTTTTGCTCTCGACCGTTTTCGTGGGATATTTTGTTTTCGCAGAGGTCGGCGGAGCGTCAAATTTGATCCAAAAGCTCGCCGTAAATCCTAATACGCCAAAAGACCTGCTGTCTTATCACGGCAACACCGGCGGCGGAAGCGTGTTTGACATAGTTAGCTACGGTTTGACCCTCGGCATCGTTTGGTTGGTAACGGTCGCCGTGAGCCCTTGGCAGGCGGGACGAAATTTGATGGCTAAAAACGAGCACGTGATATTTCGCTCAGGCGTGATTTCGGCGCTTTTAACTATATTTTTCCTTCTGTTTCTTTACATCATCGCAATTAGCGTTATAGAGCTAAATCCAAACATGGCAAAACCGGAGCAAGTCATCATCTGGGCGGCGCATGAAGCGGTGCCTCAAATTTTAGGAGTATTTTTGCTGACGGGAATTTTATCGGCCGGCCTTAGCTCGGCTACGACCTTTTTGTCGGTCGTTAGCTTTAGTCTCGCAAACGATATTTTCGCGATAAATTTTAAAAGCGAAAAGCAACAGGTAAATTTTACCAGGATCGTCGTATTCGTCGTTAGCGTCGCGGCTCTTGCGGTGGCGTATTTTGATCTAGCGAGTATCCGCGTGATCGCGTGGTTTGCTAGCACGATAATCGCGGCTTCCTGGGGATTTTTAGCCTTTGCTAGCGTTTGGAGCAAACGGCTTACCGAGCGTGGCGCGTATCTATCGATGATAGGCGGATTTTTCGGGTATCTTGGCAGCAAGGCCTTGGTGGAGTTTGCGGGAGCGCCGCTTAAAAATTTCTTCGATCCGTTTTTTATAGGGGTTTTTATCAGCATCGCTTTGGCGATACTAGGCTCAAAGGGGCAGAAAAGAACCGCCGCAGAGATGGAATTTCATGCAAATTTACACATCCTGCCGCAAAGCGAGCAAAATTTAAAAGATTACAAGAGAGATAAAATTTACGCTTATGTTTTGATAGCTTCGGGCGCCGTTCTTACGTGGCTGTTGATCACGTATTGGGCGGTGCCTTACAATGAAATAAAGGGAATGTTATGAACGTAAAAAACAAAATAGACGTGGTAGCTAAGCTCTCGGCCGAGATGAAAAAGGTCGTAGAGCTTCAGCTCGCTAGCGCTCCTGCGGAGCCCGTTACGACAAACGAGCAGATGAGGCAGAACTACGAAAACGAGCGAAAATTTTGGAACGAGGGCGGCCCCGTGATGCATGACAGCAAAGACGTCTGGGTGGAATTTGAAGGAAGCCGCGTCAGAACTAGGATCTATTATCCAAATTTACAGAGCGAATACAAAACGATATTTTTCATCCACGGCGGCGGCTGGGTCGTAGGAAGCATCGACACGCACGATAGGATTATGAGGATTTTAGCCGATCTTGGCGGATGCGCGGTGATCGGCATAGATTACACCTTGGCGCCGGATAAAAAATATCCGTTTCAGATCAGGGAGTGCGACGCGGCGATCGATCACTTTTTAGCAAATTCTAAAGAATATAAAATTTCGCCCGATTTTATCGCCTACGCAGGCGATAGCGCGGGCGCTAATATGTGCATGGGCACCTATCTATATAGACGAGATAGCGGCAAAGATAGCGGCGGCGTAAAGGCCATGGCGCTATTTTACGGGCTTTACGGCTT
>CAUUKU010000069.1:0-11426 GCA_963545665.1 uncultured Campylobacter sp. | reverse complement strand
AGATACTGATCGGTCTCGTGGGCTCGGAGATGTGTATAAGAGACAGCGCAAAAGCAAAATGAAATTTACGAAATCGTGCGTGAGGCGCAGGCGGCTGCGATCAAGGCGGTGCGGGCGGGCGTGCGGGCCTGCGACGTGGATTTTGCGGCGCGCGATTTCATCGCGAAGCAGGGCTACGGCGAGGCGTTTTTCCACAGCACGGGGCACGGCGTGGGGCTCGATATCCACGAGCTGCCGCTCATCTCGCCGCGCGACAAGACCGTCTTGCGGGAGGGAATGGTCTTTAGCGTGGAGCCCGGGATCTACCTAGCAGGCGAGTTTGGCGTGCGCATCGAGGACGTCGTGGTCGTCACGGCAGGCGGCTGCGAAATTTTAAGCGAGTAGCTAGGTGAACATGCGGCTTAAAGAAAACGGATTTTACGAGTGCGCGGACGCGCTGTGCGTCGTAAAAAGCGCCGTTTTTCCGATGAGGCGCCGCGAGCGCGGAAATTTTAAAAATTTATACCTGCTCGGGCTCGGCGGAAATTTAGGGGACGTCAGGCGGCGCTTCGAGCGATTTTACCGCGTTTTACAAAGCGATACGCGCTTTTTCGTGGCACAAAATTCTTTGATTTTAAAAAACAAGCCGTTCGGCTTTTTGCGACAGGAAAATTTTTTAAACGCCGTGATGCTCGTGCAAAGCTCGCTTTGGCCCAA
This sequence comes from uncultured Campylobacter sp., assembly GCA_963545665.1. Classification (GTDB taxonomy): domain Bacteria; phylum Campylobacterota; class Campylobacteria; order Campylobacterales; family Campylobacteraceae; genus Campylobacter_B. Next base: position 10,730 of record CAUUKU010000069.1, on the reverse strand, counting down.
TCCGATGCTAAAAATCATGCAGCGCGCGGAGCTGAAATTTGGACGCAAAAGAAGCTTCAAAAACGCGCCGCGCACGCTGGACGTGGATATTTTATACGCAAGCGCGAAAGTAAGATCGGAGGGCAGGCTGGCTCTGCCGCATCCGGGAGCAAACGAGCGCATAAGTGTGATTTTGCCGCTTGGAACGATGAAATTTAAAAGAGGACTGATATGCAAAATAAAATCGTAAATTTTTTAAGCGCCAAAGGCGGGGTCGGCAAGAGCGTGATCGTGGCGAATTTCGGCGAAATTCTAAGCGAGATAGGCTACCGCACGGCGATCATCGAGGCTCCGAGCTTTAGCAACCAAGAGATCATTCTAAACGCGCTGCAGGGCAAAAAAATCTCACTTCAAAGCGCAAGCGCGGTAAAAATTTCGCAAAATTTAACTCTCGTCTCGCCAGCGGACGGCGCGGGCGAAAACTCCGCTAAATTTGCAAGCGAGCTGAAAGAAGCTGGGATTTTCGATTTTATTTTGATCGACGCGGGACTTGAAAATTTAAAAAGCTTCACCGAGGTTGCGGATCACAACGTCGTTCTATGCGCGAACGAGCCCTGCGCGATCAGCAACACCTACGCGCTTTTAAAGACGCTTGGATCTAGCAAAAAAGAGGTTTTGTTTTTGCTAAATTTCACCGCGAGCGAGGAAGACGCCGTGATGATCTATGAAAATTTAAAAGCGGTCGCGCAAAAAAACATAAGCGAGCTAAATTTCAAGTTACTGGGCTTCGTGCCGTTTTGCAAACAAGTAGCCGTATGCTCACAAAATCGCGCGCTTTTTAACTCGCACTATCCGTTTTCGCCCGCTACCATCGCGCTTAGACAGAGCGTCTCGCGATTTCTGAGCAAACAGGGCTTGGAGCCGATCGATATGAGCGCTTACCGCGGTATCGGCGGATTTTTACGAAAGCTTAGCAACCTAGTATGATTTACGATGAAATTTTAAAACAGCATACAAGCTGCTATTTTAAGGCTAAATTTAAAAATTTAATGCTAAGCTAAAAGCCAAAATTTTAAAATATATACGAAAAAGATAGATTAATCATGCAGATAAAAGAACTTTTAAAAGATATTAAAATCGCGCGAAACAGCCTTCGCTACGTCGGTCGCAGCGCCACGATCTTCGGCTCGGCGCGCTTTAGTGAGGACAACCGCTACGTAAAAGACGCGCAAAAGCTCTGCGCGGCGCTTGCAGATATGGGATACGCGATCATCACGGGCGGCGGCGGCGGGATCATGCTGGGCGCGAACAAGGGCGCCTTCTCGCGCGCGAAAACGCACAGCGTGGGCTTTAACATCACACTGCCGTTTGAGCAGAAAAGCAACGGCTTTTTAACTACGGGCGCGCATTTTTCGGCATTTGCGCCGCGTAAAGGCGCGCTCATCGAAAACAGCGAAATTTTCGTCATCTTTCCGGGCGGCTTTGGGACGCTGGATGAACTATTTGAAATTTTAGTGCTGGTGCAAACGGGCTTTAAGCGCGCTCAGATCTATCTTTACGACGAGGAATTTTACGCGCCTTTGATGGAGTTTTTCCGCACTTCGCTGCTAAAATCGGGCGCTATAAGCGAAGAGGACCTACAAAATTTCATGCTCTGCAGCAGCCTGGATGAAATTTTAAACGACATTGGAAAAAGGGCGGGAGAGTGAAAATTTTAGTCGCGATGAGCGGCGGCGTGGATAGCTCGATATGCGCGAAGCTGCTGCAAGACGCGGGGCACGAGGTGCAGGGCTGCTATATGAAGCTGCACGCAAAGCCCAGCTATCATGAGGCGAACATTGCCAAAGTCCGCAAGGTGGGCGAGTTTTTAGGCATAAAAATCCACATTTTGGATCTGCAGGAGGATTTTAACCGCGACGTTTACGAGCCCTTCGTGCAGGCCTATATCGACGGTCTTACGCCAAATCCGTGCGCGCTGTGTAACCGCCGCATAAAGCTCGGCAAGCTTTTGGAATTTGCGCGCAAGCAGGGCTTTGAGCGTCTTGCTACGGGGCATTACGTCCGCATCGAGGACGGGCTTTTAAAAGCCGCTGTAGATCTTAGCAAAGATCAGAGTTATTTTTTAGCAAACATCGATCCTGCCGCGCTTAAGTTTATGCTCTTTCCGCTTGGAGGGATGTATAAAAAGGATGTCAAAGAGGCCGCGCGCGCCTATACGGAGCTTTCACAGATCGCCTCTGCGAGCGAAAGCAGTGAGATCTGCTTTGTGGACACCACCTACATCGACGTTTTGAACCGCCACACGGGTACCAAAATGCCCGGCATCGTGCGCGACCGCGCGGGCAACGCCGTGGGCACTCACGAAGGCTATATGCACTACACGATCGGCAAGCGCCGCGGTTTTACGGTGCACGGCGCGCATGAGCCGCACTTCGTGCTAAGCATCGACCCGAGCAAAAACGAGATCGTCGTGGGCGGCAAGGAGGAGCTGGCGACCTACGAGTTCGACACCGAAAATTTCAACGCCTTTTTAAGCAAGGATGAAATTTTAAATATGCCTGGCCTCGGCGTTAAGATCCGCTACCGCAGCGCCAAACTCCCCGTTAAAATTTCGCCGCGCGAAGACAGCGGCGTGCATGCCGTGCTGTCTGCGCCCGCAGCGGGCATCGCTCCGGCGCAGCTCGCGGTTTTTTATGACGAGCGCGACCGCGTAGTAGCAAGCGGATTTATAAAATAAAGTTCCTCGCATCCTATGCTCGCTTTCGGCGCCGTCTAGGCCTCATCTGCTCGCAAAACGGCACTTTGATCGCGCCGCCTGATACGCACTCGCTCTGCTAAATTTTATATCGAAAAACAGCTTGCGTCTTTAAATTTCGCCCACGCTTTATTTTCCTCGTGCGCTATCGATAGTAAAAATTTATGCGTTTGTGCGCAGCCTCGCGTACTTTGTGCTTTAAATTTATCGCATCTGCTCCGCATGTTTTAGCTTAGGCTGCGTGTGCCCTGCGATAATTTTGAGGCTCCGCGTAGTGTTTTGCGCCCCGCTTGCCGTCGCGCGCTTGACGGATCGTAAATATCCGAACTTTAGCGGGAGCGAGCCTGAAAATTTAGCCGCTAAATTTTAAAATGAGAGAGTAAAAAGAGCGCGCCGCCGCAAAATCAACCAAATCCACCCTCATCGCAATTTTAGCGCACGATGTATTTGTGCAAAACGGATGAAATTTCACAGCGTCTTCGGTGCGGCGCTATTAAGCGGTGCGCGCATCGTTAGATCGATCGTAAGTCAGGCGATAAAAGCGGCAGCGCAGACCCGCGAGTAAATTTAAATGGCGCGGGCGGTGCGCCGTTTTGGCGCCTTAAAATTTCAACGTTTTATTTGGAATTTTTAGATTTTTTGCTTTGCTTTTTGGTATCGTCGGCGACAGGGCTTTTTTCGTCGCTGCCGGCAAATTTTTTCAAATCCTTAATGGGCTTGCCGTCTTTATCGATCCATGTTTCTTTGCCGTTTTCATCTACGAGCTTGCTCGCACCTTTTTGAACGGCCATATCTTCTACCGACATAACGGCACCGAAGGCAAATCCCGCCGCAAGAAGCAGCGCTAAAACGATCTTTTTCATATTCGCTCCTTGAAAAATTTTAAATTTTTATCTTACATGGATCCAGCGCGATCTCGTCGTTTTTGATCACGCCAATTCCTTTATTTAGCACGTTTTGCGCGATCTGTTTAGCTTCTGCTAGCGAGTGCATCGCGAAGGTGCCGCACTGAAATTTATTCAGCTCGGGGATATCCGCTTGAGAGCCCACGCCCAAAATATCCTTCATGCTCGCGCTCCACGCCGCCGCGACGGCACTCTCGCTAGGCGCGCCGATCACGCTCATATAAAAGCCCGTGCGGCACCCCATCGGCGAGATGTCGATGATTTCGACGTCCGCGCTATTTAGGTGCTCGCGCATGAAGCCCGCAAAAAGATGCTCCAGCGTGTGAGTGCCGCGCTCGCTCATGATCTCTAAATTCGGGCGGCAAAACCGCAGATCATAGACGCTGATCTTATCGCCGCTTTTGGTACGCATACTCTTCGCAAGCCGCACGCCCGGGGCATTCATGCGGGTATGATCGACCTTGAAACTATCCAGTAGAGGCATCAAGCCCTCCTCGAATTAAAATTTTACGGATTTTAACATAAAATTTCATTTTTTAGGCAAAGCGGATAAATTTCGACTAAAATTTTATCTATAATTTGCGCGCTAAACACTCTGCGCGAGCGCGAAATTTAAATGCGCGGCGTCATGTGTAGCCGCATACGACATAGAGGCGATATGTCCGCGCGAAAGCAGACGCGGCAATGCGGCAGAGATACGGCGCGGGCGTGCGGCTCGCAAAAAAACGATTTAACAAAATGATCAAATTTGAGCGGTACAGGCCTGTGCATCTGCAACGAGATAGAATTTTAAAATTTAGCGAGCCAGAGCTTAAAACGCGCGCCGAAGCCAAAAGAAGCAAAACCGCGACAAAAAAATATTAAAAGCCCTCTAGCGCTGCCAGGTTAGCTTTTTGCCGAAGGTTAGGGTGTTGTCCGTTAGCTTCATCCAATCAAGTCTGATCGTGTAAAATTCCGCGTCCATCGCGCGCGCAAACGGGAAGCGCTTAAGATACAGCATCGAGGCGCGCTCGTCGGCGCTGCGGATCTGTCCGGTAAACTGAATACCTTTGATGCGCGCTACAAACTTCGTATCCAGCGCGATCGTGCCCGAGACGTGTCTGTTTGAAAAGATCGCCCTGATGTGCTGCGTATCTGCGGAGCTTGAGATGATGAGCTCTTTGTTTTGCGCATCGTAGGCATAAAACGCGCTGAAGCAATAGGGCAGATTATCCCTCAGCACCGCAAGCGAGAGGAGCTTCATCCTGTTTAAAAAATCGCCGAATTTGTCGCAATCCCGTTTCATCTCAAAATTCCTTTTACGCCAATTATACAATGATTTTCTTTTATCGGCTATAATTATGAGTTAAAATTTCAGGAGAAAATATGGAAAGCTATACGAAAATCAAAGAGATGTTTTTGATGCAGCAGCGCCTAAACGACGAAACCAACGGCGCAGGCTGGGAGGACGGCTACACTAAAAACGGCAAACTGATCAACTGGAAACGCTGCATCTACATGGAGTGCGCCGAGCTCATCGACAGCTTCGCGTGGAAGCACTGGAAAAATATCGACGCGAAGCCCGACGTAGATAACGTCGCAATCGAGATCATAGATATCTGGCACTTCGTGATGAGCTATATTTTGGAGCAGAATTATAAAATCAAAGATCTAAACTCCATCGTCAGCGAGATCATCGCCGTAAGCGGCTACGGGGAGTTTAGCTCCTACGCTTACAGCATCGACGAATACAGCATCTACGAGATCATCAACGACATCGAGATCATCATCCACCAAACCAGCGGCTTTGACATCGATATACACGATCTTTTGACCAATTACTTCCGCGTGGCGCTAAAATGCGGCGTGAGCCTCGATATTTTATTTGAAAAATATATCGGCAAAAACGTGCTGAATAAATTCCGTCAAGACCACGGCTACAAAGAGGGCAGCTACCGCAAAATTTGGGGCGGCAAAGAGGACAACGAGGTTTTGCTCGAAATTCTTGCCGGCGGCGCGGTAAGCGTCGGCGAGATCTACGCCAAGCTAGACGAGATTTACGAGGCCGTGAAGTAACACGCGAATTGGATCGCAAGCTTGATCGCGAAATTTAAACAAAAATTCGGTCGTGAAATTTCGGCTGCGAGTTTCGGGCACAAAATTTTAAACTCAGAACTGGCCATGAAATTTAGGGCTCAAATTTTAACCCGCAGCGCAGCCGCAAAATCCTCGCCGCGAGATCTGAGGCTTAGCTCGCAAGATTTAAAATCGCAAATCGCGAGATTTAAAATTTCTACCCCGAGCCTTAAAATTCCCGTAGCAAATTTCAAAACCCTCATCCGGGGCTTTAAAATTTTCTCTGCGAGCTTCAAAACCCCCATAGCAGACTTTAAAATCCCGACCGGCGATTTCAAAATCCTCGCCGCGAGAGTAGAGAGAGCCGCGAATGCCGCAAAAGCTGCAAGGCTTGAAATTTTAAAATTTAACGCGAGCGCGGCAAATGGGTAAAATTTTTAGACTTAGCAGCGAGGATTTTTTTACGCGCAAGTTCATTTTGCTTTCGCTGCTGCCGTTTTTTTGCCCGCTAGTGATTTTGGGCATGGTTGCGTATTTCGGCGGCAGCGAGCTTTTTAGCGCACTTAGCGCCGGTGCGCAAAGCGGCGATTTTAGCTTCTTGGACGAGCAGCGCTTCCCGATAATCGCGAAAATTCTAAGCTTTGCCGCGACGAAGTGGATCATCGGAGCGATTTTTTACGCGCTCGCAAGTTTTGCGGTGCTGATGCTTAGCGTGTTTTGCGCGCTTTTAATCGCGGCCTTTTTGACGCCTACGGTTACTAAAGAGATCAACGCCCGCCACTACCGCCTAAGCCGCGCGGACGAGGCGAGCACGGCGCGAGTGCTGAAGCTGACGGCTCTTGAAATTTTAAAATTTTTAGCTATTTTATTCATCTGCTCGGTGCTTCTGTTCGTGCCGGTGATAAATTTATTCATCATCAACGTGCCGTTTTTTTATATCTATTACAAGCTAATTTTGATCGACGTCGCCTCAAATACGTTAAGCGCCAAAAGCTTCGAGCGCTGCTACAAAAGGGGCGGCGGGTATAAATTTAGCCTAAGCGCGTTCGTCATTTATCTGCTGTGTTTGGTGCCGTTGGTGGGGCTGTTTTTCCAGCTATTTTTCATTATCTTTTTAAGCCACATCTTGCTGATCGAGGAGCGAGAATTGACCAAAAATCGCTAAAAATTAACTAAAATCAATGAAAAATTTTAAAATTTTCATAAAATAAGGCAATTTTTTTGAAAGGATTTTTATGAAATCAGGCGATATTTACATTTGCAATATTTGCTTGCTAAAAAGCAGCGAGGACGATAACGCGGTATTTATCAAGGCGCACAAAAACGGCGAGGATGTGCACGTCTGCACGTCCTGCATGCCTAGCGTCATCCACGGCTCGGGCATGGTCGTAAAGAGCAACTCCGAGGTCGAAAGCGAGCTTGCCGAAGAGCTTCAGGGCTCTGCGAACTAGCCGCGAGTGCTGCGGCGCGTTTTGATCTAATTATTAATCTGCGCGCCGCAAAATTTTAAACTCCACGCAAATTTACCCGTAAAATTTTAAAATTCTCGTCTAAATTTCAAGCCCAAGGCGCGCGACGCAAAGCGGCTAAGCTTAAAAGCTCGTTTAAAGCACGGCGGCCGGTATGAAATTTAAAGCGCTCGCTTCGAAGCTGCGGGCGCAAATTTCAATCCAAAGATCAAATTTAAACATTCAAGTTGCAAAAACGCCGCTCACCGAGCGAGTTAAAATTTCAAATTTAAACAGCCCGGCTTAAAACCCGTGCAGCCGCTTGATCTCCGCGCTGATCGGCTTTTTATGCCCCTCTTTGGTGACGCTGACATAGGTAGCGACGGCGCTCGTTACTTGCAGGCACTCGCGAAATCCGTTCTCACCCAGCCGCAGCGCGGCCACCTCTATCTGCACGCGGATCGAGGTATTGCCCACGCCTAGGACCTTTGCGTAGCAGCTCACCACGTCGCCGACGAATACGGGCTGTCTAAACACCACCTCTTGCATCGAGATCGTCACCACCCGCTCGGGCGCTATCTCGCATGCTGCTGTCGCGCCCGCAAGGTCGATCTGAGCTAGTATCCAGCCGCCGAAAATATTGCCCGAGCTGTTCGTGTCCTTCGGCAGCGCCACGACCTTTATGCGCGGCTCGCCGAAATCGCTTAAATCCTGCATTTTTACTCCTAAATTTTAAAATTTAGCCCATTTTAACCGCGTAAATTTAACACTTTTTCGATACAATCGGCAAAAAGGATACGCGATGAACGATTTTGCAAAACTTAGCGAGATGGCGGCGAGCGCTAAGGCACGACTAAACGCCCTCTACGACGAGCCGCATGCCGAGCTGATCGCGCGCGGGCTGGAGATCTGCGGCTTTGAGCCGAGCGACACTGCGCGCATCGCCGTGCTGCGCCGAATCGTTGATCTCAAAGAGGATCCGCTACTGCAAGAATTTCGCCGCTTGGGCTACGATGAGGCGCGACAGCGCGAGCTTAAGAGCAAAATGTATGATTTCACGCGCGAAATACACGAGAGCATGCACGCGGCTCTCATCGCCGAGGCGGGCGCGCAGGGGATTTTGCAGCCGTTTTATCTGGAGCTTTTAAAGGGCATCCACCGCATCGGGCTCGTACTAAGCGATATGCAAAAAAGCTGGCAAGCCCTAATTATCGAAAGCACGAACAAGCGCTGGGAAAAGGAATTTAGCTCGCTTGCGCAGGCGAAAGAATTTTTACTGCAAGAGGAGCTGTTTATGCGCACGCCTCACGGCGAGATCTGCGAGCGCTGCTACGGCGCGATAGTGCAGCGCGAGGGAAAATCTCAAATGGTGCCCTACGCCGTGGCCTTTGCGGATGAGACGGCGAAGCTGCAGAGCGAATTTAGCGATCTTTTGGAGCGCCTGGTGACGCTTGCCGAAGATGAGAGCGAGCTAGCCTACGTCGCGTATCTGTCCAAGCTCAAGCAGGCCTTTTGCGAAAAGGACGCCAGCGCGGTGATCGGCGCGTGGCGGGATGCGGAGATCGCGTGGATGGATATAAAAACGCCGCTTCAGATCGGTCATCCGCTTGAGTACTACGAGGACGCCTATACGCACGCAGTCGCGCTGGAATGGGACGTCAGGCTTGCAGGCACGTATGAGTTTAGCGCGGAGGAATTTAAAGCGCGCGTAAGCGAGAGCTTTGAGCGCGCGTATGAAAAAATCGGCGCAAACAATGCCGTCATGCACTCGCTCGTGCTCTCAAATATCGCCAAAACCCAGCTTTACGTCTGCGCGCCGCTGATCTACTACGGCGCCGATCTTAACGGGCTCTTTTCGGCGCAGGTCGTGCCTAATGACGAGTTCGTAAGCACCAACTGCGGTAAGAAAATTTTCGCCTTCGTAAATTTCGTCTATGAAAGCGCCAAGGCTAGACCTTTTATGCGGCTAAGCAGCGAAATTTTCGACCTTGACTATCTAAATTTCGGACGCGAAATTTTATTTAAAAAGCCGCAAATTTGGCGCCGCGTCTACGAAATATCGACGATCGGGCATGAGTTCGGGCATATATTTTTCATCGACGCGGACACCGAGGCGCGCATGAACCGCTCGGGGCTTTTTAAGCTCATTGAGGAGTACAAAGCGACCACAGGCGGGCTTGTGAGCTTCTTTTTCCACGAGGAGGAGGAGTTTTGCCTGCCGGTGCTGGACGAGCTGATCCGCCGCGCCGTGGGACTCATCGCGTGGCAGCGAGTGGAGGAGCTTAAGCCTTACTACTGCGAAGCGTTGATACATCTGAGCTTGCTTTTCGCATCGGGCGTTTTGAAATTTGACGGCATGCGGCTGGCGGTTAAATTTGACCGCGCAGGCTATGAGAGCTTCAAAGCCGCGTGCTTGCAAAACTACGAGGAGCTAGCGCGGCTTTATTGCGACAAAAAGGACGCAGCGGAATTTTTATCGCGCTTTGCAGAGCTTAGCGTCGGCGTGTATCTGCCGCGCGAGGCGCAGGTGCGGGAGTTTGTGGAGTTTTACTATTCGCGCTACGAAGCGATCGGCAACGAAACGGACCCTAGCAATGAACGAGCAAAGTGGCTTTAAAATTTCAGCTCCGAACTGCGCCTTAAAATATGGAAAGTGGGCGGGGTTTACGTCAAATTTCAAAACCCCATGCCGTAAAATTCTAAATTGAGCGATAGAATTTAGCATCGGGAAATTCTAAAATTCTATTCGCAAACTATGCGCGCGGAGTTCTTTCGGGATTTCAGAATTCCGCGGAATTTTAAGGGGAAAGCATGAGATATTTTAAAAATTTACTCTCCGATTTGCGAAACGGTAGGCTCGCGCTGCACCCGATTTTGCTCGCGGCGACGTTTTGCATAATAAAATTTTCGTGGCCTAGGTTAATAGGCGAGGTAGGCGAAAGTGATGCACTCGGCAGCTTCATATTTATGGACTTCATTCAATGTGCGTGTTTCATAGCGTTGGGCGCGCATCTTGTCTATGTCGCGGGGCGCGGCAACAAAAATAAGCAAAGCCGTAGTTACGAAAATAGCGACTATGGAGGCGCGATACGACCCTGTGGACTACGCTTTCTAGCCGTGCTGCGCGCTATTTTATGCACCCTATGTATCATCGCGTGCGCGGTGGGCTATCTTACCGCGGACGTAAACTACCAGAAATTGGGCGTTCTGAATTGGTTTTTCCCGACTGCGTTATTAAGCGCTTTCATATATTTGATTGCGATCTGGGTTGTTACGACCGACTCTGAAATAGTAGCTTGGGGTGCCGTCTTTGGGACAAGCTATGTAGTCGCTTGCTATGCGGTTTGCAGATGTTTTTTTACCATTCCTGGAGAGTATGGCGGGTTTGCATTTTGGAAAGGGCTGGAGATAATATTTCCGCTAATTTGGGCGTTTCATTTCAAGCGCACCTACAAAAAGCGTCTAGCAGAGGAGATGCGCGAGGCGTAACGGCGAACTAAGCGCATAAATTTAACTCAAATTTATGCGGCATAGTCGCTTAATGAAAATACCCAGGCGTAGCCTGCACCGCTAGCGTCGTCGGGGGCT
>CAUUKU010000068.1:0-11615 GCA_963545665.1 uncultured Campylobacter sp. | reverse complement strand
ATTTAAGATGTTTTGTAAATCGTATTTTTCAAATATCCGCTCTAATTCATGCGGATTTTTTAAAATTTCATTTAATAATTGTGAAAAATCGGCGAAATTTTTATCGGTATCGGTTTTTAAATTTAATTCTTTTAAAATCGGCAAAATTTCATTATACGAAACCGCCTGCGCTCGGTAGAGCAGATCGATAAATTCCGCGTTTTCGCTGGAATTAATCAGATCGTCGTAAAACATCATCGCGCTTTTTTCAATCAAAAGTGCGGAGGTCAAAAACTCGCCCTCGTTTTTTGCATTTAAAATTTCATCGCTACTTGCGGGAGGCGCGATCTGCGCGTTGCAGGCGCTCGCAAAATTTAATGTTTTTTGCAATGCTTCCGCGCGCAATTTTAAAATTTTTTCGTAACCTTCATCTTTGAAATTTTTTGCGCCGAGCGAATAAAATTCCAAAATAAGCGCCTCTTTTTCGAACAAAAGCGCTAGATTTGTGGCTTCCGTTTCGCTTAAAATCGCGCTAGGTTTTATATTTTTAGCTCTATTTTTTGCTTTCAAAATAATGTCTTAATATTGGAATTAATGAGCCGCAAAAGCTCCGGCGAGCTGATGCCTTGCAAAAACTGATCCCAAAGATGCATCGGGAAAATATCTTCGTCGTAATGAATCGTCAGCGAGCCGATTAGGGCGTTAAATTTATACTCTTTTATCCCGCGAATCGCGGCGATTTTAGCCTTTAGGCTCTCCTCGCTCACGCTATCTCGCAACTCCCTTATTTTGGGACTTACGCGGATGCGGATGCGGCCTTTGCTGTGGCTGATTTTGCTAAAATATTTATGAAATTCCAAAATATCGTTGTGATCTATCTGCATATTTTCCCTTAAATTTCTTACAAAATGATATCGTAAATCGATTAATTCAAAATAAATCCGGTTAATTATTTGCGTTTCGGACGAAAAATTTTGATCTTGCTTTCATCCGCCGTTATGTAATTTCCGCCGATCAGATCGATACAATACGGCACCGCCGAAAATACCGGTCGCAGGCACTCTTCGATCGCTTTTGGATTACCGGGTAAATTTATAATCAGAGATTTTTTGCGGATCGCCGCTATCTGGCGCGATAAAATTCCCGTAGGTACGATCTTTTGGCTCTCTGCGCGCATCAGTTCGCCAAAGCCGGGCATTAATTTGTCGCTTACCGCTTCGGTCGCTTCAGGCGTTACGTCGCGCGGTGCAGGACCCGTACCGCCCGTGGTTAGCACCAAATCGCAACCCGCCTCGTCGCAAAAATAAATAAGCTTATTTTTGATCTGTTCAAGCTCGTCGGCGACGATTTCGTAAAAATACTCTCTTTCGCAGTTTAGCCACTCATCCATCACGCGGATGATCTCCTTGCCGCCCAAATCCTCATAAACGCCCTCGCTAGCGCGATCGCTGATTGTTAAAACTCCTATTTTTACCATTTTTCCTCCTTGTTTTAAATTTAAAATTTAATCGAAATTTAGCGTGCCGTTTTGCGGCTTTTCTTCAGAGCTTTCGCTATCTTTTTCCGGCTTTTGCAAATCTTGCTCTTGCGCGGCAGTGCCGTCCTGTTCGGTAGCGGCGGGATCGCATATACTTTGCACCCCCTCGAAAGTGATAAACTCATAGACGAAAATTTGCTTTGAAATTTGATTTAGCTTATCCTGCATCGTGCGGATTATCTCGCTTACCTCGTCGTAGCAATCTTGCAAAATTTTATTCACGCTCTGCGCGCTAGGGGTGAAGCTATCGCCCATCGCGAGCTCGAAAACCATCTTTTGCGCCAGCGCGATAGCCTGCTTTACGTCGCTAGCGGAATTTGAAAAAGCGTCGTTTTTATGGATCTGTAGCGCCGCCATGCCGCTTAAAAGCACTTTGATTTGATTTAAAATTTGCGTTTTTGATTCGATCTCGAAATCCTCGTTTAAAAATTTATCGTTTAAAAGCTCGATCTTTTCGAAATCAAACGAATACCAATACGCGCTAAGCGCCTTTGCTCCCTGATAGAACGCCTGGATCTCCTTTTCGTATTCGGTGAGAATTCTACTTTTTTGCACGCCGTAAAAGACCCTCATCCGCACGTTTTCAAAATCGCTAAGCTCGATCGTATCGCTGCCGCGCTTAAGAGCGTTGATCGCGGCCTCATTTACCAGCGTCGCCACTCCCGCGCCGCTAAAGCCCACGCAGAGGCGGCTTACTTTGTTGATATTCGCGCTGCATCTTTTGCCCTCGAGGTAAATTTTTAAAATTTCGATGCGGTCTTTGTAGTTCGGAAGCCCGATGAAAACGCGCCTATCAAAGCGCCCCGAGCGCAATAGCGCATCGTCGATCAAATTTATTTTGTTAGTCGCGCCGATTACCATCACGCCGCTGTTTTCCTCAAATCCATCCATCTCGGTCAGTAGCTGATTTAGCGTTGCTTCCCGCTCGTCGTTGCGTCCGATGCCGCGCTTGCCGCCGACTGCATCGATCTCGTCGATAAAAATAATCGCGGGCGCGCAGGATTTGGCCTTCGCAAACAGCTCGCGAACTCGCCTGGCGCCGACGCCCACAAAGACCTCAGCGAAACTTGCGCCGCTTTGGTAAAAAAACGGCACGTCCGCCTCGCCCGCCACGGCTTTTGCAATTAGCGTTTTACCGACGCCCGGCTCGCCGATCATTAAAATTCCTTTCGGCAGCTTGATGCCGAAATTTCGGTATTTTGCGGGATTTTTTAAAAAATCCACGATCTCTATGAGCTCATCCTTGACCTCGCTGATGCCCGCGACGTCGCTAAATCTCACGTCGCTAACGCTTGGCGAAAGATCGCCGAGCTCCGCATTTGCGCCGCCGCCTTGACGCGCAGCGCCTACACCGTCCATCCTGCGGCGCCGCGCCAAAACGGTTTCAAAATAATATACAAAGAGAAAAAATGCGAACGTAAAAATTACCAAGATCGCGCTGATACCGCCGCTTCCGCTATCCTCTTCCTTTGTAATCAAAGCGTGGTTGGAGAGCTCTTTTAAATTAACGATATCGGTTAGAATTTTATAGCGTTTGCCGTCGTAGGTAAAATTTAAATTGCCATCCTCGATATGCGCGCGCTTGATCTGATCTGCGCGGACTAGCTCGCTAAATTCGCGCTCGGTGATGTATCGCGAATCGTCTTTAAAATAAACGATCGAGAGCAAAACGATAAGCAGCACTAAAAAAATCAGAATTATATTTAGCTTGCTTTTTTTGATTTTATGCAAAATTTCCATCAAATTTAACCTCATAATCTCTTATCTCCATCCATTTTTTCGACAAATCCTCATCGCTTTTGATCCAAATTTTATCATAAAATTGATCATATCCTTCATAAAATTCTCCGTTTTTCCGCTCGATCAGCACATTTAGCGGCACCTTGTGCGAAAGGCGAAATTTATAATTATTCAGTGCCGTTATGTTCTGCAGCATCTTTAGCCGCGCCTTCGCCGTTTTGCCGTCTATGCGGCCTTTTAGCGACGCCGAGGCGGTTCCTTGCCTCGGCGAAAAGATAAAGGCATGCAGATGCGTGAGCGGAAATTTTTTGAAATTTTCCACCGCTTCGAGCCAAATTTCTTCGCTCTCGCCCGGATGCGCGACGATAAAGTCCGTCCCCAGCGCAAACCCGCGCTCCGCAAGCTCGCAAAAAAGCTCCAAATCCCTTAGCGCGGAATTTCGGCGGCGCATTATGCTAAGCATCTTTTGCGAAGTGTGCTGAAGCGCGATATGCAGATGCCGCTCCAGCCACGGCTCGGATAAAATTTCGCGAAAGCTCTCATCTATCTGCGAGGGTTCGATACTGCCTAGGCGAATGCGGCGAATTCCGCGTATCGCGCCCAGCTTTTGAAGTAGCGCGCCGAGGCTCGTACCAGTGGATTTGCCGTAGCTTCCGATATTGGTGCCGGTTAGCACGATCTCGCTAAAGCCGTTTGCGGCAAGGCTCTCCGCCTCTTTTAAGATCGCTCCCTCAGAGCTACTTCGCGAGCGGCCGCGCACCGAGGGGATTATACAGTAGCTGCAGTTAAAATCGCACCCCTCTTGAATTTTAATAAAGGCCTTGGTGTGATCCTCGTAGTCGCTTACCAGATTTTTTTCGACGCCGTCAAGACCTCCGATATCGTAAAATTTTGACCGTGAGCTCAAAAACTCGTCGATCTTTTCCTTTTGCGACATCCCGAACACGCCGAAGACCGCGCCGTTTTTATACAGCTCCTCGCCGCGCGAGACCGCGCCGCAGCCGGTTAGCAATATTTTTTTGCCGAGGCGGTTCATCTTATTTACGTAGTTTCGCACGTCCGCATCGGCGCCATTCGTAACGGTGCAGGAGTTTATCACGACTACGTCCGCGCCCTGCTCGTCGTGCGTGATTTCGCCCGATTTGAGGTTGCTTTTGATAAGCTGCGTGTCGTAGATATTGGTGCGGCATCCAAACGTTTTAAAATAAATTTTCAAATTTCGCTCCCGGATCCGCTTCCTGTGGCAAAGCCCGCACCCTGCGCCGCTGCGTTTAAATTTTGTGAGCCTTGCTGCTCGGAGCCGAGATCTTGCGCCATGAAATTTCCGCCTGCCGCCGCCATGTAATTTTTGCCGTTAAAAAGCGTGTATGCGGGATAAGCGATCTTGATATCGGGCTCACTTCTTAGCGCATCTAAAATTTCAGCCGAGATGTTGCTGCGAAGCCCGAGCGTCGCGTAAGAGTTCGTCATATACCAAACCGAAATTTCAATGCCGTACGGCTCGAAAAAGCTGAAAATTCTAGGCTCGACATTTGGATTTTTGATGCTGTATTGCGAGCGCAACTGGCTCATCTGCTTTTTGGCGATGTCGGTGTAGCCTTTGGAATACTTCCGCACGATGTTTTTTATAAGATACATTGCCTTTTTATGGTTGCTATCAAAGGTTAGAAGTATGCTAATGCCGTCCCAGACGGTCTTAAGCCCGCTGTGGGTGTAGTTTGAGATAAGATCGGTAAAAATATAATTGTTCGGTATAAAAATAACCCTGCCGGCTCGCTTATTCTCCTTCCACGTAGTAAGCGTGACGTCCTCAAAAATCGTCATCCTAAGCACTGAAATATCGATGATGTCGCCCACGTAGGTCTCGCCGTTTTTGTGCACCCTGATGCGATCGCCCACGCGAAAGCTGCCGCCGAGCACGATCGTAAGCCAGCCTAAGGAGCTCATAAACATATCTTTCATCGCGATCGCAAGACCTGCCGAGGCAAAGCCCAGAACCGTCACAAAATGCGTCATATTCTCGATGTAAGAAAAGAGCAGTATCAGCGCGATCAGCGTGAAATTTAAAACATTGATGATTTTGTTTGCGATGTAGAAATTCTCGTCGTTTTTGATATATTTTTTCGCCACCACCTTGCAGAAAAACGACAGCGCGATGACTACGAGTATCCATACGGCGATGTTTCCCGCGCGCTTGATCTGCGCTTTTATATCGGCTGTCTGCACGGCGATTTGGGAGTTGATCTTTTTTTCGTAAACGTCGTACGTAGTCTGCGCGATCTCGTACGCGGAGCTGAACTCTCCGAGCTCATAGTCTAAATTTTTGTATTCCTCAAGCGTGCTCGCATCGGCGTCAATCTGCACCAAGCGCGCGTATAGCGTCTTTTTGGCTTCTAATTTCTCAATCAAAGCTTTGATATTTTCGATGGCGTTTTTCTGCTCCACTTTTTGGGCTTGCAAATTTCTAATCGTAGAAAAACCGGAAATTATCGAAAAAGGATTTGTAATGCGCGCAGGCTCGGGGGTTTCGGGCATCGCGATAATGTCTAAAAACGGGGATTTTTCATACTCTTTTAGCAGAATTAACTGCTCTTTTGCGGCGCGTAGCTTTTTTTGAATTTCGGTGATCTTATCGGCGCTAGCAGGCTTTTTTTGCTCTGCTTCCAGCTGTTTTGCTTGCTTTTGTAAATTTTGATAGCCGATGAAATTTGAAAAGCGCGAGATCCAGATATTATTTTTGATCTCGTCATCTATCGCTTTTATTTGAGCTTTTAGCCCAGAGGCTATCTCTGCGCCCGCGCCATGCGGCACGCTAGCATTTATCTCCGCGCGGAGCGGAGCAGAGGTGTTCGGAGCACCGGGATCCGCCTCGCAAAAGCAAGAGGCGAAAATCAAAAAAATAGCCGCGATTATTTTCATACAAACTCTCTTAACGTAGCCATTACCGCGGCTTTGTCTATATCATCGGCGATATGAAATTTACCGATGCCGTCGGGCAAAACAAATTTTATCTTGCCGTTTTCGCTCTTTTTATCGAGAAAAAACAGCTCGTAAAATGCGTCGGCGTCCGCTATGTGAAATTTTATCGGAAGCGCGAATTTTTGAAGCACGGCGCAGGTCCGCCCCTCCTGCTCGCCGTTTAGCTTGCCGAGGCGCCGCGCCAAAGCGTTTGCCATCACCATTCCGATCGCTACGGCTTCGCCGTGCAAAAAGCGCGTATAGTTCGTGCTCTGCTCGATCGCGTGCGCGAAGGTATGGCCGTAATTAAGCGCCGCTCTGATGCCGTTTTCGCGCTCATCGCGAGCCACGACGTCAGCTTTGATAGCCACGCAGCGCGCGATTATATGCGAAATTTCATCGGCGCTTTTCAGATCGTGCGTCTCGAAAAATTCAAACAGCTCGCTATCAAAGCTTACTGCCATCTTTACCGCCTCCGCGACGCCAGCGGCAAACTCTCGCGCAGGAAGAGTAGATAAAAATTTGCTCTCGCAATAAACCGCGCGCGGCTGATAAAAGGAGCCGATTAAATTTTTGCCGAAGCGATTATTCACACCCGTCTTGCCGCCGACGCTTGCATCCACTTGCGCTAGCAATGTCGTAGGTATATTGATAAAATCGATGCCGCGCTCATAAATGCTCGCGCAAAAGCCCGTTATGTCGCTGATGACGCCGCCGCCAAGAGCGATGAGCGTGCTTTTACGGTCAAGCTTGGAGCTGAAAAGCTGCTGCAAAATTTGCTCCACGCTCGCGGTATTTTTATACTCCTCGCCGTCCGGGATCGTGATTATAAATTTCTTATCGCACTTTAGCCTGCTTAGCAAAAAGTTAAGCCATAGCCCGCCTACTTTGGGGTTTGTGACGATCGCGACGCTGCCTGCAAGCCTGATCTCTTGCAGTTCGTCGATAAAAACGCTATAACTTTTTTCGCCTAAGCTAAGATCAATTTTCATGCGCCGCCTTTGATTTTTGGGTATTGTAACATAATTTTACTTACTTTTCGTATCCATAGTCGTCGGGGATAAAAATTTGATGGTTTTTGCCGAGCTTAAAATACATCTGATCTAGATCCATTTTGAAAATTGCCGTGATTTTTTTGCCTAAAATTCTATCGTTAAAAGGCACGAACTGCAATATGTTCCGCTCACTGCCAAGCGCTAAAATGGGATTTTTACCCTCCTCTTCTACGATGTGTAAGTTCTGATCGAAAAGCTTGGAAAAATTCAGATAGCTTTGAGCGATTTCGCTTCTTTTGCCGCCCGCATCGCCGAAAAGATGCAGATACACGTCTATGCCGAGCTGCGAGCTGATGTCAAAGACGATGCTAGATTCCTCGCGCAGCCTCTCGCCGCCGCTTATTACGACGCTTTTTTCTACATCCTTCAACTCGTTCTCGCCCAGGCTTAGCACGGGAATTTCAAGCGCCTTTAAAGCGCTCTTTTTCGCCTCGAAAACCTCGCTGCTACAAACTAAAAGCCCTGCTTTGTTTTCGCTTATATCGCGCTTTAAATTTAGCTCGCCCGAGTAATCGATGAGAATTTCAAATTTATCCCGCTCGCACAGCTCCTTCATCCGCGCAAACTCGTCGTTTATCGTAGGATTTAAAATTCGCAGATAAATTTTATGATTTTTGATACGTCCATCTAAAAATTCAAGCGCCCTAATCGCCTTTGAAATGCCCTCCTCGCTCATCTTTTTCATATCGATTAGCGCGTAGATATTTAGCCCGAACGGCGAAGGAAACTGCCCTTTTTGCTTCTTGACTTCCGCAAACACCGCTCGCAGCGCACTTGGCTCGCCCACGACCAAGATCGTGTCGTTGGGATAGATGCGGGTACCGGGGCTTGTTACGATGTAATTGTTGTGACGGTAGATCATCGGAATTTGATATTTGTCATTGCGAAGCGTGCTTAGCTTTTTATACGCAAACGAGCTTCCTACGGGCACTTTGACCTCCATTATCTCTCCGCGCCCAAGCCCGATATTTCCCGCAAAAACGGGACTGTCGGGCAAAAAGCCGATGAAACGCGAGGAATTTAGCGCGAGAGTATTTACGATTTTTACGTGAGCTTCATTTTTATTTTCGCGCAAAAGTCCCCAGAAATCGGCTGCGTAAAGCTCCAAATCGGGAGCGAGCGTCTTTAAATTTTCTAGCGTCACCTTGGCGTCAAACTCATCATCCATTATCATTATACAGCGATCGAATTCTGCTAGGCTCAGCACGACGCGCAGTCGCTCAATGCTCGTGGGATCAAAAATTTCGATGCTGAAATTTTGCTCTTTTTGCAGCGCTTCGGGGACGCTGAACGCGTCTTTTGCGACGACGCGATATTCGTGCATCACGTCTTTGAGCTTATTTACGCGGGATAAAAAATGGCGCGCAAACTCGCCGCTTGCGATGATGAGGATCTGTTTCATTGCTCTCCGTTTCGTGGTTTTGCAAAGATTATAACCAAAAACGGCTAAATTTTAAACCGCGCGCGGATAAATTTTGCGGGCAAGCCGAGGCGCGGCGACTTAAAAATTTAAAGATCGAAATTTTAAAATCAAGGTTTAAAATTCCAAAATCCGAGGCTTAAATTTAAAATGAATTAAAACCAAGCCTCGTTAATTTAATCTCGCCGCTTAGAGCGATAAAATTTCATAAATTTAAAAGCGGTTGCGGCGCCATAACCATTCGCGCCGCTTAAGCAAAAATTTTAAGCCCGCTAGATTTTAAAATTTCACCTCCGCAGAGAGCATGAAGCTTCTGCTCTCGCCTAGCGTTACGCCGTTTGCCGAGCCTAGCACGCTAGTCACGTTAAGACCGCCCGCGCCGTCGGCGCTCGCAGGATACATTCCCGCCCAGTATTTTTTGTTAAATACGTTATTTACGTTGAAGCGTAGCGTCGTCTTATCGCCCAAAAGATGCTCGCTCGTGTATCTGATACCAAGATCGGTAACGAAAAAGCTAGGCGTGTACTGGGTGTTTAGATCATCCAGATACATCTTGCCGGTGTAGTGGAAATTCGTGCTAACCGCGAGCTTATTGGTTCCCGGGATCACGTAATCAAGCATTAAATTTGCATTGATCTTAGGGATGCCGTTTGCGACCTTGCGGTTAGCGCCCGCGATGCTTACGTTATGCATCCTAGGATCGATGTAGGTAAAGCCGCCCAGCACGCTTAAATTTTCTGTGATGCGTCCGCCGCTCATAAACTCAAATCCGCGGTTGCGCTGCTTGCCGTGCACGCCGTAGATACCCGTAGCGCTACTTAGATATGCGATCGGTCGCGTGATGTCAAAATACGCCACGCTAAAATCGATCATATCGGCTACGCGGATCTTAGCGCCGATCTCGTGCTGCTTGGAGCGATACGGCGACGTAGAGACGACCTCGCCGTTATGCGGACCGCTCTTGTAGACATAAGTAGAGCCCTGCTGCAAGCTATCTGCGTAGGTGTAGTAGATGCTAGCGTCCTCTACCGGATGAAAGATAAAGCTAGCCGCCCAGCTAAGCCCCGACTTGTCGTAGTTTTTCACTAGCCTTTGCTGCGCGTTATTATACGCCTTCGACTTCATCCAAGCATTCGAAGCGCTTAGCATTACGTTAAATTTATCGTTTATCGTGATGTCGTCTAGCACTGAGACGTTATACATATCCAAAACCGCGTAGTGATATAGCCCGCTTCCGCGCTTAGCGCCGGTGTAATTTAGAATTTTAGGATCGTAGATATTGCCGATGGTAGGCGAAGTGTAGTTAGTGCTCACGATTTTATATCTATCCTGCGTCCAGTGATAGCCGTTGGTCTGCACGCTAAAATCGTGCCCTACGCTGCCCGTGTCAAACTGCGTGTTGGCCTTAAGATAGCCGCTCGGCAGATCAAATCTATACGCCGCGCGCGCACCGCCGCTATGGACGGTCTGATAATCGCCCGGCTTGGTGTATTTAGGATGCGTGCTAGGTAAGATAAAATTTACTATACCGTGCGTGTCGCGATCGGCGCGCTGAAACTGAAAGCCGCCCTCGAAATATAGCTTATCTAGCGGCGAGTATTTAAATTTAGCGCTAGCCGTGGTAGTTTTTAGATGCATGCCTCCAAAGCTCTGCCCAAGACCGCGCCTTGAGGAATCCACCGCCTTTGGAAGCACCATGCCGTCAGTGATCTTACCGTCTTTAACGCCGAGAGCAAACTGCCCTGCAAAGCCCTTGGTATTGTGCTCGTAGTAGCTCGCCGCGGTTTCAAACGTTAGATCGCCCGTCGGATAAAATTCCATCGTGATGCTGGCTAGGCGGCGCTGCAAATTTGAGCCCTTTGGCTGTCTGTCGCCGTTGGATCCGTAAAACACCGCGCGGTAGCCGAATTTTTCAAATTTATTCGATAGATCAAGTCCCAGCCCTAGGTTGCTTCGCGACATGTAATCGCCCCAAATTATATACTGATCTTTTACCGGGCGTTTGCGCGTGTAGCTGAAAATGCCCACCGGGTTTTGTGCGCCGTAGAGCGAGCCCGCGACGCCGTTTTGTACCTGAAAGCTCTCAAACATCGCCATCGGAATCGCCGTCGTCGAAATAGTATAAAAGCCGTCCCAGAAGCTGTTGCCTACGACGCTGCCCTCAAAGCCGCGCGTCTGCGGGCGGCCTACCGTAGCGCCGCCGCGCATCTGAATCTGCGCGGACGGGAAGTATTTAACCGCCTCCTCGTAGCCGGTGACGCCTTGGTGGTTCATGATCTCCTTGCTGATCGTGTTGATCTGATACGGAAGATCCAAAGCGCGCTTGCCCGCAAGCAGGCCTTGTTGCACGTTTTTGCTCAAAAAGCCCTCGTCGATACCGCTCTCACTGATATTATCGCCGACGGAATTTACCTCGACGGTGCCCAAATCTTGCGCCGAGCTGCTTACGGCGGTGCGACTAGTCTCGCCCAAGGAGCCCTCCTGTGCCGTAGCAAGCACGGCCGATAGCGCGCAAATACATGCCGCCAAAGAAATTTTCACCTTCATATTTTCCCTTTCCTTTGAAAATTTATAAAATTTTACTCTTCAATCGTTTTGCTTCCGTTGCGCTTTAAATTTTGTCTCAAATCTCGGATCTAGCGCCTCGCCGGCCTTTAAATTTCACGTCTCGCTTCGTTTTAATTTAGCCCTTCTTGCGAACGAATTTGCTAGGAGGCTTCGTTAAAATTCAAAGCAAAATCTGCGCCGAGCGAGATAAACGCAGCGCTAAGCGCGAGGTTAAATTTCACCGAAACCAGCTAAATTTTATTTTTAAATTTTAACCGCTCGCTCGGTGAAATTTTACCGCAAAATCTGCGCCGTTAAATTTTATCGATGCGAGCAAAATGCGCAGCTTTGCCCCGGACGAAACCTCATCGCCGCGCCC